>JAPKDE010000246.1 GCA_028822675.1 Dehalococcoidia bacterium | reverse complement strand
GATAACTGAAAGCTTATGGCTGACAGCTGTTTTACAGGCGGCCGCCGCCCTGGAACATGGGCTCTTGTCGGCGGTAGACCTGGATGCGGTTGCGGCAAGACTCCACCACAAACACGCGGTCCTCGTCGTCGACGGTTACGGCTACCGGACCCCAGAAGTCTTTCTCGCGTTCCAGACCCTGGGCAATCTCCCGTAGCTCCCACATCTCTGCGTTGCCGTCCAGTTTGTCCTTGCCCCACTTGGACATTGTGCCGTCACCGGTGGTCAGGGTTACAAACTTGCCTGCCGGATCATACATCTGCATGCGTTCGTTGCCCCAGTCGGCCACGTAAATCATGCCGGTGCGGTCTACAGCCACGCCTGTGGGACGGTTCAGCTCGCCCGGCTCACTACCGGAAGTGCCAAAGGCCATCAGGAACTTGCCGTCCTTGGTGAACTTCTGAATCCGGTCATTGCGCCAGTCGGCCACGTAGATGTTGTCTTCTTTATCTAAATCGATGCCCCAAGGCAGGTTGAACTCGCCATCACCGGAGCCCTGAGAGCCAAACGCGGAGATGAACTTGCCATCCTTGGTGAGCTTTTGAATCCGGTTGTTCTGGCTGTCGACCATGATTAGGTTGTCGTCGGCGTCAAAGACCATGCCGGACGGCTTGCTGATTTCGCCGTCGCCGCTGCCTTCAGTGCCCCACTTGCCAATCCACTCTCCGTCCTTGGAGAAGATGGAGATTCGGTTTAGCCATTCATCGGCGACATAGACGTTGCCTTCTTTGTCCAAGGCAACGCTGGTGGGCCAAATGAGCGAGCCATCCTCGGTGACGATGTCGGTGATTCCGGCAGTATTGACGCCCCGGGCAAATTCGCCGATGTATTCTTCGTCAACGGTGCAGATCGTGACGCGTTTGCCGTCGGGCCGGTACTCATAGGCCCGGTTGATCACGTACATCAGGCCTTCTGCGCCACGTGCCAGCGCCACTGGATTGCGGAATCCGGGGCCGGCGAATTCGCCGCGCCCGATGCTATGACTGTATTGAAGGGATACTCCCAGCACTTCAGTAGTCATTGTTACCTCTTATTAGTCTTCAGTTGATTTCTGCTCAGGTTGGTTTTCGGGGCTGTCTAAATAAAGTCCATCTTTTCGAAATTCCCACCAACGATTGTCTTGGCATCGATGCCAATCCAGTCCTCGAGCAGCGTGGAATATAGACCACGGAAGTCGTTATTGAAATGCAGATCGCCCTCAAGCAACTTGCTCTCATCCAGTGAAGGGTACTCACCATAGAGCCCACCCTTGACGTTTTTCCCGAGTACGAACGCGACTCCGCCAGAGCCGTGATCCGTGCCGGAGCCATTGTCATGGACTCGGCGGCCAAACTCGGTGAAGACCAACAAGGTCATGTTGTCGGCGGCGTCGTTCTCTTCAAGGTCAGACTGGAAATCTCGTACTGCTGCGGATACCTCAGACCAGAGCCTGGAATGACCAACCATCTGGCCAGCGTGGGTGTCAAAGCTGTTATAGGGAGCGGTGGTATAGAGGAAACGAGTGCCAAACCCGGCGATGTGGGTCTGGGCGATATTCCTCATGTATTGGGCCACCGAGTTGCCGCCGTATTCCACGGTTGAGGAATACTTCTCCGGCGCGGTGCTGAGGATATCAGCGCCCTTCAAGGCGTCCATGCCGGTGTGGGAGAGATAGTCCATCACTTGGCCTCGACCCATTGCCGGGGAATACATGCGAGTGAAAATGTCTAAAGCTTCTTCCCGCTGGTCGTCCTCAATGCCGGTCAGCACGCCGTAGGTCTCAAGGTTGCCCACAGAGGCTACGGGTACGCCGGGTGCAGCCAGGGAGCGGGGAAGACCCCGTCCAAAGTTCACTCCGGTCAGTACGTTTTCACCGGTGGGGTCAAGGTCGCGGATGGCTCGGCCCAGCCAGCCCTCGTTGCCCACGGTTTCCGGTTCACAGGTGTGCCAGATGTCCATGGAGCGGAAGTGCGAACGGTTGGGATTAGGGTAGCCAACGCCCTGGATGATGGCTACTTTGCCCTGGTCATAGAGCTCTTTGATCGGAGCCATTGCCGGGTTGAAGGCAATCTGGTCGTTGATCGGCAGAACCTGGTCTTCAGACACGCGAACTGAAGGCCGGTTGTCGGCGTACAGAGGGTTGGAATAGGGAATTATGGTGTTCAAGGCGTCGTTGCCGCCCGAAAGTTGCAAAACGGCCAAGACTGGATCTTTCTTGGTTGAGGTCATATCTCGAGTACTCCTGGAAAAAATTTCGGAGATTTTCTGAGTGATTAGGTTCGCTTAGGCGAACTGGTATTCCTGGGTAGCTACGATTAGTTGGAGGGTCTGAGCAACCTGGGCGCCGTAGACTTCTGTTCCGGGGTTAAGATCACCAGATTTCCCAATGTGCTCCACCAAGTAGGCGCGAGTCTCGTCGGGCAGTGAGTAGCAGCCGAGCATGTCCAAACAGCGCCCTACTAGTTTGGCGGGATCGCTAATATTCTCGGAACTGAGGCGTGCAATGATGGCCTGCACTCCGGGTAGGTCGGTGTTGCCCATTTGGTCGGCGGTGAAGTTGATACGCTCGACCAAGGTTCCGCTGTCAATCCACTCTTGGCCTGTGTGCCAACCCTCGACTGTGGGCGGGTTCATCAGGTCCTGGCCCATGTAGCGAATTTCCATGGCGATGGGGTGCAGGCCGGGCTTGGGACTGGTGAAGTCCTGGACCAGCCGCATGGTCCCGGCAACGGTCTCAGCGGGGCTCTTGACCTTCTCGAAACGAGCAGCCTTGAACCAGTCAGATTTGAACATCACCCGCAGCATGGCAGTGAGGTTGTAACCCGACTCGAAATAAGCGTCTTCCATCTCTTTGATGGCGTCGATGTCGCGGGGTGGTGTTCCCTGCCAGGCGGGAATCTGAGGCTCATCGGCCACAAAGAAGTTGTAGAGATGGCGGGCAATGAAACGGGCCGCAGAGGGCTGCTTCACGATGATTTCAATGATGTCGTCGCCGTTGAAATTGCCCGTCTCACCCTGGAAAGTCTTCTCGCCGTAGTCGTGGTCGGCGGCGTTGAAAGCGAACATAGATGGAAAGCGACCGTAGGGGTAACGGGGGATGGCGTTGGCAATGGTCCAGCCGGTGAAGGCCCGGGCACATTCCTTAACGTCTTCCTCGGAGTAGTTAGCCTCGCCGTCCATGCCGACGCCCATGGCGAATAGCTCTAGGAGTTCACGGCCAAAGTTCTCGTTGATAGCGTCCTTGTGGCTCATGCAGTTGTCCAGGTAGAAGACCATGGCGGGGTCAACTGAGAGGGCTAGCAGCAACTCGGGGAAGCTGCCCATGCCCTTCTCGCGGAACATGTTCAGTTGTGTCTGAATCTGGGCTCCGTGCTCGCACTTGGAGTTACCAACGCAGAATATACCGTGCCAGAAGAGAGTCATCTTCTCTTGAAGAGGACGCTTAGTGTTAATCATCCGGTAGGTGAGATAAGCCTGGTTTACTTCCAGGGCGTTCATCTCTTTCCAGTCGATGAAATAGCGTTCCAGCAAGTCCATTTCAAGGTCAGGTTGTTCCATGGGGCTGAGCAATTCGTCCACCGTAGCGTCATAGCCATTGGCAGCGAATTGTTCCAACTCCTCGTAGGTTGCGCCAAATCCGGCGCGTCGCATCAGGTGAGCTATAAGCTCGATATCGGCACTGGCCATCGGTAACTCTCCTTTCGGGTAAAATCGCTAATCCAGCGAAACAGATCAGTTTGTGGTCAACCATTAAGTCTGCACTAATAACAATTTATTATTAGATTATAATAATTCCAATATAAGATTGTCTATATGTTAGCCGTTT
>JAPKDE010000033.1 GCA_028822675.1 Dehalococcoidia bacterium | reverse complement strand
ACGGAAACACTCTGATCTGTGAGGGCGCTCCGGGCAGGGTGTTTGAGGTAACTCCAAGCGGCGAGATAGTCTGGGAGTACATCAGCCCATTTTTCGAGGGGAACCCGCCAACGGCCGGTGGTAGTAGGTTCGGTTACGCCAACGCAGTGTTCCGCGCCCACCGGTATGCCGCCGACCATGCAGCGTTTACCGGCAAAGACCTTAACCCGGACACACACGCCAACCTGAACCGACTCTATAGATAGTCGATCAGGCTGCTGACTAAGTCTCTTTGCGGTCCATCAGCCAGGACATGGCTTGGACGTTGTCTGACATCCAACGTTAGGCGTCATCAAATCGTGCTTCTGGAACTTCCACGCCCAGGCCGTCGGCCAGCCGGGTCATGAAGTTGAAGTTACAGGTAATCAGGACTGTTGAGAGAATTCGTTGTTCGCTCAGACCCAGGCCGCGTAGCCGCTCGATGTCGGCCTTGCGGTGGGCTGATGGGTCTTTGGTCAGGTTAACGGCGAAGTCCAACATGCCCTTGGTCTGGTCGTCCAGATCAGCCTGAGTGTAGTCGTGCATGATGTGGTTGGCTAACTCGGTGTCGTCGGAATGCTGACGGAGGAACCCTCCGTGAGACATGGTTCAATACCGGCACCGGTTGGTGGCGGACACGGCTGTAGCTATGGCCTCTTCCTGCACACTGGTGAGGGCTGAGGCGCCAAAGGTGATATTGGCGTTCAGGTTCCGCACGGCCTCCATGGCCTGCTTATTGATGGAGATGACTGAAATTACCGGCGGAAGGTTCTTTGTGGCTTCCTCATCTTGTTCGATCCAAGACATGGGTTAACCCCTAGATTATGCAGTGATGCGGTACCAGGTCTAGTCCATGGATGCGGTGAGTCCGAACTGAGTTATTACCCGTTGGATTCTTGGACCTCAGCCCAATACCCGGTCCACTCTTCCCGCATCGCGGATTCAGTCTTCCCTGGTGTGTAGCCCGGAGACATGAGCGGCGCGGTCTTAGTTACGGTTATGAGGACGTACCCTTGGGCCGGATTCCCAGACCGGTTGATGCCCCGGCTGCCGGTGGTGTAGGCCTCTTTAATCTCTTCGAACCGGGGGCCGCTGGTCAGCAACTCTGCCGTGCCCTTGAACCGGTAGCCCTTGCGGAGGTAGTAATCGATTATGTTCAGCTCGCAGGCCGAGTTGTGGCTCAGGTTTTCGATTGTGCCCGGAGACCCGAGGTTGGCGAATACTAGGTGGTCGTCGTCCCAGACTGTGGCCGTGCCCTTGGGCGAGAGGTTGGGGGAGCCGTCAGGGCACACGGTGGCCATGAAGCCCATCCGCTGCTGCCGGATCACCCGTTTCATATCTTCGTTTAGAATTCCCATGTCTACCCCTTTTGAAGCCGCTATTAGGCGGGAAATTGGACGCCAGTATATCAGCCGAATACTGTCAAACGACACCAAATTAACCCTTTATTGGAGCCATCTAATGGAACCTACCGTTGGCTTGCGGGTAATGACGGTGCTGCCATTCCCCAACATTAAACCGGCAAGACTAAAACTTAAAACGGAGGCACAAAATGCCGTACGTGAAAACTATTCCGTATGAGGATTCCCAAGGTGAACTGAAAGAAGCCTACGACACGATGATTAAATCGCGCGGACGTATTCCCAACGTCCAAGCGGTGAGTAGCCTCAAGCCGGGCATCATGAAAACCCTAATGGCGCACGTTTCGTCAGTCATGTTTGGCAAGTCCGGCGTGTCCCGAGCCGAACGCGAGATGGTGGTCGCGGTGGTGTCAGCCACCAACAAGTGCCAGTATTGAACCCTTGCTCACGCACATGCCCTCCGTGGTGAGGACCCCGAATCGCAGCTAGCCGAGCAACTGGGCGAGAACTACCATGACGCCGGACTACCAGCCAAGCAGATCGCCATGCTGGAGTTTGCCGAATTTCTAACAACAACCCCATCATCAGTCACAGAAGACTGGGTGGAGGAACTCCGCAGCGTTGGCTGGGAAGACGCCGACGTGGTGGACATTGTTCACGTGGTGGCACTGTTCAATTACATGTGCCGCGTCGCCGACGGTCTGGGCGTTGATCTGGACACCGATCGAGGCTGGCAGGAACAATCGCAAAAACTGTCATTCAAGGACGAGACCGCGCCCAAGGTGTTTGGCAAGATTGCTCAGATGCCTGAGTCTCCAGTTACCTAACCCGCAACAACGTTCTAAAAAACCAAAAGGGCCGCTAGCTGATCCAGCCGGCGGCCCTTTCTGCGATTACGATCGCCGTGGCGTTGGTGTTGGCGCGGACGACGTTGGGGCAGATGGATAGGTCAACCACCCGCAGATTTTGCAGCCCGCGAACACGGCAGTACTGGTCAACCACGGCCATGGAGTCTGACTCCGGACCCATCTTGCAGGTGCCCGAAGTGTGCTGAGTGGTGGCGACATTCTGCCGCAGCCAGGCGTCCAGGGCATCGTCGGTGGCTACATCGTCGTCAGTGGGCGAGATGCGACGCTCTATCAGCGGCCCAAACGATGGGTGTTCCAGTAAGTCCAGCGACAGATGAATCGCCTCGCGCATTCGCTGCCGATCCCACTCAGTCTCAAAATACCGGTATTCCAAGTGGGGCGAGTCGGCGGGGTCAGCCGAGTTGAGTGTCAGCTCACCAGAGCTATCGGCCAGCTTCAGTATGCAGGTGATTCTCATACCCTGGGGGCGGTCGGGACTCCGGCCCTGTAGCGGGTCGCCAGCCCGCAGCCCGGTGAATGACGATGGGAAAAGCTGCATGTCGTTTCTGGTGTACGACCCATCGGCGGTGTAACGCAGCCCGCTCTGGATTCTAGGCTCAATCGTGGCCAGTTTAACCCCGTTTCTGGGCTCAAGTTCTACTGTGACCAGCGGGTGGTCGCGCAGGTTTTGCCCCACGCCGGGTAGGTCTTTGATCACTGGGATGCCAAATTCGCTTAGGTGAGCAGCCGGCCCAACCCCGGATAGCAGTAGTAATTGGGGCGATGCGATACCGCCGGCGCAGAGAATTATCTCTGACCCTTCCACGGTGAACGTCTCGCCGCCGCTTTCTACTTCCACTCCGATTGCCTGGTCGCCGTCAAAGACTATCCGATGCGCTAGGACATTGGCTTTGACGGTCAAATTCAGGCGGTGGCGGTTGGGGTTCAGGTAGGCCAGGGCAGCGCTGGTGCGGATGCCTTCAGGGTTATTCATCGGCACCGGGCCGGTTCCCGTGGAGTCTGGGTTGTTCATGTCTGGGTCTTCGGGAAAACCTTCCTCAATAGTTGCTTGGTGAAAGGCTTCATTTACCGGCATGAAATCTGCCCGGGCGAGTCGCCTTACGGGGATGGGTCCGTCGGTGCCGTGAAAATCGTCTTTTACGTCTAGGTCGGTCTCTAATTTGCGGAAGAAGGGCAGCAGATTTATGAAACTCCACTGGTCGTTGCCCTCGGCGGCCCAGTAGTCGTAGTCCTCGGGCACACCCCGAAGGAAGACCTGCCCGTTGACCGAACCCGAGCCGCCAATGACTTTGCCCCGCGCCACCTGCATGGGCACGGTCTGGTCGGTAGTACCCTGGCCCTTGTAGGCCCAGTTGAACCGCGATTCACTGTCGGACGCTTCCTGACGGTGCCCCAGCTTCAACTCGTCAGGCGTTTGCTCCAGGGTCGTGTAATCCGGCCCGGCTTCCAGCAGCAGAACCGAGCGGTTGGGGTCTTCGCTCAGGCGAGTGGCCAGCGTGCAACCGGCAGATCCACCACCAACAATGACAACGTCGTATCTCATGTTCTCCCTTTTAGTGCCGAAATTGCCGCCAGAGCGGTTATCTGACTGCGCCTGCAGCCTGTCCGAGTAGTCTCATGGTCCGGTCTAGTGACGCCGCCCGGTCTGGCCCGGTGATTACGGGCGAGGCCAGGACTTCAGTTGCGCCCAGGTCAAATAATTCTTGGATTCGCTGGGCACAGGTTTCTTCATCGCCCAGGATAACCACTCCGTCAATCATAGCGTCGCTCCACTCTCCACTTGACGCCTCAGGGTAGCCGGACGCGATCAGCATGTTCCGGTAGAACGGCAAGCCTGGGTGGCCGAACTGTTCACGCACGGCAGCGCGCACCTCGTCCGGTTTGTCATGGACACAGACCGGAGCGTGGGCGATGAGTGGTGGCACCGGCCTGCCCGCTTCTTTAGCGCCCTTTTCCATGGCCGGTAATGCCACATCACGCAGATAGACACCGGGGCAAATCCAACTGATTGCGCCGTCGGCCACGGCCCCGCAGAGTTCAAATGAACCAGTTCTGAGGGCCGAGCCCATGACCGGGACGTCTAACGGCCCCGCGATGGTGGCGGTGGCGGAGTAATGCTCGCCCTTGAAGTCCACCGACCCCGTTTGCAGGATGCCTTTCAAGATTTGGATGTATTCCCTCAGGTGTGCCAGGGGCTTGTTGAAATCGATGCCCATGGACTCGATGGTCGGCCGGTGACTGGGGCCAACTCCTAGCCGGAGACGACCCGGCGCCAGTTGGGCTACAACCTGGGCTTGCTGCGCTACCACCAGTGGGTGGCGCGGGTAGGTGGGTATGATCGACGTCCCTAGCTTGATTCTTCCTGAAGGACCAACAGCAGCCGCCGACGCTGCAAAGGCGGTTAAGCTGTCCAAGCTGGCCCCTCCGGCGGTCATCCACGCGGCATGAACGCCCAGTTCTTCAGCGCGGGCGATGTTCGCTTGTATTTCAGCAATAGTGCTACCCCTGACGACTGCTCCGACTAACTTATCTGGCATATTTACATCCTGTTTTGATGAATGGATTCAGTTGAAGACGATTATTTCCCTGGAAATAGGTGAGGGATCATGTTCTGGTAGGCCACGTCGTTGGCCATGCCCATGACCAGCCCAGCGCGGGCATCCCGGAAATAACGCTCCAAGGGCAAACGACGGGCAAACGCCGTGCCGGTGAAGCAGGTCATCAGGTCCTGTGTGACTCTCGTCGCTGCCTCTGAGCAGTTAACCTTGGCCTGCAGGTACGGCAGGTCATTGTTGCCTCGGTTTTGGTCAAACCAGAGGGCGGTTGAGAACATGAGCGTCCGGGCAGCTTCGATCTGAGTGGACATCTCAGCCATGCGGCGCTGGTAAATTATGTTGTCGATTCGACGAGCGCCGCTGCGGTACTCGCGTGGCATCTCCTCCAGCGCGATCTCATAAGCACCGGAGGCGATTCCCAGGTAGGCAGCAGCGTAAGTGAGCCCTAGCATGGGTCGCAGGAACTTGTCCGTGTCAGGGTAGATGGTGTGTTCCGACCCGAGAAGTCCTTCATCAGGCACGAAACCGGTGAACTTGACTGGCGAACTGCTGTTGCCGCGCATGCCCAGACCGTCCCAAGGAGCGAGTATCTCCCATTCAACCTGGTCCTCTTTGAAAAACAACTTGGTTCCATTCGTTTGGGGTGTGTCCTCGCCGACGCGGGTCCGGAACTCGTAGTGCGTGCAGTGTCCGGCTGAAGTCACGTAAGCCTTGCGGACGCCGTCCAGTTGGTAGCCGCCGGGGACCTTGGTTACTGCGGAGACGGTGTTGACGGGCGTCCAGTCGTCGCCAGCACCGGCCGATTCCCCGCCCGCCGCCGCCGTGAATATCTCACCTTTGGCCAGTGGCTCAACATAATGTTCTACCTGATAAGGCGTGGGAATCATGGAGATAATTTCGGCGCCCTCTAGGTGCATCTTGTAGCACATGGCGGTGGATGGGCACTTCTTGGAGAGTTCTTCAACGATAACGCAGGTGGTGACCATGTCCTCACCCATGCCGCCGTACTCCTTGGGAACCCGCAGGCCCCAGAGTCCTTCTTTGCGTAGGGCGTCCAGCGATTCGGTGGGAAATCGTCCCAGACGGTCAGTTTCGTCGGCCCGGTGGGCCAACTCGCGTGCGGCGATGTCTCTGGCACGCTCCTGCCAGTCAAGTTGATGCTTGGTTAATGGGAAATAGGTCATGCTTGCTCCTGAAATTTGGTCTCCGGAGTCAATTTCCGGAACCGCGATTAACTACAGAATTACTGCTAGGGCCGGGAAATACCGACTTATATTACAACTAGGGGGCCATGGAGGTCAGCAAGTAGATGCGCCCGTCCTGGGAAAGCGCATAAATCTCGCCGCTGCCGTCCTCGGCAAATGATGTGATATTCACGCCTGAATTCACCAGCAATAAGTCCCCAACGGCTTCGCCGGTTTCGTACCGGAAACCACGCACCAACCCAGAGCAATAATCGCCGTAAATATAGTTTCCGGCTAGTTCAGGAATTGCCAAGCCTCGGTATACGTAGCCACCGATTACCGAGCAGCCATTACTCGCGCCGTATTCAACCACCGGCAGGGTTGTGCCGGAAGGATCACAGTTGGCCATGGGAGAGTAACAGTGCTTGCCCTCTAGGGTGTTCCAGCCGTAATTTCCGCCCTTTTCGATAAGGTTGATCTCTTCAAAGCTATTTTGGCCCACGTCTCCGGCCCACAGGTTGCCGTTCTGCTGATCAAAGGAGAAACGCCAAGGATTCCTCAGTCCGTAGGCCCAGACCTCTCCTTTGGCGCTGCTGGAGCCAACAAATGGGTTGTCGGCAGGTACTGCGTACGCTTTCTCGGCCGATGGGCTGGAAACGTCAATACGCAGGATGGAACCCAGCAGAGTGGACTTGTTCTGACCGTTGCCGTTGGGGTCGCCGCCTGAGCCGCCGTCACCCAGGGAAATGTACAGCATGCCGTCCGGTCCAAAGGCCAGTTGTCCGCCGTTGTGGTTCGAGAATGGTTGCGGCACTTGCAGAACGACCAATTCACTATCCGGGTCAGCCACGCTTTGGCCCGACGAATCAGTTGCCGTGAACCGCGAAATGACTGAACGTCTCGGGCTGGCGGCTGAGTAGTAGACGAAAAAATGGCCGTTGGAGTCAAATTCTGGATCAAAGACAAACCCCAGCAGTCCTTCCTCGTTTCCGGAATCGCTCACCCGGTCTCGGATGTCCAAGAATGAGGTTGGTGCGGATGCGTCAGGGTTTCTTGGGAATGACACAATTCGGCCAGTCTGCTCGGTCACAAAAATGCGCTCACCAGACTGCACCAGATTCGTGAGTCGGCCTAACCTGAATTGTGTGAACACCATGGGTAAAGCCAGCTCTGGCAGCTTGGCCGGAGGCGTGGATTCTCGGGCGGGTGTGGCAATTGTTAGCGGGTTCGCCGTGGGATTGGACTGTGTAGTTGCGATTGGAACAAAGGTGGTACTAGTTAGTCCCGGCGGCGTAGGAGAACCAGCACCGCCACAAGCCACAATAAAAAATGTGGCAATTATGATAGCTGTGACTAAGCAAACGTGATGGCTCCGGCAGGTCATAGATCGTATTTTACCCGTACTGTGTTTCTGATTTAAAATTTATACGACAGCTAAAGCAGAATTGTTCATTCAAAGGCGACTTATAAGCGCAACTGAACATTGGCAAAGGGGAATCATGAGCGCAACCGAACATTGGAACGAGATGGTACGCGTGGAGCATGCTCAGTCTGACAGCATGCGGAAAGAAGACCCACCGGCTGACTCGTGGAGTAATTTTGCCCAGCAATTCAGGGCTGACCCACGGCGTATTGACGACCCGCTGGTAAATTATCTGCGGCAGTTGGTCACGCCAGAGCAGGTGGTGCTGGACGTTGGGGCCGGTGGCGGACGACTGGCGCTGCCGTTGGCGCTGGAGGCCCAAAAAGTGTTTGCTGTGGAGCCGTCACCCAGCATGTGCCGGGTGTTGCGTGAAGTTGCGTCAGAATTCAATGTGCCAAACGTTGAAGTCATCGAGTCGGGATGGCTGGACGCCCAAGCTCCCCAGGCGGACCTGGCCATCTGCTGCCACGTCTTATACGTGATTCAAGACATTGAGGCGTTTGTCAGAAAACTTGAGCAGCATGCCAAGCAGGTACTGGTCATCGTCTACCAAGCTCCGCCACAGTCACAGATATACCCGCTGTGGGAGCCGATGCACGGCGTTCCACGTTCGCCGTTGCCCAGCCTGCCCGAGTTTTTAGAGGTACTGACGCAGTTGGGGGTTGAGCCTGACATCCATGTGGTCCATACGGAGCGTAATCGGGGTTTTGAGAGCCTGGAGGCAGCCAAGGATCAACTGGCCCGTCGCCTTTACGTAACGCCCAATTCGGCGGAGATGGAGCGCCTGGAGGAGTTGCTGCCTGATGTCCTAGAAGAAAAAGATGGGGGATTCTCGATCAAGGGCTCGGTGAACCTGGAGCCGCGAGTTGTTTCCTGGCAGACCGGTTCTTAGCCTGGATTTTAAGTAGATGGGGCTGGCAGAGTTGCTTGTCTACTTGCCGGGTTTTTGATCATCACCACCGATGCTGCCATTCCAACAATTGCACCAATCATGGCCAGGGCAAATGACCAATGCATACCAAAGCTATCGGCGATGAGACCACCAACGGTGGGAGACAGGGCATTGCCCAGTCCGGCCCCCACAGAAATCAACCCGAATGCCGCCGCCGAAAACTGCACCGCCACGTAATCCCCGGAGCAGGCCGCGCAGATGGTGTACGCCGCCCGGAGCGTGAAACCAATCAAAACGGCGGCGATGATGAAACTGACTATTCCGGGGAACAGGGCCATTAAGGCAAAGGCGATGGCCTGTAACACGTACGAGTAGAAAAATGCCTGACCTCGGCTGACCCGGTCTGACAATGCTCCCCAGAAAGTGCCGCTGCTGATACTAATCACGCCAATGAGAACCACCAATTGCCCGACGGTGCCCAGGCTGATGCTGTTTTCCTGGGAGAGATAAACGCCGAAGAAGGCGTTGAACACACCCTGGGACCAACCGGTGTTGAAGGCTAGGAAAGTCGCCAGCCAGATCATAGGGCTCTTGTAGGCAGCCATGGGCCAGGCGCCCCGAACACGCGGAGCAGCTTGATTGGCACTAACTCCGCCCTCGGCTGACTTGGGCTGTTCCTTGAGGAAAATCAGAGCGGTAAGCCCGATGCCAATGGCCAAGGCTCCGAAGACAAACCAGCTATTACGCCAGCCCTCATCAGCGTCTTTTCCCACCAACCACGGCACTAATACGCCGGCGAAAATGAAGGCGAAACTGCCGCCCATGGACGCCAAGCCAGCGGCCAGGCCCCGATCACCAACTCGGAAAAACCGGGACAGCAGACCCATCATGGGAGCCAGGGCCATGCCAGTGCCGACGCCCATGAATGCGGACGACAACAATACCAGCAGGTAAGTTTGGGATAAGCCCAGCATGATCATGGAACTGCCGGCTGCCACCGTGCCTACGCCAATGATGAAACGACTGCCGTAACGTGGAGCTAGAGTGCCAGCCGTGAAAGTGCTGCAGATGCGTACCAGGTTGGCCACGGTTATGACCAAGCCAGCCTTGGTGTGGGACAAGCCCAAATCCACTTCCATGGATGGCAGTGTCAGGCTGTGGGCAAACTGAGTGAATCCCGCGCCCCAGTTCACGGCCACGCCCAACAACAACATTACGCCGGTGTAGGTGAACAACCAGTCTGGAGTTAAACGGGGCTGGGGTAGTCTCATGCTAGTACGCTGTCAGATGCGTAGGGTCGTTGCAGCCAATTTTTATGTGGATAATATTCCAGAATATACAGCGTTTCATACGAGACGAATCGAGATTCTTGGCTACCGTAAAGGCCGGAAGAAGTCGCGGATGTCCGCCACCAGATTTACCGGTTCTTCCAGGGCGGCAAAATGTCCGCCGCTGGGCATGTCGGTCCAATGCTGCACGTTGTAGGAGCGCTCAGCCCATTCCCGGAGTGGGACTGTGTTCTCGCCGGGGAACGACGCAATGCCGCAGGGGACTTCTATTCGCTCGCCCTGTTTCAGGTCCCAGGGTTTGCGGTTGGTCTCGTAATAGAGCCTGGTGGATGAGCCAATGGACTGGGTCACCCAGTAGATCATGACGGTGGTCAGTAATTCGTCCTTGGTGAACCGAGACTCAACGTCGCCGCCGCAGTCGCTCCACGTGCGGTACTTCTCCACGATCCAAGCGGCCAATCCGGCGGGCGAGTCATTCAGTCCATAGGAAAGTGTCTGAGGTTTAGTGCCCTGGATGTGGGCATAGCCGCCCTCGGATGCCTGCCAATCGGTCCGGTGTCGAATGATTGCCTTTTCGGCATCGGACAATTCCCTGGAGCCGGGGCCCATGTAGGGAGTGGGTCTAGTTACGGAAGTAGAGTGGATGCCAATTACCTTGTCGGGATGGGAGAAACCCAATTTGGCGGTGACGCTGGCACCCCAGTCACCACCTTGAGCGCCAAAACGTGGGTAACCAAGGTTCTCTAACATCAGTTTGGCCCAGAGGTCGCCAACGCTGAGCACGTCCAGACCACGCTCGGTGGTGGGGTCTGAAAACCCGTAACCAGGCATCGACGGGACAATGACATCAAAAGAGTCTGCGGGGTTGCCGCCGTGGTTGGCCGGGTCGCTCAGAAACGGGATGATTTTGTGCATCTCAAAGAACGTGCCAGGCCAACCATGGGTCACGATCAAAGGCATGGGATTTGGCCCCTTGCCCTTCTCGTGGATGAAGTGAATCCCCAGGCCGTCTACTTCCGTCTTGAAATGGGAAAATGAGTTAATCAGCTTTTCCTGGGCGCGCCAATCAAACTTGGTGCGCCAGTACTCCACCAATTCCTTGATGTAGTCAAGATTGCTCCCGTAATCCCAACCGGTGCCGGGTAATTCGTCCGGCCACCGGGTACGCTCCAGCCTCGCTCGCAAATCGTCGAGGACTGAGTCTGAAACATCTATCTTGAACGGTTCAACAGCCATGATAACTCTCTCATATAATCGGGTTAAATGGGCAGCACCGGCTCGGTGCGGTTGGCTGGTAGCTCAGAGTCAAATGAGTTGACCGCAACGGCGATAAGGGCATAGTTGCCCATGACCAGCGACAGTTCTATCAAGCCCTGCTTGCCGAACACTTCGATTGCTGATTGGTAGGCGCCGCGGCTCACCCGGTGCGTGCGATAGAACTCCTGGACGTAGTTGATGACGGCTGCTTCGTCGGGCGCCAGTGCGGGAAGCTCCTTCCGGTCTCTAACGGCGTCCACCACGGCGTCGGGCACTCCGGCGGCGCGGGCGGAGGCGGCATGGGCGTTCCAGACGTACATGCAGTCATTCTCGCGGGCTGTGACCAGCATTGTGAGTTCCAAGGTCTTATCGGACAGAGACGAATCGTTGCGCAGGTAATTGTTCAGGGCCGTGACCGCTTGCTGAGCCTTTGGGACGTGCCAGAATATTGAACCAGGTCCTACCAGGGGCACGGAGCCCGCACCGGCAAGCAACTGGTCAAATTCGGCGGTCTGGTCGCTGGGAACAGTCTCACGAGTCGCGGCTGGAATTCTACCCATGTCAGTCTCCTAAAATGTGCGGATTTGTGCCCTGGACCAAACTCGGTCGTGGGAGTGACGGGCTTACCTAGATCAAACGTGGTCGTGGGCGTGACGGCTTTAAGGTACGCGCCGCGATTTGGGTTGTCAATCGGATTGTGGTCGGCCTAGTTCGTGCCTAGGTTTCTTCGACATTGCCGGGCAGCAGGAAGCCGGCAAACAGAAGCGCCCACGATGCGGCGGCGCAGATGGCCAATCCGGGGAAGAATGATCCGGTGACGTCACGCAGTGCGCCCACCAAGATGGGCGCGACAAACATGGCAAACCCGCCAAATGTCAGCAGAGAACCCCAGACCACCGCCACCCGTTCCGGGGTCATTCCCTCCATCTGCATGGGCAATGTGAGCAGAGTGGGGACGTAAAGCCAAGACCCAATGCCCATAACGACCACCGCCAGGTAGATCCATTCGGGGTTGGGAAGCAAAAATGCGCCCAACCCGCCCGTTCCGGCCAGCAAACCGGAGCTAACGAATAAAGTCCGGGCCGAGGTTACCCGCAGGGCAATGGCCCCGCCTGCTAACACGGCAAACACGCCTACGAGGGGCAGCAACCCAGTGATGAAGCCAGCCTGGGACAGGGAGATACCCCGGTCTTCGTTGTAAAAAGTCGGCAGCCATCCTGTGAAGGCAGAGTACTGGACCAAAATTCCAGCGTCGGCGATTAATAGCAGCACCACTGCGCGGTTGCGCAGCACCATGCCAACCTCACTCAGGGATATGCCGCCAGACTTCATGGGCGTACCGCCGGTGGCCCGACCCCAGACAATCCAGGCCACCAAGCCGACAACTCCGGGTAGGCCAAAGATAGTTAATACCATCTGCCAGTCGACCATCTTGGACAATGGCGCGGCTGTGGCCACCGACAGGGCGATGCCCAGGCTCAACGCCGCCGTGGTGAGGGCGTTCATCACCGTTACTTCTTTGGGCCGGAACCACTGCATCAACAATGGCCCGGTTCCGGTTAGCACGAAGGCGAACCCCACGCCGATGCCAGACCGTAGCAACAACAATGTGATGAAGTTGGGCGCGAATCCGGAAAGAGAAACTAGGGCAATGGTCGCCCAGCCAATCATGAAAGAACGACGCAGGCCGATACGGGAGATTAGTATTCCGCTGGGCAAGCCCACGGCTGCCGCCACCAGTAAAGGCAGGGCAACCAGTAGTCCGGCAGTCGCCCGGTTGATGTCGTAGTCGTCAATAGCCAGAGTGAGTAGAGGTGAAACCGCAAAGACGTTGAGGCCAACGCTCAAGTGACCGGCCAAGACCAAGACCGCCATCACCAGACGGTATCTGCTGTAGGGGGGAGTGTCCTGGTTGGGTGTGTTTTGTTGGGGAGTGGCCATAGTTGGATAGGGACTAGGGAAACAGACGACCGCTCGCAGCCCCGTTTTCTGGGTCGTTTTCTGTCGCATTTTCTGTCGCGGTTTCTAATCGTTCCGAAAGCGGCACGATGCATTCCGGACCCTGATTTCTCACGGAGTTTACTATCTCTGCCACGGGATGGGAGGCCAGCAGCTCCACAGGTGCGGGAATCAGTAACGGCTCAAGGATTTTTGCGTCTTCGGTCAGCGGGTCCAGCCACAAGGCTTGGGTCTCGTCAGACAGGATGACCGGCATCCGGTTGTGCAGTGGCTCAATCGTGGGGTTTGCCGACGTTGTAATGATGGTGCATGACTGGACCACCTGGCCCTCCGGGGATTTCCAGGCTTCCCATAATCCGGCAAAGGCCATGGGTTCGCCGTTGCTTGGGTAAAAATAGGTGGGCAGCTTTCTGTTGCCATCCTTCTTCCATTCGTAGAAGCCGTTGGCCAGAACCAGGCAGCGGCGTTTTTTGAACGCCGCCCTGAAGGCTGGCTTGGTCGCGATTGTTTCACCAACGGCATTGATCATGCGCGCGCCTACCTTCAGGTCTTTGGCCCAGAACGGAACCAACCCCCAGCGCATCGGCTCCCCTCGTTTTTGGCCGTCGTTAGTCACGGTTAGCACCTGCTGGGTGGGCGCGATGTTATACAGGGGGCCGTGTTCAAAGTATTCAGATCCCGTGCTTTTGGATTCCGCGTATTGGGACAAAAAACCAAACCTTCCCTGAAGGTCGTCCATATTGGATGTGAGCGTAAATCGTCCACACATAATGTCAAATTCTCCGAACCAAATAACCGAACCAAACTGATGAAAACCAGACGTCTAAAAATAATAATCTCGACGGGCCCCATAATCAACTCAGTAATCAATTCTGTATTAGACCGAGGGCGTTACTCCAAGCCAGAAACTACCTGATGACCCACATTGGCCGAGGTTATGGCCCGGTGGGTCTAATAATTAGACACTAGTGGACGAACAATCGAGTCTAGCGGCACTTAGGTCTATCAACTGAAGGTGCCATGATTATATTTGAGAGATTTGTCCAATTAAGTTGAAGGGCGGATATTGGCCTTCAGTTTCAATCCGGCATTCGTATTTTCCAATCATTAGCCAAAGGTAAGGTTGTATCACAACGGTTACCGGCGCTGCCTGTAGTCAGTGGTTCTAATACTCACCATGGCACCTGTTTCAGCGGCTAAACAACTGAAATTCCAAGCAAACCGATGAATATTCCACGATTACTACATCGCGAACCCCGTAAATCGATCGGACTCGAAGGACTCAGTCTCCCGGGCTTCTCCGTTCGGAGGGGTTTTTCGCTGTCGACCAAGCTGACCTTACTGGTGGTAATACCCCTGGCCCTGACTCTTGCAGTAACCCTACCGCTCACAGTCACTGGGTTGAACCAATTGGCGTCGGTCACCGGCACGGAGCGGCTGGAAGATGAGATTCTTCTGGTTGATAAGCGCCTTAAACTCTTCGGCGATGACTTGGAAAAATCAGCATCTACTCTGGCTGAAAACCGAATACTTCTCGAATCAGTGCTTGAATCAGATTCCCTGGTCGTCAGGTCAATCTTGCAGATTCAAGGATGAGATTTGAGCTGCAACACCTGGAAGTAGTAGACCGTAATGGCCTGAAGCTTGGTCACGAACACCGGACCGGAATGGAAGTTGATCAGCAACAGATCAACGAACTGAAATCCTTGGGTATGTCTGAGCAGCAGCCAACCAAGATGGTGCGGACACCTGAGGGAGGGTTATTGGTTTCCCTCCGACCGCTAATGGACTCTGGAACTTTCATTGGGTCGATCGGTGTTGGAAAATTGATCGACTCCAATGCATTGGCAGAGACGAACTTTGAACGTAAATACCCCATCTTGGCCCTGCTGAACCAAAGCGGAGAAGCGGCATCCGTATCGTATACATCCACTGATCCGCCCACGCATTTCTCTATAATCCCAGACAATTAATCGGTGATGGGAGCCCGAAGCGGCCTGGTGGTGGTCGGTTCAGCGATAATTAACGGCAAGAAATTGAAAACCGCTTACGTGCCGGTGGCACTGGGGAATGTATCCCGCAGTGCTTTCTTAGTGTCGTTGACCAAATCGCCAGTTGTGGGACTCCGAGACAGCCTGGTAGCCAATCTCCTTATGGTAACCGCTGCGTTGTCACTGTTGGTATTGGGCGTCGGCTACATGGTCACCCGGGCCATCACCCGGAAGCTGTTGCGCTTGAGAGACGGTGCAGTTGAAATCGGAAACGGCAATCTTTCTTTCAGGATTGAAGAGAACACCAACGATGAGATGGGTACGCTAGCCCGCGAGTTCAATCGCATGTCTGACCGGCTTAAAGAGAAGAATAATCAACTGAAGCAGGCCAACCGGGACCTGGAGCACCGCGTTCTTGAACGGACCGAGGAGTTGCAACAGGCCAACGTGCAACTCCTTGATGCCCAGAGCCAGTTGGTCCGGACGGAGAAATTTGGAGCCCTTGGCGAGTTGTCTACTGGGGTTGCCCACGATATACGAAATCCACGTGGGGCAATCAGAAACGGGATATTTTCCTGAAATCACGGCTAGCAAAGGCTGGTCAGATCACTCCCGAACCCCGAGTTACCGAATACCTGCAAGTAATGGATGACCGGATCACTCAATGCGACAAGATCATTGAAGACCTGATCTCATTCACCAGAATTTCGTTGCCTTCATACACGGCAGTGAACCTTGGCGAGGTTCTGAAGACCACACTTGGGGGTATCGACATCCCAAATGGAATCACAGTGAACAACAGATTTGGACTGAAGCCGGTGAACGTTCAGGCGGACTCCGACCAACTGAGCCGAGTGTTTACCAACCTAATCGTCAACGCCAATGAGGCGATGGTGGACGGTGGCAGATGGACCATTGCCGTGCAAAAAGTGGATCCAATGGCAGAAGTCACCATCACCGACACCGGACCAGGGATGAACTCTCAAGAGCTGGAAAAGATATTTGAGCCGCTCTACACGACTAAAATCCAAGGCACCGGGCTGGGCTTGGCCGTTTGTCAGCAAGTGCTGACCAAACACAATGGCAGGCTGGACGTTCACAGCAAAGCGGAAGCGGGCACTACTTTCACGGTCAGACTTCAGCTCACAATGGAAGAACCGATTCCAGCAGACCACGCCAGTGAGGCTGTAGCAAGCACCACCGGGTGGCCCGAATAGGCTTTGCTAGCCGATTACCTCTTTGAACTGCTGAATTGCATTGATGTGGTCTTGAGGCGAGCTTAACCCGGCCCGCATCGTGTTCACCGACACGTGAGTGGCACCCATTTCCTCCCAGGCTCTTGCCTGAGACTGCCAAAGTTCAGGATTGCCGTCCGCCAAGTTAATCCTGGGCTCCATCCCAATGCTTTCCCCGTCACGGCCGGCCTCGCCGGCGAATATTTTCAGCCTCTCGACGGTGGCTTTGGCATCGTCGCCAGGTTGCATCTGGGGAAACCAGCCGTCGGACAGCCGTGCCACACGCTTGAGAACACGGTCTGTTGGTACCGGGTTAGCCCTGGCTCCAGCGCCCATCCAAATGGGAATGGGCTTTTGTATCGGTTGTGGGTTAATACCAGCATGATCAACTTTGTGGTACCGACCCTCGAACCCGATCGTGTCCTTGGTCCAGAACTCTCTCAGCAGCTCTATCTGCTCGGCGTAGCGACTGCCGCGATTAGAAAAGTCCTGGTTTAGGGCTTCATATTCCACTTGGTTCCAGCCCACGCCCACTCCAAGCCTGAGCCGCCCACCAGTTAGCAGGTCCACTTCTGCGGCCTGTTTGGCAACCAGCGCAGTTTGCCGTTGGCTGAGAATCAGCACTGCAGTGACCAACTCCAGCGTGGTAGTGACGCCAGCCAGGTAGCCAAAAAGCACAAACGGCTCGTGGAACATGGACTCGGAGGTGTAGCTGCCCTCCCAGTTGGCATGGTGGCTGGTGTCAGCTCCCAGTACATGGTCATAGGCCATCATGTGGGAATAGCCCATCGCTTCCACCGCCTGCACGTAATCACGCACGGCGGCTGGGTCAGATCCGATCTCAGTTTGTGGAAATACAACCCCTAGTTTCATGGGTACTCTCCGGCTAATTAGGGTGACTGTCGTGTGTCGTCTGAGCCTGGGTGTCGCCTGATTTGTATCGGCGGGGCTAGGCGTTGGCTTTTTCCTTGGCCCTGAAGTGGGGAATGACATGCTTCCCAAACATTGTCAGCGTGTTCATCACCTCTTCATGCTTCTGTGGGCCGATGGCTGACAGCAAGAACACCTGCTCCACGCCCATTGCCTCGTAGCGTT
>JAPKDE010000245.1 GCA_028822675.1 Dehalococcoidia bacterium | reverse complement strand
GGCCACGAGCCCCTCTACTCGTTCCTTCATCTGGATTCCTTTTAGCTACATTGATTGAGTTAGATTCTTCGGCTTTAGATTCTTCGGCTACGATAGCGGCCAATGCTGCGAGGGCGGCAGTGTAACTTCGCCAGCCAAATCCCGCAACCTGGCCTTTGGCTATGTCTGAAATCACTGAGACCCTGCGCCAGGGTTCCCTGGCTGAAGGGTTGCTCAGATGGACTTCAACCACCGGCAGACGGCTATCAATCAATGCGTCTTTCAGGCTCAGCCCGTAGTGGGTCAACGCGCCGGCATTCAGGACGATTCCTTGGACCTTGTCTCGGTGTTCCTGAATGCAGTCAATCATCTCGCCTTCCAGGTTCGACTGGTAGAAGAAAACTTCAACTCCAATCTCAGCAGCAACTCGGCTAATCTCCTGATTGACCTCATCTAGCGTTTTGGAACCATATTGAGTTGGGTCGCGCCGACCCAACATATTTATATTCGGGCCATTTAAGATCAAGAAACTGGCCATCGCTTTAGTTATCCTTTTCGGTGATCACGGGTTCATCTGAAACCGTGTCGTCTGACAAGTTGCTCGGTCGCATTCTGTTGGCCGGTTCGTCAGCCCTGGGATGATGCGACAAGTAAGCTGTCAAAGCCTCTTGTTTGGTTATATGAGTATAAATCTGGGTGGTGGTGGGGCTGGTATGGCCCAGCAATTCTTGAATCACCCGCAGGTCTGCGCCACCTTCCAGCATGTGGGTGGCAAAAGTATGCCGCAAGGTGTGGGGGTGCACAGTCGATCTGGTGCCAGCTTGCACTGAGTACTTACGCACCAATTTCTCAAAACTGCGTCGAGACAGCCGTTCCCCGTACCGATTCAAGAACAGAGCGGCGGTCGGTCGGGCCACTAATTCATGCCTGGCGTCGGTTATGTAATGTCGTAGCGCCTGCTCGGTTGGCTGACCGAAAACTACCAGGCGCTCCTTTGAACCCTTGCCACGGACCAGTATCTCGCGACTGGAAAAATTAATGTCATCAACGTCTAGGCCGTGAATCTCTGCCAGCCGGACGCCACAGGCGTAGAGCGTCTCCAAGATGGCTTTGTCACGCTGGCCGTGGACTGTGGTTTCATCCGGGGCGTCCATCAGGCGAGTGACTTCACGTTGTCCCAAGAAGTCTGGCAGGGTTTTGGCTACTTTGACTTTAAAACTCTGTCCAGATGGTACTGGGGTAGAACGGAACAGCCCTTCCTGAACTAGAAACCGATAGAACGTGCGCAGAACGGTCAATTTGCGGGCAACGCTGACTCTGGCGAAGCCTTGTTGGTTGGCCCGGCCTTCGGTGGCCAACCAAGCCAGATAACCGCGCAACATCTGGCGATTCATGTCAGTCAGCACCAGACCTTCCATGGCCAGGTATTGCCGGAAGGTCTGCATGTCGGCCAGGTAGATGCGTTCCGTGTTCTCAGACAGACCCCGCTGGCCGCGAAGGTAGCGGGGAAACGCCTCAAGGTAGTGGTCAAGTTGGGTCAAACCCTCATGACCACTGCTATCGACGCTAGTCGCCAACCGTCGCCAACTCTTCCGAGTTTTCAGCGCCTTCCGGTATTTCAATCACCGCTTCTGTCCAGCTACAGGTGGTGCAAGCCACGTTGTCCTTGTTCTTTTGAATCATCAGGCCGCTGCACTCCGGACACGGTGTGTTCAGCGGGCGCTGGTTCAAAATCAAATCGCAAGCAGGGTAGTTGGAACAGCCAAAGAACGACCGGCCTCGGCCCCTAGCGCGGCGTTCAACAATCTCTCCGCCACAATCAGGCTTGGGACACATCACTCCAACCTTATTCAGGATTGGTTTTGTGTTTTTGCAATCAGGGAAGCCAGTGCAGGCCATGAAACGCCCAAACCGTCCGGTTTTAATTACCAAGGGCTTGGCGCATAGATCCTCATGCTCGCACTTTTCGCTGCCCGCACAGTCGCAAATCTCATCGGTCTCTTCTTCCATGCGGATCTTGGGCATGAGCTCATCGGCGTTGCTCAAGGCCTTCTGGAACGGGCCGTAGAACTCACCCAGCATTGGCACCCATTCCCGATCGCCCCTGGACACGTCGTCCAATTCCTCTTCCATTCTGGCAGTGAAATCGGAGTCCATGATGTCGGTGAAATACTCAGTTAAGAGGTCAGTGACCGTGATACCAAGTTTGGTCGGCGTTAGACGGTTGCGCTCCCGTTCTACGTAATTCCGGTCCACCAGCGTGCCAATGGTCGGAGCGTAGGTGCTGGGACGGCCGATGCCTTTTTCTTCCATCAGCTTGATGAGCGTAGCCTCAGTAAACCGGGGAGGCGGTTCGGTGAAGTGCTGGTTGGCTTCAATCTTGGAACAGTCTAGGGCGTCATCCACAGACAGAGCCGGCAAAGTTTTCTTGTCGTCGGGCTCTTTGGTGTCGTCCAAGCCTTCCATGTATACCGACCGGAAGCCGGCGAATTTCAGCACCGAGCCTGAGGCACGGAAGTTGTACACGTTGCCTGAGGTTTTACAGGTAGCGTCAATATTCAGGGTTGTGGCTTCAGAACGGGCATCTTCCATCTGACTGGCCAGCATTCGTGACCAAATCAGGGTGTAAAGATTCAACTGATCCGTAGAAAGATAGTCTTTCAATGAAGCCGGGTCACGCCTGATAGACGTGGGGCGAACGGCCTCGTGGGCCTCTTGTGCGCCCTTGGAAGCCTTGGTGTAAACCTTGGCTTTGGCCGGAAGATGGTCTTTGCCGTACCGCTCCTGGATGTACTCACGTACTTCTGTTAAAGCGGAGCTGGCAACCTGGGTGGAGTCTGTACGCATGTAGGTGATGAGGCCTACTTGGTCACCACTGCCAACGCTTAGCCCTTCATATAGTTGCTGGGCCACTGACATTGTCCGCTGTGCGGTGTAGCGCAGCTTGCGTCCAGCTTCCTGCTGCATAGTGCTGGTGGTGAAGGGAGCGGATGGCCGTTGTCGAACGTCCCGTTTCCTAACTTCAGCCACTTTATAGTCGGCGTTGGCCAACTCGGCCTCGTAAGCCCGAGCGTTTTCCTCTTTGGGTATGCTAATCCGGCCCTTCTCGCCTTTAACCGAGTGCAACAAAGCCGGGAATTGGTTCTTATCGATGGAGTCTTCGCCAGCCTTGCGTAGCAGGTTGTCGATGGTCCAGGACTCAACGGCCACGAATGCCTCGATCTCCCGTTCTCGGTCCACAATCATGCGTAGAGAGACAGACTGGACCCGGCCCGCAGAGGTGCCGCGCTGTACTCGACGCCAGAGCAGTGGGCTGATCTGGTATCCCACCAGACGGTCAAGTATGCGCCGTGCCTGCTGGGCGTTGACGAGTTGCATGTCAATCTCCCGGGGGTTCCGGAAGGCCTCTTCAACTGCCTCTTTAGTTATCTCGTGGAATACCACTCGTTTGGGAGGAGTGGCCAAGTCTTTCCATTCCGCCGCATTCTGGAGGTGCCATGAGATGGCCTCCCCTTCGCGGTCAGGGTCAGTGGCTAGGAAGACTTCTTTAGCTTCATTACCGGCCTTTTTGATCTGGGTCAGCAATGAGCGCTTGTCTTTCATGATGACGTAGGAAGGCTCAAAGTCCATCTCCACGTCTACCCCAATCTTGCTCTTGGGCAGATCTCGAACATGGCCTTGAGACGCAGTCACCACGTATTTGCTACCAAGTATTTGGCCAACGGTCCTAGCTTTAGCCGGTGATTCTACGATCACCAGGCTCTTGCCAACAGAACTAGGCAACTTAGCTGCCGAAGATTTGCCCTTGGCCTTAGTGGGCTTTTTCTTGGCAGTGGCCTTGGTAGTAGTCTTTTTAACCGTGGTTTTGGCCGCGGCTTTGGTTTTT
>JAPKDE010000032.1 GCA_028822675.1 Dehalococcoidia bacterium | reverse complement strand
AAGTCCGATTTCATCGTGACTCTCGACTGTAATCGGAGCTCAGGATGAGCAGGACTCGCGACATCAGTCGGAGATCCGGATGAGCGAGGCAGTGGAATAAAAAATGGAACTAACCGGCGCTGAAATAGTTTGCGAAAGCCTTCTTAAAGAGGGCGTTGACGTGGTATTTGGACTGCCCGGCGGTGCGGTGCTTCCTCTGTATGGAGCCCTCTCCACCTACCCGGCCATCCGGCACATCTTGGTGCGCCACGAACAGGCCGCCGCCATGGCCGCCGACGGTTTTGCCCGCGCCACCGGCAAGGTCGGCGTTTGTGTTGCCACCTCCGGCCCCGGCGCCACCAACCTGGTCACCGGCATCGCCTCCGCTCAAATGGACTCAGTCCCTATGGTCGCCATCACCGGTCAGGTTCCCAGGCCGGCCATCGGCACCGACGCCTTCCAAGAAACCGATGTCACCGGCGTCACCCTACCTATCACCAAGCACAACATGCTGGTCATGGACGTGAAAGACGTTGCCCAAGCCATTCACGATGCCTTCCACATCGCGCGCACCGGACGTCCTGGCCCGGTCTTGGTGGACATTCCCAGGGACGTTTTACTCGGCGAGAAGACAGAATTTATCTGGCCCACAGAGACCAAATTGCCCGGATACAAGGTTCCGGGCGAAGCACCTGAGGCTCAGGTGGCCGCCGCCGCCAAACTGATCAACAAATCCGAACGGCCCTTAATCATGGCCGGCCACGGCGTGCTCATCTCCCATTCCTACGGTCTCTTGACCGAGATTGCGGAGAAGGCCCAGATCCCGGTTATTACGACGCTGTTGGGTATCAGTTCGATCCCATCGGACCACGAACTGAGCCTTGGCATGTCGGGCATGCACGGCATGGCCTATAACAACCTGGCCATCGACGAGTCCGACTTGATCATCGGTCTGGGTATGCGGTTCGACGACCGCGTTACCGGCCGGTTATCAGCATTCGCTCCCAACGCCAAGTTCATTCACGTGGACATCGACGCATCCGAGGTGGACAAGAACGTCCCGACTTCCGTGGGGATCGTCGGCGACCTAAAAGAAGTCCTAGGACAATTGCTGCCCAAGATTGAGGCCAACGTTCATATCGATTGGCTGCGGCGAATCGATGAACTAAAAGCCCAACACCCGTCGCATATCGTCCGCGAGTCCGATGAACTCCTGCCCCAGTTTGTGTTACAGCAGTTGACCGAAATAACGCAGGGCCGTGGCATCGTTGTGACCGGCGTAGGCATGCACCAGATGTGGGCCGCTCAGCATTGCAAGTTCACCGAGCCCAATACCTTCATAACTTCGGGCGGGTTGGGAACCATGGGATTCGAAGTCCCTGCCGCACTGGGCGCCCAGATTGGACGGCCCGACACCACCGTGTGGTCGGTCGCCGGCGACGGCGGATTCCAGATGACCATGTGCGACATCGCCACTGCGGTGGAGAGTCGCGCAGATATCAAATTCGCCATCTTGAACAACAACTCGCTTGGCCTGGTCCATCAGTTGCAGGAACTGTTCTTCGACGAGACATACATCGCCAGCCAATACACTGGCAACCCCGACTTCGTGAAGATCGCGGAGGCCTACGGAATCCGAGGTATTCGAGTCACCAAAAAGGAAGAGGTGGCGGACGCTGTGCAGCAAGCCATGGAGACCGCCGGACCGGTGATTGTCGACTTCATCGTGAAGGAAGACGAGGGCTTGTTCCCATTTATTCCCTCGGGCCAATCGGTCAAAGAAATGCTAGAAGAACCGGCGTCCAAAGAGATTGCCTAAAATGGTCCAGACAAAAACCAGAGAGCTACACACGTTGATTGCCCTGGTCGAAGACAAACCAGGCGTGTTAACCCGCGTGGCCAGCATGTTCCGCCGCCGGGGGTTCAACATTGTCAGTCTGGCCGTGGGCAACAGCGAGCAGCCGGGCCTATCGCGTATGACATTTGTAGTCGACGGCGATGATTACACCGTGGGCCAGGTGGCCAAACAACTGGACAAACTCATTGATGTCCTTGAAGTGGCCGATATCACCAACGAGCGCATCCTGGCCCGTGAGTTGGCCCTAATCAAGGTCAAGACCACCACCGGGACTAGGGGCGAGATAATCCAGATCGTAAACCTCTTTCGGGCCAATATCATCGACGTTGGCCGAAAATCTATGGTCATCGAGATCACCGGCGAAGAGGATAAAGTAAACGCCCTGAACGACCTATTGGCTCCATTCGGGATCCTAGAGATGCACCGAACCGGCGTAGTCGCAATGGTCCGAGGTCAGGCCAACGGTTTGAATAACGGGCTTGACGAGATTTCAGGTCAGTCCAACGGCACTGGCTGACACTTTAGCATGGGCAATATTGTTAGGCATTCGTGCCCACTAGACAAGTCAATATTAAATCAGCGGGGAAGGAAAAACTAAGATGGTAGATGTTTATTACGACAAGGATGCAGACCTCAAGCACCTAGAAGGCAAGACAATCGGCATGATCGGCTACGGCAGCCAAGGCCATGCCCACGCCCTCAACCTGAAGGACAACGGACAGAACGTGGTCGTTGGCCTTTATCCTGAGAGCCCAAGTCGGGCCGTTGCCGAAGCCGCCGGACTGCGAGTGGCCGACGTTCCCGATGTTGCCAAAGAAGCAGACGTTTTGATGATGGTCATTCCCGACCACATCCAGGGTCGCATCTACCGCGAGCAGATTGAACCCAACCTGAAGCCCGGCAGCGCCTTGATGGTCGCCCACGGCTTCAGCATCCACTATAAAGAGGTAGTACCTCAGACCAGCATGGACGTCATGATGGTCGCCCCCAAGGCCCCCGGTCACCGCATGCGCGAGCTATTCACCGAGGGTGTGGGAGTTCCCAGCCTGTTGGCCGTCCACCAAGACGCCACCGGCAACGCCAAGGACATTGGCCTAGCCTACGCCAAGGGCATCGGCAGCACTGGCTCCGGCGTGCTGATGACCACCCTTCAGTTCGAGACTGAAAGCGACCTGTTTGGCGAGCAAGCCATCCTCTGCGGTGGTGTGAGCGCCCTGGTCAAAGCAGCATTCGATACTCTAGTAGAAGGCGGATATCCCCCGGAGATCGCGTTCTTCGAGTGCCTGCACGAGCTGAAGATGATTGTTGACCTGATGTATCAGGGTGGCTTCAACTACATGCGGTTCTCGGTCAGCGACACTGCTGAGTACGGCGACCTTAGCCGCGGCCCCCGCATCATCGACGAACACGTACGAGACAACATGCGCGCCGTTCTTAAAGAGATTCAGGATGGCACGTTTGCCAAGGAATGGATCGCTGAGAATGACGAAGGCCGTCCTCGATTCAACGCCCTGCGCCAGCAGGCACAGAGCAGCCAGATCGAAGACATCGGTAAGGAACTCAGGGCCATGATGCCCTGGATGGACCCCAAATAGGCGGCTCGCCGCGCTTTCATATCATTTGTCTTTCGCAAAAGTCGCAGCGAGAACCGCTCACTAAATCACCGAATCGGGTTTGGTGAGCAACACAGAAAAACTGGAGCATCATCATGAATAACCCGGAGGCGTTGAGCGTAGTCGATCATCGCCCGCTGGTCCTGGCAGGGCTGGCGGCGGTTGACTACGCGAACCTGGGGCCCCTTTCTGAACACCGCAGTTAGCGGGAAAGGCACACCTAATTCAAAAATCAGAAAGGGTATAGGTAACAATAATGGCTAAAGAACGAGTATTCCTCTTGGACACAACCCTCCGCGACGGAGAACAATCGGCCGGCATTGGCATGACCGGTGTTGAGAAAATGGAGATTGCCCGCCAATTGCAGAAGATGCAGGTGGACATCATTGAAGCCGGATTCGCCGCCAGCTCACCGGGAGACTTTGAATCATTGACCAACATCGCCAAAGAGATTGACGGACCCATCATCGCATCTCTGGCTCGGGCCGTCGCCGACGACGTGGAACAGGCGGCCAGGGCTGTGGAGCACTCCAAGCGACCTCGCATCCACGTGTTCCTCTCTTCGTCAGAGATTCACCAGATGCACCAGTTGCGCAAGAACCGAGAAGATGTTTTGGAGATGGCCATCTCCAGCGTGACCAAGGCCAAGGGTTACTGCGACGACATTGAGTTCTCTCCCATGGACGCCACCCGGACCAACCCTGAGTACTTGTTCCACATGTTGGAAGAGGTAATCAAGGCTGGAGCTACCACCATAAATATTGCCGACACTGTCGGTTACGCCATCCCCTCAGCCACCGGCTTTGGCCAGTTGCTGAAAGATGTCCAAGCCAACGTGAAGGGCATCGAAAACGTCACACTAAGTGTCCACTGTCACAACGACTTGGGCTTGGCCGTGGCCAACAGCCTGATTGCTGTAGAGTTCGGCGCACGTCAAGTTGAAGGCTGCATTAACGGCATCGGCGAACGCGCCGGCAACGCCTCCATTGAAGAAATCATCATGGGCCTGGACACTCGTAAAGACCACTTTGGCGTCGAGATTAACGCCGACACCACCCAGATTTACCAAGCCAGCCGCATGGTCAGCCGCATCACTGGCATGGCGGTTCAGGCCAACAAGGCCATCGTCGGCGAAAACGCATTCCGGCACGCCTCTGGTATCCACCAGGACGGTGTGTTGAAGAACCGTTCCACTTACGAAGTCATGCAGCCGGAGCGCGTTGGCGTCCCCGGCAACACCTTGGTGTTGGGCAAGCTCAGTGGCCGGGCCGGATTGCAGTCCCGGTTGGAAGATCTGGGCTATACCCTCTCTCGCGAGGATTTGGCCAAGGTATTCGAGTCGTTCAAAGACCTGGCCGACAAGAAACGTGAAGTCACCGACCGCGACCTAGAGATACTCATGGACGAGGAAAAGCGGACGGCCACCGAGCCGATCAGCTATACCCTGGACCATGTGCAGTTCACCGGCGGCGACCAGGGAATCCCCACCGCCACAGTCAAACTCATTGGACCGGACGGCGAGTCCATCACCGATGCTTGCACCGGTAACGGCCCCGTGGACGCGGTCTGCAACGCCATTGACCGGGCCATCGGCACCGACTCCAAACTGGTCGACTTCAATGTCCAGGCGGTAACCGAGGGAATCGACTCCCAAGGCACCGTGACCATCCGCATCGAGAAGGACGGCCGTAATTACACTGGCCGAGGCGCAGACACCGACATCATCGTCGCCAGCGCCAAAGCTTACCTCAGCGCGGTCAACCGGCAGTTGGCCTCCGACGACGAGTCAAACGTCCCAGAACTAGGCAGCACGCCCGACTAAGACAAGGGTCTTGCAGATAGCAAATTAAAAAGGGCCGTCCCGATGAATCGGGACGGCCCTTTTGGTTTAAAGATTATTGTTTAGAATGAGACCGGCAGGGTCTTCAGTCCCCGTAACACGGTGCTGGGGTTATATTCCAGGTCCTCCGATGACAGCTTAATATCGGGCATACGGTTGACCAATGTACCGATGGCAATCTGGCCCTCTAGGCGCGCCGAAGCTGCGCCCAGGCAATAATGGATCCCCTGGGCAAATGCAACGTGACGATTGTCTGCCCGTGTGATATCCAGTTGATTGGGATTTGAAAATTGCTCTGAGTCCCGGTTGGCAGCGCCATAGCCAAGGCTCACTAAGCCTCCCTTTTTAATTATCTTGCCGCCAATCTCGATATCGGTGATGGCCTGGCGGGTCAGCTTCTGCACAGGACTGTCGTAACGCAGCAATTCTTACACCGCCGTTCCAATCAATTCACCATCTCGCTGTAGTAATTTTATCTGCTCTGGATTTTGCATCAGGGCCAAAGTCCCGTTCCCTATCAGGTTGGTGGTGGTCTCGTTACCAGCGAACATCAGGAGGACGCAGTTGGCGAACAACTCTTCCTGGGTGAGCCTATCCCCTGCCTCTTCCGCTTCCACCATAGCGTTTAGTAGGTTGTCTTGAGGGTGACTCCATAGCTCATCAACCTTTTCCCGAAAATAATCGGAGAGCTCAATGAAACTATTCTGGGCGAGCAAATACCGCTCCGATTGGGTTCCCACGGTAGCGGTCCCCGCGGTTCCTGCCGCTATATCATCCGACCATTTCTTGAATTGGACATGGTCTTTCCCTGGCACGCCCAGCAAATCAGAGATCACGATACTTGGCAGAGGGGCCGCCAGGTCGGCAATCACGTCCATTCTTCCGTTTTCAGAAACTTGATCCAGCATCTCGTCCACAAGTTTTTCAATCCGGGACCGCATCGTCTCAATCATGCGGGGAGTAAATGCTTTGCTAACCAGCGTACGCATTCTGGTATGAGAAGGCGGGTCCGACATTAGCATCCAAGCCGAGACGGCACCGATCAGGGGGGCGAGCCGTTCTTTATCCTCTTCTGATAGGTTTGCAGTCATCGCCCGAAACCGATCGGAGGACATCCGTTCATCTCGGACCAACGAGATCAAATCATCGTAGCGGCTGATGAACCAGACACCATTGTGGGGGCTTAGGTGCACAGGGTCTTGGCTTCTGGATTGATCGTGGATCGGGTAAGGGTCTGAGACCGCCTCTGGGCCGTTGAGATCAATGTCCAGTAAATTCGTTGAGAGATTTTCTGGCATATTCATACCTTGATTCGATTTCCTGAATTACGGTAGTGAACCGTATCGCCCATCAAACCACCGTGATGGGTTAACCGACGTGGCTATGTGCGCGCCACTGTACTCCACAAATGGTAAAGGGGCAAGAAATATCCTTGCCCCTTTTTAGTGTCGATGCCAGAAGTTTTAAGTTTGTCGTTTACTTGGAGCGCTCCGGCCAGACCGGGTCATGGTGGCCCAAAGGCACTGACGGTCTAGCCCACTTCGGTGTGGTTTCAGATAAGCCTAACACTGGCCCCAGATGGCCAAGTTTGCCCATGGGTGTCTCGGTGACCATGGACCAGCCGGCTACTTCTTCAGAGGTGAACTCGTCAGGAATATTCTTTAGGTCGGACTCCGGAATCTCACCCTGGCTGACGAGCCAACGGCCAACCTGCGCCAGGGAGATGCGCACCAGCCAACTACCGCCCTCATGGACTCTCTTGTTCAAGGCCACCATGCCACCGAAGGCCATCAGGTAGCCGGTCAGGTAGTCGATGGCGGACACAGGGTAGAACTGCGGGCCTGGAGCGGCGCCGGGGAACAATTCCCCCTGGCGATTGGTGATGCCACTGACGGTCTGTATCACGGTGTCGAAACCACGGCGCGACGCCCACGGCCCCTGGTGGCTGAAAGCACACAGAGACACATAGACGATTCCGGGCCGTAGCTCGGCCAACTCCTCAGGAGATAGACCACGCCCACCCAGCGTCCCAGGCCGGTAGCCCTGGGAGAACACATCTGTCTGGCGGACAAGCCCGCGCAGGGTTTCCATCTGTTTTTCGTCTCGAAGGTCCAGTTGGGCGTTCAGCTTGCCGTGGCCGGTGTCGTATTCCTGATACCCGAGGTTGGGTAAGTGTCCAGCAGTAATCTTCATGACGTCAGCGCCGTGCTCCGCCAATGTCCGCCCACAGGTTGGCCCGGCCAGTACCCTGGTCAGGTCTAGCACTCGGACACCGGACAAAGGACGTGAGCCCTCCGGCAGCGGCTCGGGCGGGCTGTCAGCGATTTTGACGATCTCCATCAGGGGCAAGGATGCGATGGCTGCGGCTTGGGGGTGTTTGGCCCATTCTTCCATTGTCCGCACCATGCCGCCGGCCCCCTTGGCGGCGATGATGGCCTCTTCCAGATCAAGGGCGTCCCATTTGGCCACGGCCTTGGCCACCTCAGCACGGTCTTCAGTCACTCCAAGCACGCTGAGAGCAGCGGCGCGGTGGTTGGGAAAGTTGCAGTGGAGATAACTCCAGCGGCCGTCTTTTGTCGGGTAGGTGCCCATCACGGTATTCCGCTCAGTGGAGACTCCAGCGCCGTCCAACTGCATGTATTTACCACTGCGGAGTGAGGCTGTCGCCCGGCGGGCATCCACGGTTACTTGCTGGCGGCGTCCGGTGCGGGATTCCCAGAGGTCGGACACCGCCAGGCCAAGGGCACCCAGAGCTGCCGTGCTGGTATCGGTAATTCGAAACGAAGTGGGCAAAAGTGGGTCGGTGCCACTGGTAATGGTCAGGTCATTGGCGCGCTCGTCGTTCCATCCGGCAAACGGAAGAAGAGAGCGTAGAATCTCGTTGGTCATATCGAGGAATTCTCCTTTTGGTACGGGCGTTTTTATACAGACATTGCTTCAGGTGTCGCGATTGAGACCTTATATTACCCGAACTTCGCAAACCAAGTTCCAGATATACTACTCGAAAGATTGAGACTCCAGCGACCCACAGGATCCATGAATGGAAAACCCTTAGACTACCTATGAGATGACGCGGGTTGTAGATGGAACTCGAACCCGCCCCGTTTGGTCATCCCAGGGAATTTTTATCATCGCATCGATAGCCGGTGTTGTTGATCTGGGAAATATCTGGCGTTTCCCCTACATGGTGGAGCAGAACGGCGGGGGCACATTCATTGTCGCCTACGCCATCTGTATCCTGGCCATTGGGTTTCCAATAATGAATTCTGGAATCAAGCGCTGGAAATCTGACCAGTCGCGGCCCGGTGGGCACCTTCCGCTACGTCAACAAACGCTGGGGGCCGTGGGTCGGTTGGTTAGTTGTGGCGCTGACAATCTCAATCATGAGCTACTACTTCGTGGTGACCGGCTGGACCCTTGGCTACACCGTAGACGCCGTGCGAGGCACCCTTGGAACCTTTGACGAATTTACGTCCGGGTATTCTTCGTTGTGGTACTTCTTCGTTGTATCAGCTTTGGTCCTAGCGGTGATGTGGAACGGCATTGGCTACATAGAGAAGATCAGCCGAGTCATGCTGCCGCTATTGGTTCTGGGCATCGCCAGTTTGGCTGTTTATGCGCAGACCCTTGATGGATCAGGCCCAGCAAACGACTTCTAATTCAATTTTGATCTGGACAAATTCTTGGATCTTCAAACTTGGCGGATGGCGGCGGGGCAAGCGTTCTACTCCCTCAGCATCGGCCTGGCGTTGTTGATCACCTACGGCAGTTACACGCCCAGGGTGGTCAACATCGTTGCTTCATCCGTGGCCATCGTGGCCACCAACTCCTTTGTTTCCGTCCTGGCCGGCCTCATGGTGTTCCCCATTGTTTTCACCTTTGGCATTGTCCCAGAAACGGGCAGCCAGCTCTCATTCACTGCCTTCCCAGCGGTCTTCGGTGAACTAGCTGCCGGAAGAGCTCTCAGCATAGTTTTCTTTACCCTCTTGTTCTTGGCTGCGTTCACGTCCTGCACCGGCGGATTGGCAGTGGTCCTGGCCCCAATTCGAGACGATTTCCACGTTCCGCGGTGGGCTGCTGATTTGATTGGAGTGGTGGTGGACACGGCGCTGGGAATACCGTCTGCGCTGAGCTTTACCTCAGTGGGGCTGGAACTGAACGGCAAACCATTCCTGGACTTCATGGATGAAATGGCAGGGTCTGGCGTGGTGATTGTTGCGGGGATTCTGGGCGCTGCCCTAATTGCGTGGCTGCTACCAAAGGCCGACCTGCTGGCGGCGATGAATTCCAGGTTGCCCAACCAATGGATCATCTATGTGGGGTGGATTCTACCCATTGGTGCTGTGGCGATGCTGTTGGCAGCATATATTTTATAGCCGGGCATAGGTCCCGATTAACACAGCGGGAAGTCCTAAACCAGCTTCATCTGAAAGCCCTCGTCCTGCGGTTGGCCTTTGGCATATAGATGGACGGCTGGGTAGCCCAACTCCCGCAGCCTGACGGCCAACTCGGGAAACCCGTTCACGGTGTAGACCTGCTTGGGCGAAACTGCCTGGACGTACTCCACCAACTCGTTGAAGTCGGGGTGGTCGCTGTAGGGCAGGCTGGCATCAGCCCCTCGCCCCCAAGGCATGCTGCCAGATGTCGCCCAGCCAGTCATCTCCAGAGTGCGTTTGCCTCTGAAGTGCTTTAGGGCCTCACGGCGTTTTCCGGGCGGGAACATTAGTATCCAGCCCTCCGGCCAATCGCCCTCAAACATCTTCACCTGACCGGGAAACTCCACCCCGGCCTCCAGGTAAATCTGAGTGCCCAGGTAGATGCTCTCCTCCACCATGACATCAAAACCCTGGCCCAACATGTGGTGCAATAACTCCTGTGACTTGCCCAACCGCCAACCTTGAATTACCGGACGTAGACCACGAGACAGCCACATTCTCAGGGTTTTAAATGCCGTCTCCAACACCTGTTCTTCCGGGGGAAACACGTATTCGGGTCGGCCGTAGGTGGACTCTAAGACCAGGGTGTCGCAGGCCACCGGCTCCAAGGGTTCATTGGTGGGGCTTTTGCGACTTTTGATATCCCCGGTGTAGAGCAGTCTTTCGCCGGTTTGCTTTGATTCAATCAACGCTTGGGCTGAGCCAAGGCAATGGCCAGCCGGGTGCAGCGTCATGGTATAGGCCGGGGTCTCATAGGGCTCATGGTAGGGGAGCAGGATGGGGTCTGACTTTTTGAGGTAATCACCCAGGAGTTTGGCCGTATTGGGGGTGAGAACCGGCCTGATGTGGCGGGCTGTATGATCTGAGTGGGCGTGGGAAATCAGACTGAACTCACGCTTTCTGGTTGAATCCATCCAGAGGTCTAACTCTGGCAGGTAAACGCCGCTTTTGAACTCCGCCTGCACTACACATCCCCCACAAAAAAGATGACCCGAAAACCCCAGTAAATGTCCCTATCGACAACGCGGCCAAGTATATCACGGCGTTCAGAACGGATTTAATCTGCCAAATGAGTGTCCCCCATTAAATTGTGAGGTATAATCTGCGCCCATGGGCTTCGTATTTCTGCGGTGCCCAAATCTACAATTTAAAAGGTGGGAATATGCCGGCTCAAGTTGGCGATGTAGCCCCCGATTTTAAACTGCCTTCCGCCGATGGGGATGTTTCCCTAAGCGACTACAAGGGCGAGAAGACAGTTGTCCTTTCATTCCACGTGTTCGATTTCACCGCTGGTTGAACGACACAAGCAACTTCGTTCCGTCAGGAGTACAAACGGTTCGAGGATAACAATGCTCAGGTTCTGGGCATAAGCTGCGATACAGTTCCTTCCCACAAGGCGTGGAGCACGGCATTGGGCGGACTACCCTACCCGGAGTTGTCCGACTTCCATCCCAAGGGTGAAGCCAGCAAGGCTTACGACCTTTTCAACGAAGAGCGCGGTGCCAGCAAACGGGCCGTGATTATCATCGACAAAGGTGGCGTGATTCGTTTCCGTGAGGAATACGAACCGGGCACTCTGCCCAACCCCGTAGACATCTTCGGCGTGGTTGAAGAGCTAGACTAGCTCAAACCTAGCCACACCGGACTCACAGGCAAATAAAAAGGCGTCTCGGTTAATGGGACGCCTTTTGTTTGTCATTTTTAAGCACGGTTTAACCACGGTTTTATGTCTAGTCATTTTCCGGTCATAGCTCAACTCATATTTTGGCAAAATAAAAGGCCGCCCCGGTTTAATGGGGCGACCTTTTGATGTTCCATGTTGAGAATCTAACTAGCCAGTGATGCGTTGCACCAAGTACCGGAGAGTTCCTTTGGGGACGTTGATTGTGACTTCTTCACCTACTGTCCGGTCCAAAAGGGCCTGACCGACTGGTGAGGTAGTCGAAATCTTACCTTCAGATACGTCTGCTTCACGGACATCTACCAGTGTGTATGCCAAGGTCTTTCCGGAGTTGGTATCTTTCAGGGTGACCTTGGCACCAACTGCGGAGCGGGCTACCTTGGAGGACACGCCCTCAGGAAGTATCTGAGCGTTGTTGATGCTGGCTTCAAGTTCGCGAATGCGGAGTTCAACGATTCCCTGCTGGTCTTTGGCTGCATCCAAAGGGGCGTTTTCACGGAAGTCTTTATCTGCCATGGCCCGTTTGATATCTTCGAGCACGAGAGCCCGTTGGTCTTTCAGGTCATCAAGTTGACCAACCAAGCGGTCGTAGCCTTCTTGGCTGAGTTGGGAGCCGGAGGTGCCGCTGCGGCCATTGGTCCGGACATTGGACTTTGCGGCAGTGCGGCGGGTGCGGGGGACTCTGAGGTGGGATGCCAGACCGTTTTCAATCCATCCCTGGTCTTTCCAATAAGCGAGGAAAATCTTAACGGGGCCTAATCGAGTGACGGACTCTGCTCCGCCAAGACCAATCTGCTGAGCGTACTCAGCAATTTCTGAGGGCGCCAATTCGGAAACTCTACGTTCCCTGCCACACCAGGCCACAAAACGGCCTAGTTCCTGGTGACTTTGCTGGACTGTTTTTGCGGACTTCTTGGCTGCCACAAAATGCTTCAGAGCTTCCGAAATTAAAGGGCTTTGCTCAGTCGTCACTCAAGTACCTCCACCTTCAGTAAGTCTTCGGTCCGTGTTCAGCTATCGTAAACGTGCGCCAGACTACCACTAACAAGGTAGGGACTGGCCGGAGTGCTTAGAGGAGGTATCCGGAGACCGTAATTGGGAGCCTGTATCCGGAATCTTCACTGCGTTCTTTACGGGGGGTTCTCTATAGTGGAATATGCCTCTTTAGAAGCACAAATCACCTTAAAAGGATACCAGTTACCGGCTGCAAAGGCAATCCGAAGGTTTCCTCCTGGGGAGGGCTAACTGGTCCAGCGTGTGGCTGATTACGTGTTTCCTCTAATTGAATTGGTGCGTTAAACCCAAGGGCGGATGGCCGGTATATATCGGCGTTCTTAGCTCCAATTTGATGGGAACCTTGGCTTGAATTCGCCTCTAAAACTTGCTCGGAAAACTCGCTTGATATTCGCTTGAATATATTCTCGGAGTGGTTGGTAAAATCTGGCTAATCTTGGCCCCAAAACCAAGCTGAGATGGGGCAGGTCAGTAAATAGGCGGCGAAGATTAGGCGATTCCTTGAATTCACGTTGCCCCAGTCACAGAGCAAGCCTTTACTTGAGACTAGGTAGGATGTAGCATACTGTCGGCTTTGTGCGTTACGCCTGCCGAGTTACCCGTGCCAGCCCAACAGTAGCAGCACAGTAACCCAATCTTACTAATAACGGAATCCGAAATCATGAGCCCCAAACAACAACCACCCGCTGGATCATCCCTTGCCGGCCCCATTGCCGACCCGGCATTCGTAAAAGAGCTGGACCGTCTGGTTGCTTTGGCCCATCAGGGTCATAAGCCCGGCGCCGAATTTAACAACCCTTCCCAAGAATGGCTAGTTAGCCACATGAACGTGTTGCAAGACCTCCCAGAGGCCGAGCAACAGGCCTTCTTAACTGAAGCCGGCGCCATCGACAAAGAGGCAGAGGTAGCCAACGCTGCGGGGAAAGCCGCTGGTCGTGCATGGCCCGGAGTGGTCGTCCGCTTGGACACCGGCGGATACGCGTTCTTCAGCCAATTGGGTGTGGTACGCCGCCCCGACCTGACAATGTACTTTATCGACGGGTTCGCAAAGAACCGTGACGGCGTGGTCTTCAGCACTGAGAACCAGGTCTTATTCACTGAGGTCTTCAGCTACATCAACAAATTCCTGGAAGAGAAATTGACTGCAGGCGACACCATTGTCCAGTCAGACCGCCAGGTGGGAGACGCCCCTGGGCGCTCTTTCCACGCCCGCCAGATGCTCTTTGGCACCAAGTACATGCAGATTCCTATCATGTGGCGTCAACTCACTTTCCCGGCCACCGAAGAAATCAGCCGCCAAACCCCAGACATCCTTGAGGTATCTCTACCCCATTGGATGGAAGATCTGGGATTGCCGGAAGAACTGAAGAAACGACTAATTGACGCCGGCTTCACCCAACTAGTCTTCAAGGCTCCCACTCGTGGCCTTTCGCTCCACTTGGGCTTTGACTATGTTGGCGAACACAAAATGGGCCCGCTATCCATCGCCATGTTCCTAGTCAAAGAAAAAGACGGTTTGGCGATCCAAGCCGCCCTCAGCATGGCCCGCGCCAAGACACTAACCGGCCAAAGCAAGAACACTGCCTTAATTACCGTTGGGCCATCGCTTCACGGCAAGAGCACCCTGACTATCATGCTGGAGCTCGCCAACAGCGAACTGGCCAAGAGGCTCAGCTTGAAGACCGACGCCGATGAAGGCGTTTACCCGATGAACGACGATATTGTCCTGCTGCAGGAATTGAAAGACCCCATCAAGGTCGACAAAGACGGCAAGCAGTCCACCATTTACTACGGCATCGACGGCACAGAGAACAACATGTACGCCATGCCGTTTGGTCTCAACCACGCAGAAGACCCCATCACCTTTGAATCCGTTCGCGGCACCGACCAAGACCCCAACGCCGAAGAGACGTTGGAAAACGTGCCGATCGACATGTCTTCATACAAGCCCAACTTCCTAGCCAACCCTGTCCGCAACATGCGGGTGACCCTTTCCCGCAACAGGCTGGTCGCCAGAAAGGGCGCCAACGACATCTTGGGCAGGATCACCAGCGGCCGAGAGACTGCGGGCGTTCACGTACCAATGGAAGACACCGACCAGGTGTTCTGGCAAGCAGTGATGCGCCAAAACACTGTGGTGCCGCCGCTGCGCCGACTGTCTGCCGACCAGTACATCAGGAGTCTGATGTATGGTGAAGCAGTTCAGATGGGTGCCGCTATCGGTGTCATCGGCCAGCCTTATGTTGAGTACTTCTCAGACCCATTCATTATTGGACTGGAAGACGAGAACGCCAACAACCTCTACAACATCGTCAAGAAGATTGAAGAGGGCGGACTTAATCAACAGTACTTCGTATTCAATACCGGCGGAGTGGGAGCTGACAGCAATAGCGCGGCCACCGGAGACCGATACAAGAAGATCCCACGGGATCTGACGCTCATGCTCCAGGAAGCACTGCTCCGAGACGCAGTGAAGTTCGAATACGAGCCCGAGTTGGGTTCTGATGCAGCGGTTGCCATTGTCGATGAAAACGGCAACGAAATCGTTGACCTCCGCACCGAGTGGCTGCCAAAGAACATTTACGGAGACGCCGACTACACCCAGCGCATCACCGAATTGAGCCGCCGCAGATTCTACGGCGAGAACTCCGCGGACAAGGCCGGAATCCTCCGCTACACCAAGGTGTTGAACAACATCTATGACATCTCGGATATCCCGGTTCCCAATAACGAACGCGAGTTGACCTGGTTGCTTTCCTTCTATTGGAATGTGGACCAACCTTATAACACCCTAGCCGACTTGGAAGCCCGTCGCGGCGAGGGGATCTCACCTGACGCGGCCGTGTCGCAGAAGCTTCAGGAGATGTTCAAGGAGTCAGGACTCAGTATTCCAAATAGCGATTCTGCCCTGTCTGCTCTGGGCATCACCTCCTAACAAACAGCAGTTCTTAAAGGCTGGGCCGGTAAACGGCCCAGCCTTTTTATTTTCTCCATTGCCGCCATTCTTTATCGCATGATTTTTCGGCGGGCCTGTCATCTATCCCAGGTGTATACTTACCGCCATTCATAAGACACCTAAGAAATATCGGTTTATAGCCATTATTTTTACGATGATTCAGGAGGGCTCAACATGAAAGCAGCACAGATCACCGAATTCGGCGGTCCCGGGGTAATGAAGTACGTCGACGTGGCCGACCCCACTCCCGGAGAGGGAGAGGCAGTAGTCAAAATTCAAGCGGCCGGTGTTAACTTCACCGATGTCTACAGCCGCCAGGGCGTAAACCCCGGCCCGCCCCTGCCTCGCATCATTGGCGTAGAAGGCGCTGGAGTTGTTCAGGCTATTGGCCCCGGCGTAACGGAAGTCAAGGTGGGCGACGAAGTCACCTACTGCACCGCTCCCGGCACCTATGCCGAGCTGGCCGTTGTGCCCGCCTGGCGCTTGATGATCCGGCCCAGCGGTGTAGACGCCAAAGCTGGCGCTGCCGCCATCCTACAAGGGATGACCGCCCACTATCTCTGTCACTCCACCTATGCCGTGCAGAAGGGCGACCGGGTCATTGTCCACGCTGGAGCCGGCGGAATGGGGCTATTGTTGACTCAGATGATTAAACGTCTGGGCGGCTATGTGTTCTCCACCGTTTCCACTGAAGAAAAGGCTGAGCTCTCCAAAGGGGCCGGCGCTGACCATGTGATTCTCTACACCCAGAAGGACTTTGCCGAAGAGGTCAAGAAAGCCACTGACGGCGAGGGCGTACAGGCGGTGTACGACGGCGTGGGAAAAACCACTTTCCTCCAGAGCATCAGCAGCCTGAGTCGTCGGGGCCATATGGTCCTCTACGGTGCCGCCAGCGGAGCGCCTGATCCCATTAGCCCTGGAATCTTGGGCGCTGGGTCACTTTCACTCACCCGCCCTGGTCTCGGGGACTACACGGTCAACCGTGCCGAGTTGGAAAAGCGGGCCGGCGACGTTCTTGGCTGGGTTGCTTCCGGAGAACTGAATCTCAGGATCGGCGGCGAATTCCCGTTGTCCGACGCTTCGGAAGCGCACCGTCAACTTGAGAGCAGGGCCACCACCGGCAAGTTGCTGTTAATTCCTTAAGCACTCTTAAGGCTTTGGCAATTAACGCTTGTTGCACGACGATCAGATGGTTCGACAGGCTCACCTCGAACGGGCCAGTTACCAGCCAAACCGTTCGTCCTGAGCTTGTCGAAGGATGCGCGTAAACCACGGTCGTCGCGCCAAAAATCGCGCCACAAAAATGTTAAGAATAATTGTTGACCAACTTGGTCGACTTTAATATAATTCAGTCAGAAGTTTGCGATTAGGAGATAATCATGGCAGACGTTGTAACCACAGAAGCGATTTATGAGGCTTTGAAAACTGTGTATGACCCGGAAATTCCAGTAAACATCGTTGACCTCGGCCTGGTCTATGATGTCCAGGTCAAGGACTCAGACGTTTACGTACAGATGACGCTAACCTTCCCCGGTTGCGGCATGGGCCCGTACATTGGCCAGCAGGCTGAGTGGGCCATACAAGAACTAGACGGCGTTGAGGAAGTCGAGATAGAAATGGTCTTCGACCCACCCTGGTCTCCCGAACAGATTAGCGAAGAAGCCCGCTCCCAGCTGGGCATCTAACCCAGGCAGTTTCTAATTTGCCAACCAACGCCCAGGGCAGGCACCTGTGCCTGCTCCTGGGATAACATTTCAGCGCCATAAACCATCTGCCCATCATCCCATCCGGAGGATTGCATGCCCACGCCCCAGGAAACCGCGCGCCTAGAACAAATCAAAAAGACTTGGCA
>JAPKDE010000244.1 GCA_028822675.1 Dehalococcoidia bacterium | reverse complement strand
CGGGAGCGGTCCGCTGGTTCGCCACAAAGTCTGCCGACTCGCCCGGCGCGCAGAAGCCCAGGCTCTCCAGCGTAACCATTACCGTGTAGGTGAAGGAGTCATAGATCATGGTCAGGTCCAGGTCATCATGGGTGATGCCAGCCCGCTGCATGGCCAACGGTCCAGACTTCCTGGCCCAGGTTGAAGTGTAGTCCGGCATCTGGCTGACAATGTTGTGATCGTGTCCTTCTCCGGCTCCCAGCACCCAGACCGGCTTCTTGGGCAGGCTCTTGGCCCGCTCTGCGGTGGTGACGATGATTGCCGCACCGGAGTCGGTGACCAGACAACAGTCAAACAGGTGGAACGGGTAAGACACCCAGCGGGAGTCGTGGTACTCGTCAAAGCTCATTGTTGTGTCGTGCATCTGGGCCATGGGGTTGAGGTTGGCCCATTTGCGAGTGGCTACGGCAATCTCAGCCATGCCCTGGCGGGTGCGTTCTTCCCCGTATTGGTGCATGTACCGTGAGCAGGCCAGGGAATAGTTGATTGGTGCGCCAATGATCCCATAGGGGGCTTCATATTGGCTAAAAGGCAGGTTGCCGTCCGCAGGGAAGCGTGCCCTGGCAGAACGACCAGCCTGTCCGTGGGTGATCAATGCCACCTCGCAGTACCCGGCGCGGACGGCGGCCATGGCGTGGGCCACGTGAATCACGAATGATGATCCGCCCACGGTGGTGCTGTCAGTAAAAGTCGGCTGGATGCCCATGTACTCTGCGGTCACCAGTGTTGAACCGCCAGCGGTCAGCAGACCATCAACGTCACTCTTGGAGAGGCCGGCGTCCGCCAGGGCATTGTGCCCGGCTTCCGCATGGTGTTGCAAAGAAGATTTGTTCGGGACATTACCCATAAGGTCTGATTCGGCGACTCCGACGATGGCGATATCCCGCTGTCCTGTGGTCATTTCAAAATCCTCTCTCAGTGCGTGTACTGGCCAGGCTTGTTAAGGCCCGCCTGATATTACAACACCACCTGTTACTGCACAACACCATCTGCGATCGTCTATCAAACTAATAGCCATAAACGGGTTAGTTATGAGGTCGTTTGGAGAAGAAGTAATAGTCATTATCATGATAGAATGGTATTCGGACGCTCCCCTTGCTCATATTGACCGGCGTCTGGCCACTTTGAGGTGCTTATGCCCAGCAATTTCTGGATGATGATAAATAACGAAGAGAACTTCCGCATCACGCAAAATCGCGGGTTCACTCTTCTTGGTTTAAAAGCCCAACACCGACGCAAAGTACAGCGGATTACCGAGGGTGACCGGGTTCTGCTTTATATCTCCCACCTGAGGCGCTTTGCCGCCACTGCGACCGCCATGTCTTCTTTCTATGAGGACGAAGAACCCATCTGGGTCAATGAAGGCAGCACCGGCTTCCCATTCCACATAAAGCTAGAACCGGGCGTTATTCTGGATGACGACCAGTTCATCGACGCCAACATACTGGCTCCGCGCTTGGAATATGTGAAGCGCTGGAACCCGGAAGACTGGTACATGGCCTTCCAAGGTAATCTGCATCTGCTGCCGAAGAACGACTTCACATTGATTGAAGAAGAGATGAAGAAGCTCCACTTTGGCAAGGGTTACGTTCCCGCCGACTTCACGCCCTCGGCCAATAACCAGCGGCGTCGGCGCTCTGGTGGACGCAAGAACAATGGCGCCCAGCCAGAGCAGGCCCAGCCAACTCAACCCGCTTAGGGATTAGTTGCTCGCGGGAGCCGTTCTCAGCCCCGCTTGTTTGAGGGCCGCCTGGATTTCCTCACGGACGTATTCATCGGTCTCAGACCCGAGTGATTGCTCCAGTGAACTCACGGCATCGGATGTGGCAATCTGACCCAACGCCCAAGCAGCGTGACCTCTTATGAGTGGCTCGTCATTTTTCATCGCCGCTATTAAAGCCGTCACCGCGGTTTTTGGGGCCGGAACCCCGGCTTCCGTTTTCTGATTTCCCAGTGCTACGCAGGCGTTCTTCTGTAGCCCAATGCGCTTGGCACGCATGACCGATGTGCCCTGGAACCGACTTCGGAACTCTTCTTCGGTCAGCGTCAGCAATTCCACCAAGTCCACCTGACCAGAAGCTCCCACTGCATCTGCTTTTTGGATCGGCTGAAGGGGAATTCCCGATTTGAGATTCACCGGGCACACGTCCTGGCAGATATCACACCCAAAGACCCAATCCCCAATCAGCGGACGCATCTCCAGCGGAATCACTCCCCGGTTCTCAATGGTCTGGTAGGAGATGCAGCGGGCGTTATCCACCACGTAGGGCGCGATAATTGCGCCGGTGGGGCAGTCGTCGATACAGCGGACGCATGATCCGCAGGTCTTCTTCAACGGGGTGTCTGGCTCCAACTCCAGGTCGGTGACAATCTGTCCCAACAGCAGCCAAGAGCCGTGGGTTTGCGTGAGGATGTTGGTGCTTTTGCCAAACCAGCCCAAGCCAGACCGGGCCGCGGCCGCACGGTCCAGCATTGGCCCGTCATCCACGTACCACTTTGCGCCCACGCTAGTTTTCAGGGTTTCTTCCAGGCCTCGGACAAAGGCCTTCATTCGCCGTTTCATGGCGCGGTGGTAGTCCTTGACCCTGGCGTAACGGGCGACTTTTCCTTGGTTGGTACCGGGGTTGGTAGCAGTTTTTACTGGATCTGTGGGTTCAACAGGGTTCAGGTAACTGATGCCCAGGCAGATGATGGAGCGAGCGCCAGGCAGCAGCTCTTGTGGGTCGGTGCCGCGCCGCACCCGGGATTCTGTGTACCAAGAAAGTCCGTCCATCTGACCAGCTTTAATACGGTCTAGGGCGACGTCACGATCTTCGGCAAATACTTCGGCCCCGGTGATTCGCACCAGGTCGAAGCCGCACTCGATGGCGTAGGTTTTGATGTGGGATTTCAGGTCTTGCATGATTATTGATTCAGTCTATCACTATGAAAATACCGACACGGCCGAGAGGGGGTTGCGTAAGGGGAGGGGCTTGTTACTGCGCAGGCGGTTGAGTTCGGGCAACGAGATTCTTCGTCGGCTGCAGCCTCCTCAGAATGACAGCGGGAGGGGATAGCACTTCGGAATGATGGCGAGAATAGCGGCGTGTTGAGAAACGCGATAAGGAATGGAAACGGGGTTAGGGCGAGGTAGGTAATCCGTTGGGTTAAGGCAAGGTAAGAACAGCGGGACTGGTAGGGAATGGAAACAGGGCTGTGCCCTTAGATGTTTTCTGATTGGAAGCGGCCTTGGTAGCCTTTGCTGGCGGCGGTCTCCATTTGAAAGAAGACTAGCTGCATCAGTCGAGCGTCTCGTTGTACCCGGTAGCCGCCGGGATGGTAGACAACCAGCAGGGCTTGGGAACGTCCGTGGTAGCCAGCGTCCCACACTGCTGTGTGGATTGACACGCCACTGCGGAGCAGGCTCGAGCGGGGCCGACCCAACGCCATCACATCCAACGGCAGATTTACAACCTCGTTGAAGGTGATTAGGTAGGGGCCTGGCTCCAATTGCAGCCAGCCGTCAGAGCCGAATTCCATGGTCTCGGTATCTGACAAGACCCGGTCGGCGTCAGCCACGCCAACAGCGCCGGGGTTGGACAACTTGGCGACTTCTTGAACGGTCATGTCGAAGCCGTTGGGTTGAAGTTGGGCTTCAAGGGACAAGAAGTGCTCCAACAGTGGCGGAGTACTTTCAATCATGTGGCCGATGGAATCGCGGTCTAGCGGGGTGCCTGGCATTTTCTTATCCAGTCCCTTCTGTTGAGTTTAAAACTAATGGGTTTAAACTCGGCGGGTTCAAAATCAGGTTTGGGCAAAATTTAGGCCCGGCCGGCCACTTCTTTTCGATGGGTGACTGGTCCGGGCCAATTGTTGCCT
>JAPKDE010000243.1 GCA_028822675.1 Dehalococcoidia bacterium | reverse complement strand
ATGAGGGTGTTACCTACCTGAGAATCCATGTCATCGCCTTTTTGGGCGGCGGCACTGTCGGCGCTCTGCCTGTGCTGTTAGCAGCCCTGGCTGAAGCCCGAGGCACTTCTTATAACTTCAGCGTTGTGCTCCACTTGGTACTGCCCCAACGGGGGATGTCCCGCGACCCGGAGACCACCTACCCGCTGCAACTACGAAATGCCTACTCCACACTGCAATTCCTCCGCGCCGCCAGTGGCGTTGAGGTTGGTAAAATGGAACACACCGGCAAAGACAGTTACCAAATAACGGTCTACCCGGACAAGATCATAGACGCACGGGGGCCGCACTTTGATGTGGCCCTACTTCACCGGTCACCAAAGGACTCACTACCGGTGCAACGAGTCCATGTAGCTAGAATTCTTGAGGGCCTGGTCGCCGATGCCTGGGGCACCGGCCAAGACTGGTGGGCCCGCTATCACGAGACCATGCGTGAGGCCAATAACAACGCCGATGCACGGTTTGGCTCCATAAGTTCTCGTGAGGTTGGTTTGTTAGAAGGGTTCTTCGTGCAAACGGCCAAACAGTACCTGCAAAACCAATGGCAGAGCCGGCTGTAGGAGAATAGGAATGGCCAAATTTAGTTTTAAGAGAAAACGCCTTTCATTCAATGAGATGACCAACCGGGTTCCCACTTCTGTGGACCCGTTGGATTTCATTAGCACCAGCCGGACTGGCTCCCGAGACGCCTTCATGCAGATACATGGAGCGGTTCACGGTTCGCTGGTTGAGGTTGAACGCTCGATTAATTCGTTGTTTGAGCGGCTGCGTCCCGATGGCAACTTGAGTGACCGTATGGTTCTGGAAGCCAACTCTGAGCTGCGGACAGAACTGGCCCGGGCCAATACGTTCGCCGACGTCCAACGTGACGAGATGCTGATCAGCATTGGCACCAGACTTCAGAACCTGTTCATTCAACAGTTGGTGATTGCCCCCGACCAGGAGCCGCCGGTAAGACGGTGGACCGCTCTGGCCGACCGGGCGATTAAACGCGACCTGCCAAACGTGTCTGAGCCAAGCCATAGCTCCTTGGACGTTTCCCCCAACGATCGTAGAAAGCGGTTGGCCAAATGGCAAGAAGAGACCGACGAGCGCCTTGAGACCGTCTGTCTCAACCACGTGGGTGAGGTCATCAACGGCCTTCTAGAAGAATTGAACGAGTACTCTGCCTCTTGGATGGAAATGATCAGCGACCTCCGGCGTATCGCCAGCACCGGAGGCAGCCTCTACCAAGAAGTAGTCGACGCAGAGCACTGGTCCTTTGACAGCGACGACCCTACGGTAAAGAACCTGCTCACCGGAGAACAAGCTCAGGACATCGCAATGCGTATTCTGGGGCGGTTCCAACTTGGCAACCAAGACCTGGTAGACATTGCCACCGACGTCCACAAAGGCCTGGCCGGAAAACCTGTCTACGGGGCCAACAGAGTGGAATCGACGGAGCTGCAAGAGCTCCTGGCAATGGCCACCTCAAAGAAGATACAGAGTACGGTGTCCATTGACACTGGATTCCTTTCCCTCATGTCCAACGGGGCCCGGTTCGGCGAAGAATTGGGTGAGTTGCTGGTGGACATGCACATGGGTGCCTCTGCCATGGAAGAGAAGATGTGGCGCGTGGGCGATGTCCGAGTTGGTCACGTTGACTCGGCTTCCGGCGTTGGTATCACCGCTTCCAACCTGCACGACTCGGTCCTCAGGGGCTTGGGCGGCGGTCGAAAATTCGCCGCAGTGGAAGGCCACCCCAGTGACAACCACCGGTTTGAGGTCCAGATGTCCACGGTGGGAGCGCCAATCTCAGACCTGGCCATCTTCCGAGACATGGTCAACGCTTGGTACGCCTGGCACTTTGAAGACGTACGCGGCGGCATCAACGGTGACACCTCCGGCTGGCTGGCTTCAGTTAGCAAGGAGTCATGGAAGTTGTACCCGGACATCGGAGAAGACACCGGAGTGCGGCGGGCCATAATCGAGTTGATCGATGACGACCTGAAAAAGCTCTGGGACGGTCGAGAAGACATTGCCACTCGGTTGACCAACGGTCAGTTCACCGACGGCGACCTACTGAACGGGGTGGTCAAACCCCAGGACAAAATCATGAACACAGCGGATTCTGATTCCTAGAATTCGGGTTCAACAAGCTAGATAAAAAAGACCGGCGCTCAGTGATGAGCGCCGGTCTTTTTTTGCCTTCAGCTAAATCTGATTAAGCGTCCGGATGGGTTGTGATGAACTTGGCCGATTGCGTTACATCAATGTCAGCCCTTAGCTCAACGTCGGCCATCTCTTCTTGCAACTTAACGATGACTGTACTGTCTTGGTCGCCCCAACCACGGTTCATGGCCTGGATGGCCAGTTGCTCGGCCAAGTTGGCGACCGGCATTGGAACGTCAAACTCCTTGGCCAGTTCGGTGGCTAAACCGATGTCCTTGCGGGCCAGGTTCAGGGCGAAGCCGGCAGGCTCGTATTCGCCCTTGAACACGGTACGGACAAAGCCCTCATGCAGGACGTTCATTCGGCCCAGGGAACCCCGGCGGATGCACTGCCAAAGCGATTCTGCGTCGACACCAGCCTTAACGCCTAGGGTCATACCCTCCGCGATGGCCTGGCGTACTCCGTGGCCAATCATGTTGTGGACCAGCTTGGCAACCGAGCCGGCTCCAATCTCACCGGCGTAGAACACCTTGTCGCCAAAGGCTTCCAATAGCGGCTTAACCTGCTCGAATATCTCTTTTTCGCCGCCAACCATCACGGCCAGGTTTCGGCTCTGGGCGCCGGACTTTCCACCGCTGACCGGGGCGTCCAAAACATGGATGCCCTTCTCCCTGAACCGTGGCTCCAGCTCTCGGATCAACGTTGGCCTGCTGGTGGAAAGATCTATGTAGATAGAACCGGGTTTGGCACCCTCCAGCACTCCCTCTAGACCAACCGCAACGGCTTCAACTTCTCTGGGGCCGGGCAACGACGTGAAAGTAACGTCGCATTGGCTGGCCACGTCAGCGGGTGAGTTTCCCAAGTGCGCCCCGGCTTCCAGGAATCGCCTGGTGGCACCTTCATTGATGTCGTGGATTACCATCTCATAGCCGGCCTTCTGAATATTTCCGGCCATGCCGCCGCCCATATTACCCAGACCGATAAATCCTACCTTTTCCATCTTTAGCTCCTTTATTTTGCAGCGTTTTCAATTCTGTGGTAGTTGGAACCGCACTCCATTTAGACTGTTGATTACTCAGAGCGGTTCATGCCTGTACCTGCATTTGGTGAGGCGAATTATATACTCGCGCCCCGCTCCACGCACCTTTAAGAGGTCTGAGGCACTTGGGATATACTGTCAGAAATCTTGCGCTGATTCGGTCCTTGGGGCACTCAACTCCCATGAAAATCACCTGCGATGGATCAGGGCCAACCGGCCCCCACAATTCGGGGCTGTTGGATATTCGTAAAGCGTCGAGCGCTGGATAAAATACCAAAAATTCAAACCGGGCGCATCTTGTTTCTCGCCTGGTCACCCAACTAAATACTTGCCGGATATTTAGCGGAGATTTAAAGGAGCATCCATTTATCACACAATTCTCAACACTATACGCAGGGCACGTCCTGGAAGGAGAAGGAATCGGCTTCGACGGCACTCCCCACGATGACCGTTGGTACTCCAACGACCGCCTGATAGAAGTATTTTCCATCGCCAAAGACTCGGCGATCCTCATGGACGAACTGGGGTACGACGTTCTGTGGATGGCGGAGCACCACTTCCAGAGGGAGGGCTACGAGTGCATTCCCAACGTCTTGATGCTGAGCCAGTATCTCTGCCAATTCACCAAGAACCTGAAGTTTGGCTGTGGGTTTAACATCCTGCCCATGTGGCACCC
>JAPKDE010000242.1 GCA_028822675.1 Dehalococcoidia bacterium | reverse complement strand
TGGACTTCACTGATGTTCAGAAAGCCTATGACATGTATGACACTCAGCAGGACGAGATCATCAAGGTAATCATTGACATCACCAAGTAAAAACTCGTCGGGTGATGGTTAACATAAACGGGTATTTGGCCAGCCAGTGGTTATAAACTAGTACGAGTAAGTAGCCACTGGCTGTGGGTCTTGGAATTTGTGCCAGGGTTGTGGCCTTCTCGGGTTGTGGATTCCGGTAGTGGATTCCCTTGGAAGGTCCAGTGATGTGTGGGTAGAGGTGTTGTGATGGTGAACCCGGCATTTGAGATCAGGATGGTCAAAGAGAACCTGGACCTGGCCATGGCCTTGTTGCAGGCGGTCCAGGAAGAAAAGGTAACTGCGAAACAATTATTTCGGGACGGCCCCGAAGATATGTTTGTTGCCTTTGCCGTGGACAATAACGGCCCAGACCAGATTGAATTAACGCGGCGTGCAGCCAACCAGGCTCGCGCCGCTTTTGCATTGTCGGTGATTCAGACTCAGCGAAGCTTGGACCGAGTCTTCGTAAGCAATCCCTTGGAAGAAGAGAACCCAGACCTGCAGGCAGCCCGATGCGTGATGTTCCTGCTGAACAACACGGTATTTCCAAACCTGTTTTCCCCCGTCTGGAACTGCCCTCCGGAGTATCGCCGTAAGTTTGAAATCAGGCCCATCAACCTGATGATGGACGCCGGCGAACTGCACGGAAAGGGTTTGAGCTGGGACCACGTTGGCGGACTTACCCAATACCTGGATTTACTGGTCTATTTTGCCAATTGGGTTGAAGACTTGGCAGAGGTCGCCCCCGCTCCTCGGAAGGTTTCTACCCCCGAAGCCACGCCAATGGCGGAAGAACAGGAAATGATAACGATTGCCAGCCCAGCGCCGGCACGTATGATCGACGGCCCGGTGGCCCGGTTTGTAGACGTTCAGTGCCATGTGGAAGGCAGTAATCTGGTTTTGGCCAAAGAACTCTACACCGGCTTTCAGGAATGGTGCCGTGACACCGGCCAGGATGACGTATCCCAACGCAGTTTTGGTATGCAACTCACTGCCATGGGTTTTCAGCGTCGTCGTCGGGGCCGAGGTAAGCACTGGTGGGACGGAATCAAACTCGTTGGTTCGATTCATTCCGCTCAATCGGCTGATTCGGCGATTGAAGAAAACCTGCTGGTGGCAACCAACGGGCATCATAAAGACTCCAGAGAGGGCTACCAGAGCGAGCTGGTCACTTAGGTAATAGCCTCGAGGCTCTGGTTGAAACCCTTTTATTAAAACCCCTTCTAGCCGCCAGAAACCGGCGGCTGATTGTCGCCCAGTCAACAGCCCGGCTCATCGAAGTTGCCGCAACAGCCTTTTCTCGTTCGCAACTTTATGAAATTATTGCGAATCACCAACTGCAACTTGCGCCACAGCGGCATTGGTTGCTTTAGGTTCGCCCAAGGCTGCCAATTTTGATTATTGTTGTTTGATCCGCACATAGTTGCCGGATTATGACAGTCGGGTAAACTAAACGGCAACCATTCTCAAGAGCCTCAGGTGATTATTATGCCTTCTTACCTAGACCTCCTCTCAAAGTTTGTCTGTGAGACCCGCTTGGAAGACCTGCAGCCCTCAACACTTCAAGCTGCCAAGTCAGTGGTGCTGGATACGATCGGCGCCATGCTGGCTGGCAGTCGTCTTCCTGAGAATGGGAAACTGGCCCAGTTGGCCGCCAAAACCGGCGGATCTGGTCCGGCAACCCTGCTGGGTCAGTCCGGTTCTGCACCGGCCGTCTTTGCGGCACTGTCCAATGCCACAGCTGGTGTGTCGTTGGAGATGGATGAAGGCAACCGTCTCGGCGGCGGACATGCCGCCATCCACGTGGTCCCGGCTGCATTGGCGATCTCTGAAGAACAAGGCGTTGGCGGGAAGCAATTCCTTGAGAGCGTGATTGCCGGTTATGAGGTCACCTCTAGAATTGGGACCGGAACCGCCGTCAAGAAGACCGTTCATTCCCACGGCACCTGGGGCACGATAGGCTCTGCGGTGGCGACGGCAAAGCTGCTGGGGTTCGACGAAACCCAGACCACTACCGCCATAAACCTCGCCGCGTCCATGAGCCCGGCCAATACCTGGACTCCATGCCTGGAAGGGGCGACCATTCGCAACTTGTACCCTGGGCGTTCCGGGTTCCAGGGCATCATGGCCGCGCAACTGGCCGACTGCGGTTACACCGGCCTTGAAGACGGACCCTCAGATATTTACGAGAATATTCTTGGCGAAGGATTTGATACTGCGTCGGTTGTAGAGGGCTTGGGCGAGCGCGGGGAATACCGAATCCAAAGAAATTATTTCAAGCTACACGCCTGCTGTCTGTACAACCACCCGGTTTTAGACTGTGTGCAAACACTGCTGGCCCGTGAGAAATTTGCGCCAAGCGATGTGGCCAGCATAAAAGTGGAAGCTCCGGCCTTGGCTATGATCATGGTTGACCCTGAGCCGCCGAACATGCTGGCGGCGAAGTTCTCCCTGCCCTATGCTGTGGCCACCGCGGTGGTCCACAACAGTACTGACATCACCGCCTTCTATTCCGAGCGACTACAGGACCCGGAGACCCTGGCCTTGGCCCACCTGGTGGAAATTACCACTGACTCAAGGATGGACCTTCGCCGCTACGATTATCCGGCGGCCAACGTGGCAATTTCCCTGAAAGATGGCCGGACTCTGAACGAGAGTGTGACCGCGCACCACGGTGACTCCCATAACCCGGCTTCGCAAGAAGAACTGGAAGGGAAATTCCATTTTCTGGCCCAGGGTGTTTTGGGGGATACGGAAGCCGCTAGAGTGGTGGAGACGGTGAGTCACTTGGAATCCCTCAGTGATATCAGGAATCTCACACGGCTGATGAAAAGCAACTAACCCAGTCAATATCCCGACCTGACCAGGGCTTTAACGCCCGCGTTCGTCGCCCCAGAGAATGATGTGAAGGCGGGTGGTGAACCTGAACCCGTGCTGCACGCAGAGCTCCGGCAACCAGGCGCTCTTCTTGGCTAACGCGTCTGGTGTGCGTCCCTCAGGCATGAGTAGGATTCTCTCTGGTGCCAGCTTGTACTGATCTCGCAGCGTGCAGACCTCATCAACGTCCGACTCCACTGCGATCACAAACTTGAAATAGGCGTCTGGCAATGCAGCAAACGTCTGCAGGGCCAAGGGGTTTAGGGTTTCTGATAGCAGATTGCCGGACGTGCGTAGTTTGGGGGAGACGTTCCACTGTCCAATATGCCGGAGCATTCCCGGCGTTGGAGCAATGGTCCCGTTGGTCTCCACCTCAAAGGTGTAGCCCTCTGCGGCGAGCGACTCCACCAGCGGTTGAAGTCCTTCCTGCTGCAACATGGGCTCACCGCCCGTAATCACGACATGAGAGCAGTCATACGCCTGGATTTTCTGCTGGATTGTCGCAGGCTCCAGTTCGACCACTTCAGTCTCATAGCTGAAATTATCCCAGTCCCAGGTGTATTTGGTGTCGCACCAGCGGCAGGCCAGATTGCAGGTGGCCAGCCTCAGGAATACGGAAGGCACGCCTAGGGAGACCCCCTCACCCTGAACGGAGTGAAATATCTCTGGTTCGCCCCCTGATCTTCGGCTGATTTTAAGCATGGCTAGTTGGGTAGGGCCGGGTCGGTGTAGCCAGCGTCGCGGAACCCGTTGGCTCGTAATATGCAGCTATCGCAGCGGCCACAGGGAACTTCGCCACCCTGATAGCAGCTCCAGGTTAATTCCAGCGGGGCTTTGATCTCTATACCCAACCTGACGATGTCGGCCTTGGACATCTCAATGATTGGAATCTCAATCTGCAGCGGGATGTGGTACTCAGTCCAGAGTTTGCTGCCGTAGCCCAGTGACTCGCCCATTTTCTCAAAG
>JAPKDE010000241.1 GCA_028822675.1 Dehalococcoidia bacterium | reverse complement strand
CCCAGGACATCAGCAAGGGCGTTACCACGGCCTTGGAACAACGCGGTGATGCCGCTGAAGAAGCCATGCTGCAGACCGGCGCCGGCGACCAAGGAATGATGGTCGGATTCGCCTGCAACGAGACTCCTGAACTGCTGCCCCTCACAGTCAGCCTGTCCCAGAAATTGGTTGAACAATTGGCCCTGGTCCGGAAAGAGGGCATCGTCCCTTACCTCCGCCCAGACGGCAAATCCCAGGTCACAGTTGAGTACAAATTTGGTGTCGCCGCCCGCGTCGACACAGTGGTCATCAGCACCCAACACAACCCGGAAGCAACCAATGAGCAGATTGAAAAAGACGTGATCGACCATGTCATCAAAAAGATCGTCCCCGCTGAACTGATCGACGACAACACCAAGATCTTGGTCAACCCCAGCGGACGGTTCGTCATCGGCGGCCCCGCCGGCGACAGCGGACTGACCGGCCGGAAGATTCTCGTTGACACCTACGGCGGCATCGCCCGTCATGGTGGTGGCGCTTTCTCTGGCAAGGACCCGACTAAGGTTGACCGCTCGGCCGCTTACGCTGCCCGTTACGTTGCCAAGAACCTAGTCGCCGCCGGCCTAGCCGACCGCGCCGAAGTTCTGGTCTCCTACGCCATTGGCGTGGCAACCCCGATTTCGGTCGCGGTTGAGACCTTTGACACCAACAAAGTGGACAGCGAAAAGATCCACGAGCTGGTTGCCAAGCACTTTGACCTGCGCCCTGCAGCGATTATCCGTGACTTGGACCTACGCCGCCCTATCTATCAGCCCACGGCTGCTTACGGCCACTTTGGTCGCGACGGCCTGAACCTGACTTGGGAAAAGACAGACAAAGCAGACGCCCTCCGTGCCGACGCCGGTCTTTAGCCGTTAGCTGATAGCTATCAGCTTTCTTAACTAGGCAAACGGTGGGGTCTTTGGTGTTGAACCAAAGACCCCATTTTTATTGCTGGCACCCGTCCTCAGGCAATGTCCCTCTGAGCTTACAAACGCCACAGACTTACGTTTTCGTTTCGGGAATTGTTGTTCTAGCGTTGCGCCATTGGCTTAATCTGGTTTCAAACGCAGCCTGGTCAGATTTGTGGTGGAGGCGGAGGAGTGAGGATCGGGGGTGAAAAGCCGTTCGCTGTACGTTTACCTAGCCAGCGCGCAGACACGCAAGCAGTGAATAACCACACGATTAACTCCGGATACTCATAAAGAGCACTGTTTGCCTTTGCCGTAATTTGTCAAAAATTAGCTGTTTTACGAAAAATTGGATCGCGAGATAGTCCATTGAAACAACAAAGATCGATTGATTACTTGCTGGCAACCAGAGCAGCGCTCGGCGTGGTCGGGCTCGAATTGGTGTTTTTTACGTCCACCTGGTCATCCAAATTCGGCTTATATTAGCGAGTTTCAGGCACTTTGGGGGATTGGTGACAAAATTAGTATGCGCACGTTGTTAATATATGTTATGCTCTTCAACAGTGGCAGCATTCTTTCACCTCTCTACAGGCACACTAGATCGGTCTACAGGTATCCATGGGCTTTATGCCCCTCCGGGTCACATTCTAGCATTCCGCTTCTTATCGTCTCCGTGAGCAGTCTCTTGCCAACTATTATCATACAGGGAAGTCAAATATGAGTTACCAGGACAGAAACCTAACTTGCGTGGAGTGTGGACAATCGTTCATATTCTCGGCGGACGATCAGTCGTACCATGCCGAAAAGGGTTACACAAACGAACCCAAGCGTTGCACATCTTGCCGTGAGGCAAGGCGAGCAAACCGACCATCCGACGGTGGTTTCGGCGGCGACCGCGGTCCTCGCGAAATGCACTCAGTGGTCTGTGCAGAATGTGGCAATCAAGCCACTGTACCGTTCCTACCCCGTGGCGACCGACCCGTCTACTGCAGCGATTGCTTCAGTCGTCAGGGTGGCGGCGGCGGTGGCGGCGGACGCTACTAGGCCAACCAACGGGGACGTCCGTTGTCCCCGACCTACAATTTAGGCATCAAATTCACCCTCAGCGGTTTACGCTGAGGGTGTTCGTTTTTTTCTAGACCGTGTTTTTGCTAAACGGGGTCAGTTGTCTTCCCATCTTGGCTCCATTCCATCAGTCCTGAATCGAGCCATCGGATAGAAGTACGCCCTTCTCTTCGCCTACAGCACCTGGAAAGAACTTGAATCTGTAGGTGGCATCTGCTCGCCCTAGGTGGAGCAGACGCCACCTACATAGCTACTGGCCTCACAATCGATGCTCTAGATCAGGTGGACTTGATTGGGGTCAATCCACTGCGGCTATCCGATGATCTACTAGCCGAATTCGAGACATACATCGCGGACGCCATGGAGCTATTCAACATACCGAAATCTGCCGTCTCTGTAGTACAGGATTTCGGGCAATCCCATCGTTGTCCTCGGCGTAGGTGTGGTTGAGTACACGTTTCAGAACGTGCGTTAATTCAAAGATATTTTTCGCCTAACCCTTCGGAACGATAAAGTGGAAGGCTTTTCCTCTCACTTGTCACCCTGAGTGAAGCGAAGGGTCTCGTTGCTCTAGCTAAGTCGGCTTTCGACAGTTACTAAGTTCTTCGCCTACAGCCTCAGATTAACAGGGTGAGAGGGCCGGCGATTAACGCGCGGGCGCACCGCAGAACTACTTACAATCTGACTTGCTTGAGATATGCTGTTGGCATTCAGGTACCGGAGGGAACCGCGCTTGACGGATATTAGATTTGGGACCGACGGTTGGCGCGCTCTGATCGCCGACGAATTCACCTTTGAGAACGTTGCCCGTTGCGCCGAAGGACTCTGTGCGCACCTGAAGGAAATGGGCGTGGCTGACCGGGGCTTGGTCGTGGGCTATGACACCCGATTCCTATCTCCCGAGTTCGCCCAAACCGTTGCCGACGTTTGCTCCGCTCAAGGGATCAAAGTCTATCTTGCCGATAAATCTGCTCCAACACCGGTTCTCAGCTACAACGTGCTGCACCACCAGGCTGGCGGGGCTGCCATCATCACTGCCAGCCACAATCCGGGCCAATGGAACGGGTTCAAGTTCAAACCCGACTACGCCGGCAGCGCCACCCAAGAGATAACCGACCGACTGGAACAGTCAATCGCCAAAGTACCCGCCAAGCCGGTCAGCAGAGTCGCTGAGGGCCGCAACAGCAGTCTTATTGAGGCTATTGACCCCTCTCCACCGTATTTAGAGCGCATCGCCGCTCTGGTGGACCTGGACGCCATTAAAGATGCTGGATTAAACGTCTACGTTGATTCCATGTACGGGGCTGGCGGCGGATACCTGCCAATACTGCTGTCCGGTGGCAAGACCACGGTCACGGAGCTACACGGAAACCGTAACCCGGCCTTCCCCGGCATGGAGCAGCCAGAACCCATTGCCCACAATCTAACGGAGATATCGTCTCTCATGGCCAAGGATGGGGCGTCTGTTGGTATCGCCCTGGATGGCGACGCCGATCGTTTGGGTATCATTGACGAGAATGGCAAATTTGTGACCACCCTCGATACGTTCTCAATTCTGGCCCAGTACCTGCTGGAGCAGAAACAGCAACGCGGCGCTCTGGTGAAGGGAGTAACTTCATCCATTGCACTCAATCAGTTGGGTGAGGCCTACGGAGTGGACGTACACGAGCTGCGGGTGGGCTTCAAGAATATCGGCCCCAAGTTCACCGAAGTCGATGCACTGATGGGCGGCGAGGAGAGTGGTGGTTTTGCCTTCAGGGGCCACATACCCGAGCGCGACGGCATTCTCAGTGGTCTATATTTCCTTGAGTACATGGCTGCGACGGGAGAGTCACCCACCAAGTTGTTGCAACGACTGATCGACAAAGTGGGTCCTCATTCTTATCACCGCAGAGACATCGGGTTCCAAGCGTCAGACAGAC
>JAPKDE010000031.1 GCA_028822675.1 Dehalococcoidia bacterium | reverse complement strand
AACTTGCCGTCCACCTGGAGGAAACGCCTTGGGACGGGTTCATAGTCGTCCCTGAGACTGAATTCGTGGCCGAAGCCTGAATTAATCATTTTGGTCTGGCCATGGATGTCCTTAAGGAGATGACCAAGCGGTTCTCGTCTGAAGGCGCAATCAGGACTTTCATAGAGAAATACCAGAAAGAATCGCTGGCCCTGTTCAAAGTGTGGGCGGTAGACCCAAATGTCCATGTGCGGCGTTTGGTTTCTGAGGGCACCCGGTCTAGATTGCCACTGGCCGCCCCACTGCACAGCTTCAAAAAGGACCCGACTCCGGTTCTGCAGCTTTTGGAGTTGTTGAAAGACGACGCTGAACTCTATGTCCGGCGCTCGGTGGCCAACAACCTGAACGACATCTCCAAGGACAACGCAAAAATGGTCGTAAGCACGTTGACCAAGTGGAGCCAGAATTCTAGCGAAGAGATGCAGTGGCTGATTCGACACGCATTACGCACGCTGCTGAAACAGGGGAATGTGGGGGCGCTTGGATTATTGGGTTCATGAGTTGCCCGGTGTATCGGCCCCAGCCCTGAACTTAGGCAACGAACGAGTGCCTAAGGAAGGCGACCTGAATTTCCAATTCAATTTCGTGTCCGAGAAAGCGCAAAAGTTGATGATTGACTACCGGATTCACTTTATGAAGTCGAACGGCAAGCAAGCGCGCGAGATTGTGGAGATTCCAAGAAAGCAGTCATTCAAGACAATCAGCACGCGCAAACATTACCCGGGCAGTCACGAAATCGTGATCGTGGTGAACGGGCAGGCAATGGCTGAAGCCGACTTTGAGTGTGACTAGCCGGTCTGCATCGGCAGCGATGAGTCGGCTGCCCACTCGGACATTGACGCGTCGTACACTGCCACGTTTTTGTAACCAAGCAGAGTCAGAATAAAGGCGTCGTTGCTGGCGGCAATTCCACCGCCACAATAGGCGATTACACGAGATTCGGCATTCGCTCCGACGTCGGAAAATCGCCCGGCCAGTTGGTCTGCAGATCGATAGGCGTGCGTGACAGGATCCATCAGATCCCCGGCCGGAACGTTTACGCTATCGGCGATGCGTCCGGCCCGTCCGTAGTTAGCGCCGCCAATTCCTAGATGCTGGTCACTACTGAGGGCGTTAATAACGCAGGTTGCTCCGTCGTCGATGGCGGACAAAACTTCACTGCGGTCAGCCATTAGCCCGGTTCTGGGTTTGGCGTGGAAAATGGCCGGAGGATAAGCTGGCAGCTCGGTACTCAAAGGTCGGTTCTCCAGCTTCCATTTGTGCAGGCCGCCGTCCAGGATGTAGGCGTCATCGAAGCCAAACACCCGGAGCATCCACCAGATTCGGGTGGCCCAAGACCCTGAGGTCGAGTCGTACAACACAACTCGCGTTCCTGCGCCCACGCCGTAGCCGGACATGGCCTGGGCAAATTGGGAAACTGCCGGCAGCATGTACCGGAAGTCGGCGCTTTTATCCGAGAGGTCATTCACTAGATCGGCGTGGCCAGAGCTTGGGATGTGCTCGGATTCCCAGGATTCACGACCGCTCTCGGCACGGATGCCGCCGTTGCCATCAGGCAGGTTGAAGGCGGTGCAGTCCAAAACCCGTATGTCTGTGTCGTTGAGATGATCAGCAAGCCAGCCGGTCTCAACCAGGAATTGCGGGTACTTGAAGGCCATTGCAGTCACTCCCCAGGGTTTTTAGCTAGTTTTTTTGGAGATTCAGTCTTTGCTGGCCGATTTTGTTTGCAGCCATTTGAGCTTGGCGTCGGCCTGCTCTTGGGTTAATTTCCCCGAGTTGACCAGGTCAGCTAACTTAGCCTGATAGTCATCGGCAGAGAAACCTGATTTTTTATTCTTCCAAGTCTCGGATTGGATCGCCGCAAGCTTAGCGTCGGCCTGTTCTTGGGTTTGGTCACCGCTTTCAACCAGGGTAGAGATCTTGGTTTGGATCGAATCGTCGTCGCCACCCGCCAGTATCACCGTCGCTGAAACGGCAGATATGGTTATCAGAAAAACCACTATCAATAATGGCAGCAGTCGTTTAATCATTGTTTAAAAACCCGGTCCAACGATCCCATCTTAGGACGAAGAATAGCCTCCGTCCACGGTCAACGTTGAGCCGGTTACGTAGTTGGAGGCCTGGCTGGCGAGAAAGACTGCCGCGCCGCCCAACTCGGACGGATCACCCCAGCGGCCGGTGGGGATTCGGCGACTGACGTTGTCGTGGCGCTCAGGGTCGCCCTCTTCGATGCCACGCGTTAAGTCGGTGACAAACCAGCCAGGTAGGATGGCGTTGACCTGGATGTTGTCCTTGGCCCAGGCCACCGCCAGGCTCTTGGTTAGTTGCACGATTCCACCCTTGCTGGCGGCATAGGGTGAACCCCAGTCGCTGCCAAAAAGGGAATACATGGAGCCAATGTTGATTATCTTGCCGCCGCCGTTCTTGAGCAGATGGGGATAGGCTTCTTTGGAGGCGATGAACGCAGCGCGTAGGTTTACGTCCATGACCGAATCCCACTGGGCGGCAGTCAGATTCTGGGGCTGTGCGCGCACGGCGATACCTGAATTATTGACCAAAATATCGAGACGCCCCATGTGGTCAATGGTGTCAGTGACCATCCGCTGTACCGCTGTTTCTTTGGTCACGTCCACCGTGATGCCGTGAGCCTCAACGCCCAGTGCGCGTATGTCTTCCAGCGCCTGGGCCGTCTTTTCGACGCTGCGGGCCGCAATGATGATGTTGGCGCCCGCGCTGGCCAGGCCCATGGCAATTCCCAGGCCAAGGCCTCCGTTGCCGCCGGTGACCACCGCCACTTTTCCCGTCAGGTCGAAGGGGTTCTGGATAGCCATATTACTCGTCCTGGAACTTGGGGATTACGGTCTCGCCGAACATGCGCAGGGATTTTTCCACCTTCTGCGGGTCAATCTCACCCACGTTGGGGTTCAGCAAAACGTTGCGGACGCCAATGTCCCGCAACTCTTCCAGTTTCCCGGCCACGGTGGCCGGTGTGCCAGCCAAGAAGGCGTGCTCCACAATCTCGCTGTCCGGGATGGGAGTACCAGGAAGAGGTGGAGGCGCTCCACCGGGATTGAACCGAATTCTAGCGTCGAGTATATGGGCTTTATACTTTGCGAGCGCGACGGTGGCAATATCGAGGGCTTCTTGGTCACTGTCACAGACAAACAGGGCACGTTGCGCCCAGGTTTGGTCCAGGACTTTTTTAATCTCTGCTTCGTTCAAACCCGAAGATTCCAGCCCTTCTTGGTAGCGGCTAAACCGGTGACGGAGGGTGGCGATTGTCTGGACTCCGATGAGCACCGGCCTTCCGGCTTTACCCATGGCAACCATTGAATCTTCAGAGATACAGGCCCGGACGATGGGCGGATGGGGCTTCTGTACCGGACGGGGTCGTAGGCCGGGGAATGACAGGTCCCAGAATTTGCCCTTGTGCACCACGTCGGTGCCCGTCCAGGCCTTGATCAGTAGTTCCTCAGCCTCTTCCAGCATCGCCCGGCCCTTTTCCAGGGTGGTGCCGAAGCCAGTGTACTCATACTCGTTGTAGGCTGAGCCACGGCCCGTGCCCATGATGAGCCGTCCGTTGCTCAGGTTGTCCAGCAGTGATGTCTGTACCGCCAGTCGTATTGGGTGGTGCAGTGCCATCTCCACAACGGCAAAGCCGATGAGCACTCGCTTGGTGCGGGCGGCCACAGCAGCGCCAAAGACCACCGGGTCTGCGTAGGCTACTGCGCCGTCAAAGTGGTGTTCGGTGAGCCAAACGGCGTCAAAGCCCACTTCCTCGGCCAGTTCTATCTCACGCAGTGTCTGTTCAATCATCCGCTGGTCGCCGTCTGGGTCAGTGCTAATCGAAAAAACGAAGCTACCGAATCTCATATTTGCTCCTCTGGTTGTTTAGCTCTGATTTATCATGTTGGTAATCTTGACGCCAATCACGCCTGATTTATCCAGGAGGCAATTTTCTCGCCAATCATCATTGTGGTGCAGTTGGTGTTGGCGCGGATACAGTCGGGCATGATTGAGGCATCGGCCACACGCAGGCCAACAAGCCCTTTGACCATGCCACGCTGGTCCACCACGGCCATGGAGTCTGAGTCCGGCCCCATCTTGCAGGTGCCGGATATGTGTTGGGTGGTGGTGACGCATCCTTTGATCCACAGGTCTAGCGTGTCATCCGATTCCAAGTCAGCGGCTTGCGGCTCGATCAATTGTTTGACGATGGATTTGTATTCGTCATGCTCCAAGACTTGAACGCACTTCCTGACACCCTCTCGCATCCTGGAAAGGTCGCGGGGGTCGTCTTGGAAGTAGTTGTAGTTCAATTCCGGCTGCACATTGGGATCGGTAGATGTAATTTTGAGGTTTCCGGAGCCGTAGGCCAGTTCCAGAATGCAAGTGAAGCGTATGCCCTCAGCCTCCAGCGGGTCTCCGGAGATCGGCGATGAGAACGACGATGCAAGTATCTGCATATCGTTTCTCAGGTCGGAACCTGCTGCGGTATATCGCAGAGCCACCTGGGAGCGAGGTTCCTCTGGGTTAAGGGGGAAATCGTCCTGGACCTCAATGGGCACACGCACGTTGGGATGGTCGCGCAGGTTCTGGCCGACCCCAGGCACCTCGAGCACTATCGGAATCCCCAGGTCGCTCAAAACGCTGGCCGGGCCAACCCCGGAGAGCATCAACAACTGGGGAGAGCCAATGGCACCGGAGGTCAGGATGATCTCGGAGCCCTCAACTGTGAACCGTTCTCCGTCGCTTTCAACGTCAACGCCGACAGCCCGGTTGCCTTCAAAAATCACCCGGTGGGTCGTGACGTTGGGTTTAATAGTCAGGTTCAGGCGATGCCGTGCATCCGCCAGATAGGTGAGAGACGTGCTCATGCGGATGCCGTTGGGGTTATTCATAGGAATCGGTCCCACGCCGGTGGACTCTGGGTGGTTCATGTCCGGGTCGTGGGGATGGCCCTGGGCGCTGAAACCGGCGTAAAAGGCATTCTGGGCGGGCAGCCAGTTCTCCTGGGCGTGTCTCCGCACCGGGATGGGACCGTCACTGCCATGGAAGTCGTCGTGGATGTCGGTGTCCGTCTCCAATTTCCTTAGGAACGGGAGCACATCGGTGAAGCCCCACTCGTCATTGCCCATGGCGGCCCAGGCGTCATAGTCCTCGGGTATTCCCCGGAGCAGCACCTGGCCATTGATGGCGCTGGAACCGCCAACCACCCGGCCTCTGGGGATTGGAATGGGATTGGGCTGCTCTGGAGTGGTGTTGCCCTGGAACGACCAGTTATGGGGCGCGCCCACGGCTGATGCAGTCTGGTTGTAGCCAAACTTTAGGTCGTTTGGATACTGCTCAAAAGTGGGGTAATCTGGCCCAGCTTCCAGCAGCAGGATGGACTTATTGGAGTCTTCTGAGAGCCTGCTGGCGATGACGCAGCCTGCGGAACCGGCTCCCACAATGATGTAGTCGTATTTCATATCAACGTCCCTCTTGGTTCAATCTTAGTTGGAGGAGTCTCGGAGGACTTCTCTTTTGGATGACGGCATGGGCGACTGAAAACAATTCAAATCAGCCTTGAATGACCATGCTTGCCTGGGCGTCATTCGTGGGCAGACGGCATTATCGCATATCAGACCGGCGGCGGCATCTGCGATAAAGAGCCAATGGGACAAAAGGAAAGAGCCAGAGGGGAACTGGTCTGGGAGATTGAGGACGACCTGGAGGTTGGGAAAAGCTTGTGTGGAACTAGTCTTGTAGATTCAAAACGAACTCGAGATTAGATAAATTGCGCTTGACGTTGAGGTCGCGCGCGTTTATCTCCGGAATCATGTTGTTGGCAGCTATCAGTGGCCCGTTGTCGAAGGCTTCCGCAGCTTGCAGTTCCAGTGATAGCCAGACCAAAACGCGCCCAAAGCGCTCTTCAATCTCTTGGTGCAAGGCCTGAGCTCGTTCCGGAGGAGATAGAGCCTGCAGGTCCTGAATCAAAGCCTCAGTTGACCGGACCAAGAACGCGTGGCTGTTGACGGTTTTTTCGTAGGTCATGCTGGCCTGGAGGTTCTGCGCCCTGAGATGAGAGTTGGCGGTCTCAGCAGTCAAGATTACGTCTAGGGCGGTTATATATTCAGAGAGCGCCTTTCGTTCCAGGTCATCCCATTTCGCCAGCCAACGGGTGAATTGGAGTTCGAATAGCTCCAAGTCCAGCCCCGTAACCGTGTTTAGGGCATCAGATAGATTAGAATCCTTAGCCATGGTAACCAGCAAGTCTTTCCCGGCCAGAGCTCCGTAGGTCTCATTCAAAAAGCGAACGGCCATGTAGGCCTCTGCATACTGGAGCGGCACATCGTCACCGGTGCGGGAGTTCCAGTCTGACTGGCTGTCCAGGGTGTTTAGAGAGAACAACGTCCCATCTTGGGCTGCCGTCCGTGCCAGGTCAGCCGAGGTGTACAGCCTTAGTTCAGACGCTTCGGGTCTGGGGCCAGACAACGCGATGTCAAACTCGTAGTACTCGGCTAGACCTTCGGTTAGCCAGGCTGGCATTTCTTGGTTGCGGGACAGACCGCCAAATATATGGTGGACGTATTCATGGGTCAGCAGCCGCCGGGCCTCGGTCTCCAGCAGGTCAGTTCGCATGAAGATGCCGCGCCGCTCCCCAAAGTTTGTGTAATAGCCGTCTTCGAACCCCAAGTTGATACCAGTGAAGGTGCTCACCTTGTTCATTATCTCCCGGTTGCCCAACAGGTAAATGTCTGGAATTTGCTTGGTCTCAGTCTGAATCTTACGGTCAAGCAGCAAAACGGTTTCGCTCAGGTGCTCTTGGAGATCGACCACCAAGGCAGTGGGGATCAACTCGGAGTAGTAGATAACAAAGTTTCCGGCATCACGCCGAGTCAAAAGAGTGCCCAGCAGGATCAGTTCAAAATCATTTAGCTTCAAGTCTTCCATCGTATAGACAGACCGGTACACACTGGCTGCCAGGTCTATATCCATGGTCCAATCGCCCGCCGCGTCTTGAGTTGCGTACCGCTCCCAGCTTAGTTCTCCAGAGGCGTTTGGATACATGATCAGCGTTGTTGCTCGGACGTCGCTATCGTTGACTAGATGGACGTCTTCAGACGTAATCCAGGTAGCCCGAACGCCCGCAGGGTCATTGAATGAAATGGTAACCGGCTCCCAGGGCGGCAGACCCGCCACGGAAAAAGAAACCGTGCGTCCTGATACTGTATTCTCGGGCGACACGTCCAGGAACACGCCTTCGTCCAAAACAGATCTCTTGAAACCTGTGTTCGGCGCCGTGGGCGTAGCAGCAGCTAGTGGCGGCTGTGGAGTTGGTGTGGCTGGGACGGCTGTTGGCTGTGCCTGCGGCGTACCCGTACTCGTACTCGTATTCGTATTCGTATCTGCAGGCGCTGGAGTTGGTGTGGCCGTTGCCAGGGGCAACGTGGTCGGCCCAGTAGTGGGAGACGGGGTTTCAGTGAACGGAGTCCCAGGGGTAAAAAGCGAGGTAACCGGCGTTGGTATTGCCACCGGGCTGGGCGCGGGAGTAGGCGTGGCCACCAAATAGAACGGAGTTGGCGTGGCATTGGCTTCGTCCGCAGGTGGAACGGTCGCAATCACAGAATCGGACTCTAGGCGAGGCGCATTCAACTCCTCCAGTTGAGCACAGGCGGCGAGCGTAACGATAAGCAAAACCGCAACGAAAAATATCGAGGTCCGCTTTCCGGCTAAGAAACCCACAAATCTCAAGGGATAACCATTTAACGTAGGCTCGAAAGAGTAGATAAAAAAGACATCAATCTAGTCTGTCATACAGGGTTTCTTAAGGGCAAGGTAACCTGCCTGACCTACGACTTTCAGGTCTAAACTTAAAGCCGACTCTCGTGTTAGGATGTCTTTGGTTTTTGAGGCCCATTTCCCGGGCCGTTTGTTTGATTCCGTTTGGTTGACAATAAAATGAACTACTACGACTGGAGGATGCTATGGACGTCCACGTTTACACACAGCCTGGTTGATTTAGCTGTCGGACTTTAGAGGAATTCCTGAAGTCCAACAGTGTTCAGTATGAGCACCACAACGTATTGGAAGATAAGCAGGCCATGGAAGACCTGCGCAGCCGGGGCATAAAAGCCTTGCCTGTGACCATTATCGATGGCACTGAAGTGATCATTGGCTACTTCCCCAAGAAGCTGATTCCTGCGTTCAATCTGGACGTAAAAGTCGACCTTTCGGGCAAGACCGAATGGCTGGCTGATAAATACGAAAAGATTCTCAGTGCGGCGTGCCGGGCCACTCCCCAGTTCTCCCAGGAGCAACTGGATATGGATGTGCCTTGGCGTCCATGGACCGGACGCAAGACCGTCCTGCACATCATGTCCTTCCCCGAGGTGGCCTACCTGAGCCACCAGGTGGGTAGCATGAGCCAAGACGACATGCGGGCCTCTGACGAACGCCTGAAAGACGTCTATACCGCAGCAGAGATGATTGAGTATGGCAATAAAGTCCGTCAGGACATCATTGCCTTCCTGAACAGCGGCAACACAGAGGCCTTTGACCGTGAAGTTCCCGCCCATTACGGCGGCGAGGTCACAGTGTTAGAGCTGCTGAACATCATCTTGAGCCACAGCACCCACCACCTGAAGCAGGTGTACCACTACATGCAGACCACCCTTGGGATCACGCCGGTGGACCCGGCTTCCGAGGCTGATTTCGAGGGTATCCAGACTCCGGAAGCATTGTTCTAAAAGAACCGTTCTAAAGGGATTCGCGGTCTCGCCGAGACGTCTCGGCATGTTCAGATAATCCAGTTATTCCCTAACACATTTGTGTTAGGGAATGCCTGTACTTTTACGGGAGGGAACATGAAATACGACTACATTGTTCTGGGCGCCGGCTCGGCCGGTTCCATCATCGCAACCAGGCTTTCTGAAGATCCAAGCAAGAATATCTTGTTGCTTGAGGCGGGACCTGACTATCCGGACTTTGAGACGCTTCCAGAAGAGGTCAAATTCGGCTACGCAACCGAAATCGACATCATGGTCAGCGACCACAACTGGCAGTTCGTTGGCAAGGCCACCGAATCTGCGCCAGAGATGCTGGTCCCTCGGGGCAAGGTCACTGGCGGTTCCAGCGCCATCAACGGACAGGTCTTCCTGCGCGGCGTACCTGAGGACTATGACTCTTGGGCCGAGATGGGCAACGACGAATGGCGCTACCAAGATTGCCTGCCATTTTTCCGCAAGATAGAGACTGACACAGATTTCAGCGACGACTTCCATGGTACGGAAGGCCCGATCGTGATGCACCGGTTCGCCAGGGACACTTGGCATCCGGCCACCGAAGCCTTCTACCAGGCCTGCCGGGCGGCGGGCTATCCCGACTCTCCAGACCACAATCACCCCGATTCCACCGGAGTGGGCCCAACCCCGCTGAACAACCCCAACGGCATCCGCATGAGTACGGCCCTGGGTTATCTAGACCAGATCAGACACCGGCTCAATGTGACGATTAGGGCCAATTGTCACGTGCAGCGCATCCTGTTTGAAGGCAAGCGGGCCACGGGCGCGGAAGTTGAGAGCGGCGGAGATGTATTCACCGTAGAGGGGACAGAGATCATCCTGAGCTCCGGAGCCATTGGTTCGCCCCACACTTTACTGCTGTCGGGTGTTGGACCCAAGGCCCAATTGGAAGAGTTTGGCATCCCGGTGGTGCACGACGCACCCGGCGTGGGCCAGAACATGCGCGACCACCCACTGGTCTTCGTCACCTGGCGCACCAAGCCTGAGGTTGACCTGGACGCCTACGCTCCTCGGATGCAGGCGACTCTCCGCTACACCGCCGGCGGTTCTGACTTGCGCAATGACATGAAAGTATCCATGCAGTCTTTTGCCACAGAGCGGGTCAATAAGGGAGGAGACCGCATGGTGCCTCTGGGAATCAGGATGTCCAGCGGCATCCAACTGGCCGCCGGGGCCGGAGAATTACGGCTCCAGTCTGCCGATCCATCAGTGCAGCCGTTCCTGGACTACCGGTACCTGGAAGAGGACGTTGACCGAGACCGCCTGCGAGAAACGGTCCGCATCTGCGTGGCCCTAGGCGAAGACCCGGCTTTCAATGACATCATAGCCGAGCGCATGGAGCCGACCGACGCCGAACTGGCTTCAGATGAGGCGTTGGACGAGTTCTTGTACCGGGAGGTTTCCACCTCGCAGCACATATCTTGCACCTGTAAGATGGGCCCGGAATCCGACCCCATGGCCGTGGTCAGCCAATTCGGCAAAGTCCACGGGCTGGAAGGGCTTCGCGTGGTGGACGCATCGATCATGCCAGACTGCATCCGAGCCAACACCAACGTAACCACCATGATGATTGGTGAGCGCGTTGCAGAGTGGATCAAACAAGGCAAATAACCAAAAACTTCTCGAATTACAAACAAAATCCGATCCCACGCGCACGGGGCAGGGGAATCTTGTTTGGCTACCGGAAATGAAAAAGGGCTGTGGTATATACCACAGCCCTTTTGTCGTAACGTACTCGTTGAGTTTTGTTGGTTAAAAGACCGCCAGCGGGTTGGTGGGTGAGCCGGTGGCGTTCTTGAACCGCAGTGGGGCCACGATGAACATGAACTCGTAGCGGTTTAGACGCTCACAGACGGCGGCCAGGTCCTCGCAGTTGGCGGCGTCGATGAGCCACAGGCCCATTCCCACAATGCCAACACGGTGTATCGGCAGACCAATGGTGGGGTAACCACTGGGGTCGGCGTCTTGGGAGGCGTCACCGGCGATGAGGGAGATGCCGCGCTCTTTGAGCCAAGGTAGGGTTTCCGCATGCAGTCCGGGGCGACCCGACTCGGGCGCTCCCTTTTCCAGGCGACGCTTGTACCAGCCCAGCCGCAGCATCAGGGCGTCACCTTCTCCAAGACGGACACCTTGCGCCTTCTCGGCGGCCTCCAAGTCCTCGACAAACACGCCTTCGCCAGATTCTAGCCAATCAACGCCGCGCACCTTGGCAATGTCTAGCATGACGCCGCGAGTGATGATGCCGTTCTTGGCAACGTCGATGTTCAGCACGTTAGCCTTGGTTTCGCTGTTGACCTCAGCAGGATCAAAGCCGTTGTAGAGCTTGCCGTTCCAGGTCTGATGACACAGTGCGTCCAAGTGGGAGATGGTCAGCCCGTGGTAGGAGAAGCCCAAGAAATCAGAAGTTCCACCACCGCCCTCCACCGGGACTGTGTCTCCGGCGCGGATCATGTAGTGGAGCGGTGGAATAGTTGTGACATCGGAGGCCAACTCCGGCACGATCAGCCTGGAGCAGCTAACGCTGATGCCCTCTTTGACCAAGGCAGCAGCCTCGGCTCGTTTGGCATCGGTGATCAGGTTTAGGGTGCCCATCTGGTCGTCTTTGCCCCAGCGGCCCCAGTTGCTGAGTGAGTCCATCCAACCGATGACTTGTTCCTCTGTTGGTATCTGTGTGGCCATGGTTCTCTCCTAGAATTTGTTGGTTGTGGCGGGTTCGAAATCAGGGACTGATAAAATGCGCCCCATCTCCGACTTTGTTGAGAGTCTCGACAGAGTCGGACCTAGCCTTCTCCCTTCGGGAGAAGGGATTTGGGTTTTCAGCGTGAAATTATTCTGTGACCAACCCGGCTACCGTGCCGTCAACGTAGAGAATCTCCACGGTGCGGGATACGGCCTCTTCCAGTTGGGCATGACCTGCCTGGTCCAGGTGTTGTCCCAGGCCGTCTACAATGTCGGCCACTGATTTCTGTCCGTCTATTTCATTGATGACTGCGGCCACCAGGGGGCTGCATGGCGTGCCTTCCGGCTGTGAAACCGTGTTCAGTACCTGACCGGGCACGAATTCGCCTTCGGCTAGCACGGGCTTACGCTGTACTGCTACGCCATCGGCCAGTCTGGGAACTGCGTTCAGTATTTGGTTGCGCTGGGTGTCTGCGGCCAGAGCGGCCAGCCATTGGGTGCGGGACAATCGCTCGGATTCCACGGCGCGGACGCTCTCAATGAATGCTTCCGGGGCTTGTCCTCGGTCCAACACAACCCGTTCGTAGCCGCGGGGCGGTTGCCCGGCCACTGCCTGGATGAAGCTGTGGCGCGGGGAATATTCGTCTGTGTTGGTGATGCGCCGTGCCTCCCAAAAATACGACTCCTCGCTGAGGTTGCTGGAGTAAAACAGCCGGGCCATCTCACGGAACTGGTTGTACTCCTTCAGGTATAGCTCCTGGTAGACCTCACCGGCTTCTTCAGCCATGGTTGGGTCTTTCAGCGCAGTGGTCACGTAGGCGGCGGCCAGAACGCCAGACATCAGCGCAAGATGGACTCCCGAAGAAAACAGCGGATCAACGAAACAGGCAGCATCACCGGCAATGATGTAGCCAGGCCCAAACAGTTTTTCAGCGGTGTATGACCAGTCCATCACCACAGTAGGTTCAGAGTCCATCTGAGCATCTGCCAACATGGCTTTAGTGTGATTGCTTTGGGCCAGTTGGGCCTCTAAGAACGCCTTGGCACCGTTCTGTTGGATGCCTTCTTGTCCAATCTTCGAATCTACTACCACTCCCACACTGGTGCGGCCGGTGTGCAGTGGAATGCTCCAGAGCCAGCCGTAGCGATAGGACTCGATAAAGATGTTGTTCTGGTCTGGCTCTGGCAGGGGTTTGACCCCGGTGAAATACGCGTAAACTGCCAGGTTCTGGAAGAACGGGTCCCATTTTTTAGTGTCCAGGTGTCGGGATAGCAGCGTGGACTGGCCACTGGCATCGACTACAAAGCGGCACTGGGCCTCACCTGGGACTCCGTTGCTGTTGGTGAACTCCACACCGATGGCATCATCGCCGTCAAAGATTACTTCAGTTACCTGATGCCCCTCCAACACCGTGACGCCTTGCTCTTTGGCGTTGTCCAGCAGAATCTTGTCGAACTCAGGACGCCAGACCTGGTAGGAGTGGGGGTATCTTTGGCTGGTCTCTTTGAAGTACCAACTCCACGGAGCGTCGCCGCTGCCCCAGACCATGGTTGCGCCGTATTTGGGTAGGAACCCGGCTTTCTCCACGGCAGGCAGAGCCCCCAATTCCTCCAGCACCGGTATGGACGCCGGCAGCAGGGATTCTCCCACGTGATCCCTGGGGAACTGCTCTCGTTCCAGGAGAATCACCTGCCAACCTTTGCGGGCGAGCATGGTGGCAGCGGCGCTACCCGCAGGGCCACCACCAATCACAATGACGTCGGCGCTTAGGTCTAGGTTTTCCTGGTTTTCGTCAGCAGTCTGGTCGTTGTTGTTCATGATTGCCTGGTTGTTTTATCGCCCGCTTGAATTATTCCCCGGTTGGATTATTTCTTCAGGCTTGTCTGAGGCCAATGGATAGTTTCAAATTAAAATCCCCCAGGCCGACTAACATCCGGCCTTGGGGGATAGTATTACTTGGACGGGAGTAGCGGCAGGGCTAGTCTTCCCCGTGGCCGCCTTCGGCATCTGCGATTGCTTGCGGGTAGGGCTTGCCAGTCGCAGTGTTCACTTCAAACGAACTTGGCAGTTCTAGGTCTTTGGCAATCTCTTTGACGGCAGGTAGTACCTCTTCGCCCATCAGCCTCAGGCTGCGCATGGCGTCATCGTGGGTCATGGCGCCGTCGCCGTCCCAGAAGAACACGCTGCCGGGCCTCAGGTACTCAAGTACGTGACGAATCTTGGGGATCACGGTTTTGGGCGTACCGGTGATGATCGTGTAGTCCTCAATCTGTTGCTCGTAGGGTCGGCCCAGGACATCGGCCCGGCCTCCGCGGTTGGCGGTGGCTGCAAGCTGGGTTGGTAGCACACGGCGTCGGTTGGTCAACCCGGGGAGCTTTAGCAAAGCCGGGTTGTTCGTACCCTCGTTACCGGCCAAGAACGGATTGCTGGGACCCTGGATGTATTTGCGGGCAGTCTTCTCAGCTAGTTCTTCAGTCTCGTCTACATGGACCTTCCAGAGATAGCCCAGGTTCTGAGGACCGGATTCATAGCCCTGTTCTTTTGCTGTTTCGTGATAAACATCAAACGCGGCCTTGGTGGGCTCCAATTCAGTTGAGAGCATCACGTAGGGTATGCGCTGCTCGGCAGCCCACACCAGTGAGTCACGGCTGATTACTCCGGGCAACCAAACCTGGGGATGGGGCGTTTGGTACGGCTTAACCCAAGGGTTAACGTGTCGGTATTGGTAGTGTTTACCCTCCCAGCGGAATGGGCCGGGGGTGGTCCATGCCTTGATGATGAACTCGTGGGCCTCTTTGAACCGCTCCCAGTTGTAGGGCGGCGGCGCGTTATGGGCAACGCTCTCACGACCGGTGCCCCGGACCCAACCGGAGACCAAACGACCGTGGGAGATCAGGTCAATCATGGAAAGTTGTTCTACCAGCCAGAGCGGATCATCCCAGATGGGCAGGATATTGCCCATGAGGACAATCTTCGCCTTCTTGGTGATGCGGGCCAGAATGGACGCCTCAACGTTCATTGCACCGCCCATGCAAAACGGGGTGCTGTGGTGCTCGTTCAGCATGAGGCCGTCAAACCCCATCTCTTCAGCGTAGACCTTCTCGTCCAGATAGCGGTTATAAAGACCGGCGCCCAGTTCCGGGTCATAGACACCGTTACTCAGGGTCAAGTCCTTGATGGGCGTGCCAGTGGCACCGAAGAACCCGGATGCGGGGTCTTGGTAGGGTCGTTCAGTGAAGTAGCCGACAAACATATAGCTATTTCCTTTTGGATGATTGCTAATCTGGACTGGGCTGGTCAGCGTAAACCCGGTAAACATGGTAAGCACGCCTGCCCCGACTAGGGCCGCATTATAGCATCGCCGCCAGGTTTGCAGACACTCCGGTTGGCTGATTTCTATTCTGAATTCTTAAAGAGAAAATTCGGATGTAACTGAATGGCCAATTCAGGCATCAAATAACTCACTGGAACCTGAAATACGCAGAGGCCACACTTGAAGCTGCCCCGCAACTGGACATCTCAATACCGCTTGGCGGGCTTGCTAACAGCCCTGCTGCTCTTGGCTGTGGCGTGCGGAGGGGCGGACCCAACCCCGGTTCAAACCAGTGGCACATCAGCATCTGAGGCTGAAAAGCCAGGGCCAACAGTAGTTGTCGCCGAAGATTCATCAGTTGCAAGTGGGGTTGTTCCTGAGTTGGACCGGAGCATCCACAGCGTGCCGTTGGATGAGATTCTTTTTGACACCTTTGGCACAACCAGTGCTCGTTTCGTGCCCCTAAGCGAGATTTCAGACGCCTTGCAAACCGACCTAAGGGACGCCATCACCCCGGTGGCCCAGCCTGCTTACGGTGCGTTGGATGCCCTGCCCTGGTTGGAAGACGATGATTTGGTGCTTGGCTACGAGTCTGGCGACGACGCCTATGCCTACCCGATCAACATCCTCAACTTCCACGAGATAGTGAACGACACCATTGGCGGCGTTCCAGTCCTTATTACCTATTGCCCATTGTGCTTCAGCGGAGTCGTATTCAGTCGCGAGCTGGATGGTCAGACGCTAACATTTGGCAACACGAGCGCCCTGTATCAGTCTGACCTGGTGATGTACGACCACCAGACCGGGTCTTATTGGTTCCAAGTTGCTGGAGAGGCTGTTATCGGAGCGAAAACAGGGAGCCGGCTAAAACCCTTGGCCTCAACGACCATGCCGTGGGGACAGTGGAAGGGACTTCATCCGAATACTTTCTTGATTACAGGGTCCCAAGGCGGACAGGAGACCCAATTTGCGGCGACACGGTACAGTAGCGGGTTTGGCAGTGGCTACCAAGACCGTATCAACAACGGCCAGTTTGCCTTCCGGGTGGACGAAGATAAGCTGGACGACCGCTTGTCTGCCGGTGAGATTGTGTTGATTGTAGAGACCGGCTAGACCAGTAAGACTGGCGATGCAGCGATGGCTTTCCCGCTGGGCGTAATTGGCGACAGAGCAGTCAATGCCAACGTTGGCGGCGAGCCGATCGTGGTATTTACCGCTTCATAGGGCCGCTCCGTGGGCGCATTTTCTAGAACTGTGGACGGAGAAATACTTACCTTTGACCGCAAGGACGACGACATATTCTCCGTTTTTACCGACCGGAAGACCAACAGCGACCGAGACTTTGCGGGAAGGGCCGTTGACGGGCCGCTGGCGGGTACTCGTCTGCAACGGGTGAGTAGCCGTCAGGCGTTTTGGTTCTCTGTGGCCATCTCTTTCCCTGGCATAGAAATACATAACCCCTAGACATAATCTTCCCTATTTCCGGCTTTTTATTCCCATCTCCCCCTGATTGCGCCGCAGAAGACCCCTTGCCGCGTGCCGAGACACGTGCAAAATAGGCGTACGTGGCGTCGAAATACGCTTGACACCCCCACGTCCATATGATAAGTTTGCGCACGCCTAAAAACAGGCCGATTTCGAATAGAATAGCTATTTGGGTAACGGCTACACCTGTCCCTTTAAGAGAGTCTAATCATGGAATCTATAATTGTTGCCCTTGCCGCAGGGTCCGCTGCTCTACTGTTTGCAGCAATAACCGCCATGCGTGTGCTGAGTGCCGATCCCGGCAATGAGCGCATGCGAGCCATTGGCGATGCGATACGCGAGGGATCCGGAACTTTCCTTCGCCGTGAATATATGGTCCTGGCGCCCTTCGTCATCCTAGTGACTATTGGACTATGGGCATTGATCGACTTATGGACGCTGAAGAACACAGTCCCTGCGACGGCCATCGCCTACCTAGCTGGAACCATCTGTTCCGCGACTGCAGGATTTATTGGCATGAACGTCGCCGTTCGGGCAAACGTCCGGACCGCCGCTTCTGCCATGCGGGGCCTTAACCCGGCCCTTCGGATAGCCTTCCAAAGCGGTTCTGTAATGGGGTTGACCGTGGTGGGCATTGGCCTGCTGGGTGTAACCATCCTTTACATCATCTTCCAAGACATTACGGTGGTCGCCGGATTCGGCTTTGGAGCCAGCTCCATTGCCCTCTTCGCCAGGGTTGGCGGAGGAATCTTTACCAAGGCTGCCGACGTGGGCAGTGACTTGGTCGGAAAGATTGAAGCAGGAATACCCGAAGACGACCCACGCAACCCCGGCGTAATCGCCGACAACGTTGGTGACAACGTTGGTGACGTTGCCGGTATGGGCGCTGACCTGTTCGAGTCCTATGTGAGCTCGATCATCGCAGCCATGGCTTTGGCCTTCGCCGGAACCGCCGCCCTCGCCTGGGATGCAGATCGGGCTGTTTTGCCTCTGATGTTGGCTGGCGCGGGAATCGTCGCCGCCATCCTGGGCACCTTCGTGGTGCGCAGCTCTGAAAACGCCACCTTTGACCAGTTACTGTGGGCGTTGCGGCGGGGCATTTTCGCCGCCGCGATTCTCCTAGTGATATTTGCCCTGGTGATCGTCCTCGCTCTAGACATGGA
>JAPKDE010000030.1 GCA_028822675.1 Dehalococcoidia bacterium | reverse complement strand
TGATATTTGTCGCAGTTCCGTGCGCCGTCGTATTTTTTCTTGGCCAATCCCGAAATAAGTCATCACCCGACGCGTCTGGTATATGATTGCTCCAGCACTAGTGCTTCTTTATTCCTGCATTACTGCGCTCTAAACCAACGCTTATCTAAACTCAAAAAAGGGGAGTCGACCATGGTCAAATGGGCAGATATCCATCCAAGTGAACGGGCTAGTTTCACTGAACGGTTAGCCGGTAGATACAAGCCGCCCTTTGAACAGACACCTTGGGTTGAAGCCCCGGATCTGGTGAATGCTCGGGTTGGCATTGTCACCACAGCCGCGATTCACCGGTTTGATGACCGTCCGTTCACTGGTCACGCGGGGGATTACCGGATCATCCCCGGCGACATCGACTACAAAGATTTGTCGATGTCCCATTCCAGCACCAATTTTGACCGCAGCGCCTACCAACAAGACGTCAATGTCTGCTTCCCACTAGACCACCTGAGAACCCTGGTCCAATTGGGAGAGATTAAGTCTGTGTCAGACTGGCACTACTCATTCATGGGGTCCACTGCTCCTGAATTGATGGAACCGGCCGCGCGAGAGGTATCAAAACTTCTGCTAGGAGACAACGTCAATCTGGTGCTATTAATACCTGTTTGACCCGGTTGTTCCTACGCCGTGAGCGTACTTTCTCAGTACATTGAACGACCCGTTAGCGAAGGCGGCGCCGGTATCGCAACCGTTGCCCTGAACCTAATCCGGCCAGTTGCCGAGGCAATCAAGCCTCCGCGCGCACTTTGGGTTCCTTTCCCATTTGGCCGTCCACTGGGGCCACCAAACCGTCCCGATATACAAATAGACGTTCTGCGTCAGACTTTGGCGTTGGTAGACCAACCCGCCGCCCCAGCGTTGGTCGACTACCCCGATACATTTGAAGAAGAGATTCCTTCCGAAGAGGGTTGGTCGTGTCCCGTATCTTTCCCCAACCCAGAACCCAAAACAGAATTAGATGCATTAAGGGCCCAACTTAACTCTGAAGCCGAGCTACTACGACCATGGTTTGACGAAGGGATTAGAGCCCGAGGCCGCACCACCATTGGAATCAGCGGCAAAGGGGTTGATTCCATCGGAGAGATGCTTAGCATCATGGCCTCGTTCTCCCTGGACTGTGAAATGGGGGTTCCTGACGGTTTCAAACAGCCAATGCCCCAGCTGCTGCGTTATTTAGCGGCGGATATCAGGGCTTTTTATTCTGAGGCTGCAATCTCAAAACCGGGCAATCAATTCCCCTCTCCAAACGACCTGGAAGAGTGGTTTTTCTTGGAGACTGTTGCTGGAGATGTCTTTTACCAGGTCCGTGAGCGTCTCTTGGGCACGGACATGCTCATTCTCTTGGCCAATGGGCTAGATGATAATGCGATAGACACTCGGCTCATTCTGATGCCGGGTTCCACTACAAGCGCCGCGGAAGAACTCGTTCGCAACCCTGGGATAACTAGAGAACTGCTACAAAAATCTGCTGACGGTTCCACTGGGTATCCCGTAGGCCGGTTCTCCAGGACTATTGTGCCAACCACCATGCAGGATCGACGCAACGAACGGGCCGAGTTTGTCCGCGCATCCTGAGGTAGCCGGGCGTACCGGTTGCCACTTACCTCTTCTTTTTGGGCTATGTTAGACTCCCGCCGTTGACTCAAAAATCTCCGCGATACTCGCACATATTGGATTGTGGTCACCCAAATCATTGGTGATTGCTCTACCCGAATACGGTCATCTTAATAAAACGACCCGGCCGCATTTACTCGGTTGTTTTATCGGGTAACAGTTTCAAGTTACAGGTTCAGGAATTAATTAACAGGGATCAAGAATCATTTATGGAGGGTTTATGAAATACGATGTAATTATCGTCGGCGGTGGAGCCGCCGGATCAGTATTAGCCAGCAGACTAGCCGAAAACGCTGAGACCTCAGTTCTAGTGCTGGAAGCAGGGCCAGATTATCCGGATCCTAACAACATACCGGATGAGATTAAATTCGGCGGCACCAGATATGCCGAAGCCCAAGACTCCGAGCATAACTGGGCCTTGCGCGGGACCATCACTGAGGAACAAGGAGAGATTCACGTAGCCCAAGGGCGAGTCATTGGTGGTGGCTCATCCATCAACGGCCAGGCGATGCAGCGTGGCTTGCCAGAGGACTTTGAAGCCTGGTCCGCCCTTGGCAACGATGAATGGTCATATTCCAAGGTACTACCTTTCTTCAGGAAATCTGAGCATGACCTAGACATTCGGGACGACTTCCACGGCACCGATGGCCCCATGCCGGTTCGACGTCGTCAGTCTGGCCCCACGCCGGACATCCAACGGGCATTCCGGGAGGCTCTCATTAATGATGGTTACAACCCAACCGATGACACCAACGGCGCCAACCCGGCCGGCGTCGGCGTATCGCCCTCAAACAACCTTGATGGCATGAGGATGAGTGCGGCGATGACTTTTCTCGGCCCGGTGCGTCATCGCCTCAACTTAACCGTTAGGGGAGGTGTTGCCGTCAGAAAGATAATTATCAAAGACCTGAAGGCAATTGGCGTTGAAGCAGAAAGCGGCGGCGAGGTTTTCAACATCGAAGCAGACAAAGTAGTCCTCTGCTCCGGCGCGATAAAATCGCCCCACCTACTCATGCTGTCCGGAATCGGCTCTGCTGACCAGATCAAGGAATTTGGCATCACCCCAGTCCATGAACTACCCGGAGTGGGCCAGAATCTGTGGAATCACCTCAGCTCCCACATCGCCTTCAAGGTGAAGGAAGGCGTAACGCTCTCCGGCGAAGCCGATGCGGTCCACTTCAGCCTGCATTACACCTCAAAAGGATCAAGTGAAGCCAACGACATGGTCCTGCGTACCAACCCCGTAATCGACGAACGGGAAGAGAAAGTACCTGGCCTGCGGACCAAGTACGTCACCGATGGAATACCCCCGGAACAAGTGGGTCGCATCTCCTGCACTTTGGGTCTGCCCGACGGATCAGGATACGTCAGACTAGCGTCGGCCGATCCGTCGGTGCAACCCACCTTCAACTACCAGTATCTTCAGAATTCCAATGACATTCAACGCGTCCGTGATGGTATCCGCATGGGCTGCGACCTTCTGGAAACCGAAGCGTACAAAGATGTGTGCGATTACCGGATTAACCCCAAAGACGAAATTCTAAACGATGACGCCGCGTTGGACCTGTGGATACGCCAGAACGTGGGCAGCGCCAGACACGTTTCCGGCACATGCCGAATGGGGCCTGATTCAGACCCCACCACCGTGGTTGACCAGTACTGCAAAGTTAAGGGCATGCAGAACTTGTTCGTGGTCGATGCGTCGATAGTTCCAAGAGTGCCCAGGTCTGGCGGTCTCCACGCCACCGTCCTCATGATTGGGGAGCGCGCTGCCGACTGGATCGCCAAGGACTAAAACTTATTCACGACCCAGGTCACGGGACTTAAACCAAGACGAGGAAGAAAACCATGGAACCAGTAATCCGAAATATTAAAGACGTCTTCGACGGCACATCTGCCGCCAGGATGATCAACCTGGACGATAACCCGCCCACCTGCACTCTCACATACTCAGTGATACCGCCCGACGGGACAAGCGTCCATCACATCCACGAATGGGAACACGAAGTTTACATAATGGAAGGCACCGGCACACTGATCTGCGACGGCAAGGATTTTCCCGTCAAGGCTGGCGATGCCATCTTCATCCCACCGAACGTTGATCACTACACACTGAACAACGGCGGCCAGGGCGACATCCACCGCATAGAGATCAACCCATTAGTAGCCGCCCAAAGCGGTGGAGCAAAGAACGACGGAGGCCAGGGCACTGGTGCCCTGCCGGTAATCCGCAACCATACTGAGTTGGACCGCAGCGCAGGACACGTGTTGATTACTAGCCAGGACGGTGCACTCAACTACATAATGCTGCACAACAATCCCATGAAGCCCGGTGCGGTCAGCCACCCTGACACCGGTGGACATACCCACGAATGGGAGCATGTGGTGTACGTGCTGGAAGGAACAGCAACCCTGGTCTGCGGCGGCAAGGACTACACCGTCACGGCCGGGGATGCCATTCTGGTGCCGCCCAACGAACACCACCAATGGAAAAATGAGTCACAGAGCCCCGTAGGACGGGTTACTTACAACCCAGTGGCTTCTGAGACAGCCGAACATTAGCGACAGGGAGATTGACTGCCTGGTCATCAATTAGAGGCCATCGGCTAATCGCTTGCCACAAATTTAGGCAATTAATTGAAAGCTAGGCTGGTTACAAGATGACCAGCCTAGCTTTTTATGGTAGATGGCCCCAATTAATCAAAACGGCCATTATAATTTAAAAAAACAATTAGTTTCGTAATAATATTACGAAACCGCTTAATCCAGGATGGTAGAGGAATGTAAGGAAGCGTAATCACGCTCGGACCAATAATCTACGATACCATCTTTTTTAGCCCGAATCTTCGACCCCTGGCAAACTTTTATTCGCGGTTTGTCTAGTAGCATCCGGAGGGCGTTTTTATATTCACAACCCAATGCGACGAAAGCAATGTTGATGGGTTTAGTACTTTTAGCCGAGCTGGTTACCATGACCTGTTCCGACAGTTCAGACGAGACGGTAGCTGACCTGGTTGGTTCGGAGGCTGCCACAGCGGTGGCGAATACCATTGCAGAATCCGGTTCCGACGCTAAGAATGATTCGATCGGCGATGCCGGTAACCGAAAATGCAACTCATTGGTCTGCTACGCCTTGGGAGCCCTGGCTAACTTTGATCCCATCAGCACCGACTACTTTTACCGGGTCAACAGCGCACTTCAGGTAATCGGAACAAGCGCCACTTATTCTAACGAAAAAGAGATTCGGGGATAGGGTTATCGAATCCGGCGTAGTCGGAGCACAGCTCGTTTTTGAGCCCACGGAAATCCTCACCAACGCTTGTATTGAACATCACACTAATGATTTCTTCGCATAGTTCAATAAATAACCAGCTTGGCCGACATACCTAGATTTATTTGTGATTCTTAACTCTTCAGGAGTTCTATTAGAGCGTCGGCCACCGCATCGGGGCGTTGGGTCGGTAGGTCATGCCCTGCGCCCTCTACTATCCGCCGCGCGACCATTCCAGGGAACCGGTCTTCATCCCGTGATGGGTCAGTGGATGGTCGCCCAAACCCACCGGCCCCGCTATGTAACACAATGGACGGCACGGTAATCCGAGGTTGTTCCGCCAGATGGCGTTCCGCATCCTTGAATCGCTCTTCCCCAGGAGCGTTCTTGTGACGGTGCCGGTACGAGTGGATGACAATGTCCACAAAGTCTGAGTTGTCAAAAGCGGGGGCGGCTCGGTTGAAGTCCTCGTCACTGTAATTCCACTCCGGCGCCCAGGTCTCCCAGAGATACCTGACGACATCCCGTCTGTTTTCAGTCAGTCCCACTATCCCCTGCGGACTGTTGAAATACCACTGGTACCAGAGCTGGGCTTCCCGCATAGCCGAGACAGGTTTCTCTGTGTTGACCGTGTCCTGCACGGAATAACCCCCGATGGCAACCTGGGCTTTTACTCGGTCGGGATGAAAGATTGAAGTTAGACAAGCGGCGCGGTTGCCCCAGTCGTATCCAGCCGTTGCAAACTGCCCAATCCCTAGAGCGTCGGCAAAGTCCGTGACATCTTGGCCGATGGCGGCCTGCTCGGCCATGCGCGGAGCATCAGGGTCGATAAACGTTGTTGACCCATACCCCCTCAGATATGGCACAAGCACCCTGTATCCAGCATCAACCAATGGTTGAACGACGCCGTCGAAAGAAATCACTTCGTAGGGGAAACCGTGAAGCAGGAAAATCGGGAAAGCCATAGCATCGCCATAGTCTCCATACCCGATATTCAACACTGGGGTTTGGACTGATTTAAAATTCTCTGGATCAATCAAGATATTCACTCCGAGTCTCATTTCACTTGGTTATTAGCTAGTTTTAAGCCCAGTAAACCTAACACAGGTTGATGCCGGTTGGAACTTTCCTGATCTCCTTTCCGTCTAGCTAATTTACAGTTAATTCAAATGCCAAACACCAGCGCCGACATACCGATGCTGAATAGGTTGGCGAGGAAAGGAGACCCTGATGAGTCACTCAGCAGCCGCAACAGCCTAACCTGGCCGGAACTGGCCCGGAATGCCGGGCAAGCGTCCCTCAGGCAAACAGACCTTGGTGGGTTCAGTCATAGTAATTGCAGTGGCGCTAGCCATGTCCTTATCCTGGCTGTTCTTCTGGTCCGGCAGCAATTCATTCTCCGCTTCAAGCTCCGCTCAATTCGGCAGTGGGTTTAACGGCGATTCGGTCCCTGCCATCGCCCCTACCCCTGCAGGCGAGTCGAGCAGTTTTGGCAACGACCAGTCTTTTTCCGTCACGGTCTCGGATGAGGACTTCAGGGACGAAGCCGCAGCTAGCAAGTCCGCCGGCGCCCCGTTCATGCAGGCGACCGGCGGTAGCGCTGAAGTCGCCAATTCCATCGGTACGCGGCAGATTATCTCTCAGGGTTCTATGTCGGTCGAAGTGACTGATGTTCCCTCCGCAGCGACCCGTGTCCGGGCAATTGCCGAGTGCGTAGGCGGCTTTGTTGAGCAACTCTCCAGCCACGGAGTGGGCGAATTTCAGCAATCCACGATAACCGTCCGAGTTCCCCAGGACGAGTTCTTCTCGGTGTTTGAGCAGATCCAGTACTCTGGGCAAGGTCCAGAACGAGAATGCTAACACTGGAGACGTAACCGAGCGGTTCATTGACCTGGAAGCCCGTCTAAAGAGCGCTCAACGGGAAGAACTCAACCTATTGTCTCTGTTTGAACGGGCAGACGAGGTCAGTGAGATTCTAGTGATCGAACGGGAATTGGCCCGTGTGCGCACCGATCTAGAGCGATTCCAGGGCCAACTGAATTTCCTGGATCGGCGTGTCGATCTGGCCACCATCACAGTTTCTCTCAATCACCCGCAGAGAGATGATGGCCGGGCACCCTCCGGATCACTCAAGATGGAAACATCCAACGTTGACGGCAGCGTCAGCGCAGTCAAAGCGGTGGTCTCCCAACTGAACGGCGAAGTTGATCAGGTATGCACATCCGTGTAGGACGGACACCAGCGGGCGAACATGACCGTCCGCGTGTTCGCCGACGACTTCAATCTCGTGGTTGCTACTGTGGAATCCCAGGGAGGATTCGTATCCAAGGAAATCAGAGAGGGTGCAAAAGGTGACCCCGTGTCGGCCAATACTGACGACGAAGAACCCAACGCCCGTCTGGACATAGTCTTCGCCGATGCGGAAGAATCCTCCAACCTGGGTCGCAATCTGGCCATATTCATCCCGGTTGGCAGCGTTACCCTGTTGATCATGCTCGGTTTGCTGTTCAACGGTGCCTACCGGATGGGGCTTCGCAAAGAAGGCTAACCTCAACATAGTGGTTACACGCCCAACTTCCGGGCAAGATATAATCTAGGGCCTAACAGGGTGCCACGGTGCTGAAAAACCAGAGTTGCACCCTTATCGCGTGATTAACCGGCGCGATCCATACGACCAACAAGCGAGGCCCATCATGGCACATGGCAAAACTTCTTTTGGCTACCTTCTGCCCACCAGGGAAGTAGTCATGGCCCCCGGAGTCCCGGATTTTGGGTCGATGATCGATCTGGCAGAGGCGGCTGAGGGCCACGGTTTTGACTCGGTCTGGTGCGGTGATAGCGTGCTGGCCCGTCCGCGTTTGGAGGCCTTGAGTACTCTAGCAGCCATCGCCGGGCGCACCAAGCGGGTTAAATTGGGCACAGCGGTGTTCCTGCCCGCCCTCCGTAACCCCGTGATACTGGCCAATGAAGTTGCCAACCTAGACATCATCTCCCAGGGCCGCGTGATTCTTGGTGTGGGCATTGCCAGCAAGACCCCGGCAGTGCAGAAAGAGTTTGAAGCCTGCGGGGTCAACTTCAAGTACCGAGTCAGCATATTTGAAGAGATCATCACCATCATGCGCCGGCTGTGGACAGAATCTGAGGTCACTTTCAACGGACACCATTTCCAGCTAGACGGCGTAAGTCTAGGGCTGAAACCAGTGCAGAAAGAAGGCATCCCCCTCTGGATGGCCGCCAGCGCCGAGAAACCGCAGCGCCGTATGCTCAAAATTGGCGACGGCTGGTTCCCCAATTCCCGGTCTCCTGAAGCATTCACTGAAGGTTGGAATCAAATTGAAGCCCTGGCCAAGGAATCCGGCGATGACTCTAACCGGCTCCACAAAGCCCTCTACACCACCTTGAACATCAATGAGAACAAGGCGCAAGCGGACAAAGAGATGCGCGGATTCATTGAGGGCTACTACAACATGCCCTACGAAACCATGGCCCGCACCCAGAGCGTTTTCACCGGCAACGTGGCTGAGGCCAAGGCCTGGCTTAAAGGATTCATAGACGCCGGTGCTGAGACCATGGTCATCCGCTTTGGTGGCCCGGACCAAGCCGGCCAACTAGAACTCTGCTCCAAAGAAATCCTACCCGCACTGCGCGGTTAGGCCTTTTATAATGGGTCGCCCGTTTACGGGCCTGCCCGATTGACTTCTACGCTCCCAAAGATATAGTGAGACTCACATCGGTTTAGACTGGCACCCAGTCGTAAAATCGTTCACATGCCAAAATTTCCGCAATAGGGGATAAATAATGGCCACATCCACCAGCAGTCAGCAATCAGAACAAACAAAACAATACAACGTTGTAGGCACCCGACCCATCCGCCACGACGGCCTGGACAAAGTAATCGGCTCAGCCAAGTTTGGCGCCGACACCCAACTGTCAGGGATGCTGCACGGCAAAGTGCTGCGCAGCCCCTACGCCCATGCCAAGATCCTCGGAATCGACACCAGCAAGGCTGAGGCGCTGCCCGGAGTAACGGCAGTAGTCACCTCCAAAGACTTCCCAATCATCGGCAACGTCATCATCGACCTCGCTGAAGGCGGCTCCCGTCTGTTGGCTGAGCACATCATGGCTGACAAAAAAGCCCGCTACAAGGGACACGCCGTGGCCGCCGTCGCCGCCACCAGCGCCCACATAGCAGAGGCAGCCCTAGACCTGATAGAAGTTGACTATGAAGTGCTAAAGCCGGTCCTCAGCATCAAGGACGCGATGGCCGACGACGCGCCGTTGCTGCACGATAACCTGACGACCCACTTCAAGATTGAGCGGTTCGCCAGGGGCGACGATACCGGAGCGCAGAGCAACATTGCCTCTCACATCCAACACAAACTTGGCGACATTGAAAAAGGTTTCGCTGAAGCCGATGTGATTCTGGAACGCGAGTTCACCACCCAGACCGTCCACCAGGGTTACATCGAGCCCCACGCCTCCACTGCCACCTGGGCGGGAGACGGCCGGTTGACCATCTGGACCTGCACACAGGGCGCATTCGCTATTCGCTCGTCATGTTCCGCGATTCTGGATATCCCCGAATCACGGATCAAGGTGATTCCCACGGAGATCGGCGGAGGGTTCGGTGCCAAGGCCACCACCTACCTGGAGCCGGTGGCCGCGATGCTGTCCAAGAAGAGTGGCCGTCCGGTGAAGGTCATCATGAGCCGGAAAGACGTCTTTGAAGGAACCGGCCCGGCAGCCGCGTCCTGGATGAAGACTAAGATCGGTGCCACCAATGCCGGCAAGATAACCGCCGCGCAACTGTGGATCGCCTTTGATGCCGGTGCATTCCCCGGCTCGCCCGTCGGCGGAGCAACACTGTGCGCCACCGGACAGTACAACATTGAGAACCTACTGGTAGACGGCTATGACGTAGTCACCAACCACCAAAAGGTCCAGGCTTACCGAGCGCCCGGCCAACCGCAGGGATCGTTCTCTGTTGAGCCAGTCATTGACGAATTGGCCGAGAAACTTGGACTGGACCCCATGGAGTTCCGGCTGCTGAACGTGGTCAAAGAGGGAGACCGGCAACCCAACGGTGTCCAGCACCCCGTATTTGGTGCCAGAGAGATGGAAGAAGCCATGCGGGATCATCCTCATTACAACGCTCCGTTGACCAGCCCAAATCAGGGCCGAGGCGTCGCCACCGGATACCGTTGGCAGGGTGGCCAAGCATCGTCCGTCACCATCAACGTAAACAGTGACGGCACAATCAGCCTGACTTCTGGCTCGGTTGATATCGGCGGGTCACGAACGGCCATCGCCATGCAAGCAGCCGAGGTACTTGGCATCTCCGCCGAAGACGTTTCACCTTCAGTAGTGGATACCGATTCTGTGGGCTACACCGCCAACACTGGCGGCAGTCGCACGGCCTTTGATACCGGATTCGCCGCCATCAAAGCCGCCGAGGAAATCAAACGATTGATGTCTCAGCGTGCCGCATTGATATTTGAGGTTGACGAAGAGAACATGACCTTTGAAGGCGGGCTATTCATGTGCGCCAGCACTGAAGACAAGATCAGCTTCAAGGACCTGGCAGGCCGCCTGATGCGGACTGGCGGGCCGGTTACTTGCTCAATGTCCACGGTTTCACCCGGCGTCGGCCCGGTCATTGCCGGCAACATTGTGGACGTGGAAGTTGACCGTGAAACCGGCAAGGTCGATATCCTGAGGTTCACTGCCTTCATGGACGTGGGCACAGCAGTCCACCCGGCGTATGTAGAGGGCCAGATTCAAGGTGCCTCGGTGCAGGGCATCGGTTGGGCGCTGAATGAAGGCTACGTCTACGACGATGACGGGGCCATGCTAAATTCTAGCTTCCTAGACTACCGCATGCCAACCACGTTGGACGTGCCCATGATCGATACTGTGATGATTGAGGTTCCAAACCCCAAGCACCCGTTCGGGCTGCGTGGCGTTGGCGAAGCTCCAATCATTCCTCCGCTATCTGCGGTGGCCATCGCGGTGTCCAATGCTATCGGTGTCAGGATGAGGGATCTCCCGTTGACGCCGGATGTCATTTTGACCGCTCTGGAATCCAAAAACGCATAAATTTAATCCCAGGTCCGGGCTCAGGCCCAGGCCCTGCGGCGACTCTTCACATCCGGCGTTGGAATTGAATTGGACCACGTGCTGCGGAGAGGTTCTCTAGACCATGGCAGAGACCCAACCCGCGGCACAACCTGCTAGGTCATGGTCCGGACGGATGCGTAGCCTGCTCCAACTCCGAGACTACCGGCTCCTGTGGGCCACTGGCGGACTGGATAACACTGGCCGCTGGATGGACTCCGTGGTCATGGGCCTGCTGGTGTTGGACCTCACCGACTCCGCCTTCCAAGTGGCCCTTTTGTTCATGTTCCGGTGGAGTCCGATGCTGGTCTTCGCCCTGATTTCGGGTATGGTCGCCGACCGGACCAACCGATGGGCCATCATGATGGTAGCCCGTAGTGTGGCCGTTATTGCCACCGGTGCTCTACTGGTGCTTGTCGCCATTGACCGAGTAGAGCCTTGGCACGTTTTCATTGGGTCGTTCTTCCTGGGCTGCATCTTTGTGCTGGAATTCCCGTCGCGTCGCTCTCTAATCTATGACCTGGTGGGCAGCGAGCGAATCGTCGGCGCAATGTCGTTGGAGACCATCAACTCCACGTTGGGGAAGTTCGTTGGCCCGTTCATGGCCGGGCTGCTGATTGAGTTGACAGGGTTCACCGGGCCGTACGTGTTCTTGCTGGCGGTCTATATAGCCGCCCTGGTATTTACCTATAAGGTCGAGTCCAGAGGCCCCATCCGGTCTACTACCTCTTACCCTTTCTGGCGCACCGTGTCGCGCGGACTCACCTATTCCCTGAAGAACAACACCATTCGCAGCGTGTTGATTGTGACGTTTATCTTCAATGCCTTGTCGTTCAGCACGGAATCTCTGTATCCGGTGGTGGCCCGAGACCACTTGGGGGTTGGCGCGGGTCTGACTGGCCTACTGATTTCGGCCCCCGCCGTGGGAGCTTTGCTGTCCGCCACTGTCATCGCATCGCTGGCAGTGGTTCGGTATCACGGGCGCATATTCTGCCTGGGCCTGACATTGCAGATGATTGCCGTGTTGTTTTTCGCCCTGTCGCCCTGGTACCCATTGTCAATCGTGATGCTGATGGTGGCCGGATTGGGGGCTGCGGGGTTTAGCGCCATGCAGACCACCATCATCATGATCACTTCGGAGCCAGAGATGCGGGGAACTGCATTGGGCATGCTGGGCCATTGCATCGGAGTGGCGGCCCTTGGCGGATTGGCGATAGGAACCGTTGCCAACTATATGGGCGCCCAGACGGCAGTGGCCATCAGCATATCCCTGGGGCTGCTGCTCTTGGTGCCAGTGATGGTCTTCTCACCTCTGGTCAGACACCCAACAGCCCCGCCGCCGGAACCGGTTAATAACTGACGGTCTCTAACTTGCAGGTAGTGGAACCGGGCGCTACAACGCCCCTTCTGCCTCCAGTGCAACAACCTCGTCAGCCGTCATCCCGCCAATGGAACACAGTATCTCTGAGTTGTGCTGGCCCAGAGTTGGCGCGGTCTCAGATGGTGAGTCGATGCAGGCGGTAAGCCGAGCTGGTGTTTTCACACCTCTGAACGTGCCGCCAAGGGTATCTCCTGTATCCACAAACATTTGCCGTGCTTCCAGTTGCGGGCAGTTGGCCAGGTCGGCCACCGTCTGGGTCACGCCCATGGAAAAGCCAATCTCTGTGAGTGTCGCCGCCACCTGGAATTTTTTGATGTTTGAGGACCAACCCTCGATGGCCGGGATGATGTGGTCGGTGTAGAACTGGCCGTCCATGCCAGGCCCGGCCAGGTACCTGTCATCCCCTTCCAACAGGTCTTCACGGCCAATCAGTGTCCACAGGTCTCGCATACGGGCCGGAGAACGCACGCCGGCCAAGACGCAATAGCCGTCCTTGGCCTTGAAGGTGATACCGGCAGTGGCGTTGCGATCACGAGAGCGGGCCGGGTTGCTGCCGGTAGCCTGATAGGTGTTCATGTTGCTCTCAATGTGGGAGACCATGCACTCGTACATGGCCATATCCACGTACTGGCCCAAGCCAGTCTTGCGGCGAGTCTCCAAAGCCAAGACGATTCCCAGAGCTGACCAGACGCCAGGGATGGAATCTCCGATGTTGTCTCCCACGCTCTGTGGCACGCCGTCAGGATCGCCGGTAATCTCCATCCAGCCAGACATGGCCTGGATGGCCAAGTTGTTGGCGGGCCGGTTTGAGTAGGGGCCGGTTAGGTCGGGACTATCGCCGTAGCCGGTGATGCTAGCGTAGACCAGGCCGGGGTTGATCTGGCTCAGGTGGTCATAGCCAAGCCCAAGACGGCGGAAAGCGCCGGAACCCCAGTTGTCCACCAGAACGTCGGAGTTCCGAACCAGCTCCTCAAAAGCCTCTTTGCATCGGGGGTTGCGCAGGTCTATAGAAACGCTTTTCTTGTTGCGGTTTACCCCCAGGAACCGGGAGCTGGTCTCTCGGCCATCTTCAGTTTTGATGAATGGACCGCGCGCCCGCGCCAGGTCTCCGGTACGCGGACGCTCGATTTTTATTACGTCTGCACCCATATCAGCTAATATCATTGAACAAAACGGCCCAGCTACGATATGGGTGGCGTCCAGCACTCTGATACCATCCAGGGGCAAGGGCAATTTCTTCCCGGCTTGGGTTCCAGTTTGAGTTCCTTCTTGAATCATAGGTACACCTCATGCCTTCTTCCGTAACGTCAAGTGGGCCAAGGAAGAAAGCGTATATTCATATTTCCCAGCATCTTACACCGGGCTCGGCACTTAAACTGCCTTTGACATTCCCGCGTCTGCCCACTAATATTTGCGCCGCCGCCAAAGACAAACTCGCGTATTGTTTGGCGAATCTCATAAATGAATAATCCGGACGGAGACTAAATTGAAAGCTAGAGGCGTATCACACATCGCAATCTGCGTGGCTGACCTGGAGAAATCCCTTGAATTCTACCGAGACCACTTGGGTCTGGTCGTGAAAATGCACACCACCCAAGAGATGGCCAAACGTCCTGGTGCAGAATCTTCGGAGATGTACGAGACCCCTAGAAAATCACGCACGGTGGCCAACATTTGGTTCGACGACCCGGCCCACGGTGAGCCGTTTCTAGTTCTGACCTCACACCCGGGTGACGTGGTTGGCGGAGAGCCCATAAAACTGGACCAGAAAGGCGTTACCCACATCTCCTTTGGCGTGGAAAACGTAAAAGAGTTTGCCGAAGAGTTGATTGCCAAGGGTGTGCCACTGGCAGGCACGATTGAAGACTTCACCGACGCTTCCGGCAACGTGCGCACCATCTTTGTTTATGACCCGGACGGCATACTGGTGCAGTTTGACGAAGGGCCTCCGGCCAACTGATCTCGGCTAATCCCGGATTGACCACGGTCTCGATTAAAGCTATGAATGAGTAATTTGCAATCTCCGTTGCCTGCGGAGTCAGCGACGATTGGCCTTGGCCGATTGTCGCTGCTTGACCGCTACCTAACGGTTTGGATATTCCTGGCAATGGCCATTGGCGTTGCCAGCGGCAACGCTTGGCCAGAGATTTCCTCGTTCACCGATTCTCTGACCATTGGCTCCACTTCTGTCCCAATCGCCTTGGGCCTAATTCTGATGATGTACCCGCCGTTGGCCAAAGTACGTTATGAAGAACTGGGTGAGGTATTCCGCAACTGGAAAATCCTGTTGCTGTCGCTGGTGCAGAACTGGCTCATTGGCCCGGTGCTGATGTTCTTCCTCGCCATCTTGTTCCTCCGGGATTACCCGGAATTCATGGTTGGCGTGATTCTCATTGGCACGGCCCGTTGCATTGCCATGGTGATTGTCTGGAACGAACTGGCCAAGGGTGATAGCCAGTATGTAGCGGGGTTGGTGGCTATCAACTCCCTTTTCCAGATACTGTTCTACTCCCTCTACGCCTACATTTTCATCACCGTCCTGCCGCCGTTCTTCGGTCTGGAAGGCGTGGTTGTGGACATAACAATTGTCCAGATAGCCAAAAGCGTTTCCATTTACTTGGGGATACCGTTCTTGGCGGGGATAGTCTCGCGGTACGTGCTGCTGCGGACCATGGGCCGATTCTGGTTTGAGCAGGTCTTCATCCCCAAGATCAGCCCTATAACCCTGGTGGCTCTGCTGTTTACCATCCTCGTAATGTTCTCCCTGAAGGGGAGCGTTATCGTGGACATCCCCTTGGATGTGGTAAGAATTGCCATCCCACTGAGTATTTACTTTGTGGTGATGTTCTTGGTCTCCTTCTACATGGGAAAGAGGATGGGATTTGGTTACTCAAAGACCACCACAGTGGCGCTCACGGCGTCCAGCAACAACTTTGAGCTGGCGATCGCTGTGGCAGTCGGCGTGTTTGGCATTGGCTCTGGTCAGGCTCTGGCAGCGGTGGTGGGGCCGTTGGTTGAAGTGCCCGTGCTGATTGGACTGGTCAATGTAGCGCTATTTTTCCAACGTCGATACTTCTCGGCCGAGTTGGCCGTCTCAGAGGGGTAGACCACAGATGTTGACCATCTTCGGCGTCATTGCGGTGAGCATCATGTTCCTTTCTTACTGGGCCGAGGAAAGGTCCAAGTGGCTGGTGCTGGTCTTTGCCATTGGATCGGGTATGACGTCGCTCTACAGCGGCATAGAAGGGGTCTACCCAATCACTGTCATTGAAGGGCTCTGGTCGCTTGTTGCCCTGCAGCGGTTTGTCCAAAGGCACAAGCGAGAGAACCTCACCCAATAGAAAAAGCCGACGCAGTTAAGCGTCGGCTTTTAGCTCAGCATGACGAGTACAGGCTACCGCCTCTGATCTTAACCTGGTGTCTTTATCTGAACAGACGGCTGATTTTCATCTTAGCCTGGCGTCTCCATAGGATCACCCTCCGCCTCCCGTACCGTAAACGTCACTGCTCTGCCTGCGTACACACACTCACAAGCCGTTGACCGGCCTATGGCATCTCCGTCGGCCATCCGGAACAACGCGCTCAGCACGGTGGCACCTGGACGACACATGTTGCGAGACAACTTACCATCCGGGCCAATCTTCCAGGCGTTGCCGGGCATCATGCCCAGAGGACACGGGCCGAACACCTTGGTGATAGATGCGGTCACTGCCACCTTTGGGACGTTGGCCAATAATTCAACCAACTCCACTGTCTCCGGATACATTTCCTCGGGTATTGGCATCTCCAGCACCAAGGCTTCTGATTCCACCAACGGAATCAAATCAACGGATTCACACATGGGAGCCTCCTTGTCCAGAGTTTAAATTGCTAATTCCATTAGTCCGAGTTCTGCATAGCAGGTGTCTCGCGGGTCACCATGGTGCTCACCATCAAGAGAGCAATGGCGGCAGAAACAACTGACACAGCCTGCAAATCGGGTGTGGTCAGAGCGATTACAACCACTGCGCCCATCGCAATCAGCACGGGCGAAATGATGGTCATTCCAAATCTTGTCAACCATTTGTTGCCGTTAGTCAGTTCAATTCTCATAGCTGTCCTCACTTGATCTTTCAGATCAGCTAGTTACTTTGCTAGTTACCTCGGCAGCTATATTTTCTGTCATTTGAGTGTCTTATCCTAGGGCCGCGTGGGCCTTCTAATACCGCCAAATGGCCTGCAAGATCGCCAGATATTATGGGAGTGAAAAGGCTTGTTGAATTGGCAAAAGAAAAGGCCGTTGCAATGCAACGGCCAATCTTGCCTGTTTACGAATAAGCTGACCCGCCACCTTCATCAGAGAATAAAGGATCCAAGGTAGCGGCCAGACGTCCCTCCCACATCAATCACACCTTAGGGTGGATATCAGGGTCTGCGGTGGCTTAATAAGAGATCGAGAAAAATAGGTGCATTGCTTCCGCAGATTATTAGCATTTATTTGGTGGCATAAAGTCTGGTCAAGTTTGCTATTTGGAGCCTTACCACCCAGGGGTTCTGCCTAGATTACTTTCTTGTTTATAGTGTTTGCCCAGTGATTTATGCCGCGTTTCGAAGTCTGCTCTTGTTGGAGTTTTTCTCAACAGTGTTACGCCGGGAAGGCTATGCGGTTCTCATCGCCGGGAACGGGTTGGAAGCCCTGGAGGTTGCTGAGGCTCAGTCCACCCCCAGGATTGATATCTTACTGAGTGACGTATCCAGGCCTTATATGGGAGGCATTCAGTTGGCAGAAAAGCTTCGGGTGTCGAATTCGGGCATTCAGGTGCTGTTGACCTCCAGGTTGCCATATAAAGAAGTCGCTGATCGCTGCGGGCCGGAGTTCAAAGCTGAGTTTCTGGCCAAACCGTTCTCCGTTTCCAAGCTTGCTGGAAAAATTAATATGCTAGCTCAGGCAGCCTAAACCTCCCCGTTACCCCAAAACACCCCCAAGCACACATACCAAACCCAGTGGTTACTCCGGTAGGTCGTAGGTGCTCAAGAAACGGTCCACCATGTTGGTGGCCTTCTCCCAGTCGT
>JAPKDE010000240.1 GCA_028822675.1 Dehalococcoidia bacterium | reverse complement strand
AAACGTCCTGGTTGGCGAGTACCTTCAAACCGCTACCCCGGTAGCGTCGGATGAGATTGCCCGGAGCCTCGATCAAAAATTAAGCTCTGCTTCGGTTCGTAATACCATGGCCCAGCTTACGGAAGAAGGCTACATTTCGCGACCTCACGTGTCATTCAGAGGCGTTCCCTCTGACCTAGGTTACCGCTTTTACGTGGAGTCACTTCCGGAGCCTCCCCATCTTTCTTCCAAAGTGCTAGAAAGTGTTGACCGTGACCTAGCCCGGACTGAGCCAGACATCGGCGCTTGGAGTAAACGCTGTGCGGCGATTCTCTCTAGCCTCACCGAGAACCTGGCCATTGTGACCGCTCCCAGAGCCCAATCCCCTCGCCTCAAGCGAATACAACTGGTTTTTCTCCAAGAGTCCACCGCCCTGTTGGTATTAGTCCTTGAGGAAGCCTGGTTACTGCGTAAACTGATTCCATTTGGCAAGAATATCAATCAGTTGCAGTTAGACCAGGTGGCCAGCAAATTGAATGATTCCCTTGGCGGGCTGAACCGATCCCAGATGCAATCAAACCACCTTGAGCTTAGCCAACTTGAAGAACAGGTCAAAGAAGGCTCAGTTAGCCTCATGCGTGAGGCCGAGACAACCATTGAAGAAAATTACACTGATGGCCTGCGTCGTCTGTTGAGCCAGCCGGAGTTTTCCCAGGGCGAACTGGCTCGCCAACTGGTCCAACTTGTGGAAGAAAGGGAACTGCTGGAGCGGGTGCTTAACGCGACCCAAGAAAAATCAGAACCGACCGTGTTCATCGGAGCCGAAAACCAGGACGAATTCCTGAACCCCTTCGGCGTCATTCTTTGCAATTATGGAATCCCCCAGGGCGTTAGCGGGACCATCTGTGTGATTGGACCCAAGCGAATGGAATACGTGGCAGCCATCGGCGGCGTTAGGCATTTATCTGCCTTCATGAGCCAGATGGTGCTGGGTATTCAAGGGAATGTGGCCGAGTAAACCGCTATGGCAGCTACCAACGAACAGATAGCAGAACTATTTGAAAACATGGGAACCCTTCTGGAAATGAAAGGCGATGGTGTCTTCAAGATTCGCGCCTACCAGCGGGCCGCTCGCACCATTGAACAACTAGCGTCGCCCCTTGCTACGGCCGTGGCGAACGGTGAAGACCTGACCAAAATTCCGGGCGTGGGCAAAGCCATCAGCGAAAAGATCGCTGAATTCATCTCCACCGGGCAGGTTTCTGCCTACGAAAGACTGGTTGAAGAGCTGCCACCCGGCGTCTTAGACCTGAAAGAGATACCCGGCGTCGGCCCCAAGATGGCCATGGCCATCAGCCAGCAGCTGGGCATCAGTACCGTTGATGGCGTGGCAGAAGCCGCTGCTGACGGTCGCCTAGCCACGCTGCCCAGAATGGGCAAGCGAGCGGCAGAAGGTATCCTCCGGCACATCAATGCGTTCAAAGAAATGGGTAGTCGCACACCAATCGGCGAAGCACTGCCCGTTGCTGAAGAAGTCATGAATGCCTTGCGGGAGCAATGCCCGGAGATCGACCAGCTATTCCCTGTTGGCAGCCTGAGACGGTGGGAAGAGACCATCGGCGATATCGACCTGATTGGAACCTCCCCAAACCCGGAATCCGTGAGTGACGCTTTGGTCGCCCTAGACATGGTTAAAGATGTGCTGGTCCACGGCCCAAAGAAGACCAGCGTGGTGGTGGAGTCTGGTATCCAGATCGACCTGCGCATAGCCGAACCCGAAGCCTTTGGCGCTATGCTCCAGTATTTTACCGGCAGCCAGCAGCACAACATTCGACTTAGGGATTTTGCCAATCGCCAGGGGCTGTCATTAAATGAATATGGCATCACCAACACCGAGACCGGACAGGTGGAGGAGTTCGCCGACGAAGCGAGCTTCTATGCCCGGCTGGGCCTGCCCTGGATGCCGCCCGAAATCCGCACCGGCCTCTATGAGGTGGACGCAGGGCTGGAAGGCACACTGCCAGAGCTAGTGGTTGCGACCGACCTGAAAGGCGACCTGCACCTGCACAGCGAATGGTCTGACGGCAACGACCCCATGGAGTTCATGGTAGAAGCCGCCGCCGCCCAGGGCTACGATTACATGGCCCTGACCGACCATTCCCAGGGACTGGGCGTGGCCAACGGTCTCACTGTAGAGCGGCTAGAGTCGCAGATCAGCCTGCTCCGGGAGATGCAGCAGAAGTACGACATCACCATCCTCTGCGGCTCAGAATGTGATATTCGGGCCAGTGGTGAGATGGACTTCCCGGACGAAATGCTGGCCCAACTGGACGTGGTCGTCGCATCAGTCCACTCGGCGATGGGTCAGGACCAAGCCACGATGACCGCCCGCATGATTAAGGCAATAGAGCATCCTTCCGTGACCATCATCGGGCATCTAACCACCCGGTTGCTGGGCCAACGGGAGCCGGTGGAGTTTGATCTGGAAGCCGTGTTGCAGGCCGCCCGCGATACTGGAACCGCCCTGGAGATCAACGCCTCTCCGGAACGCCTGGACCTGCGAGACACCCACGCTTACCGGGCCAGGGAGATGGGAGTTCCTCTGGTCATCAACACCGATTCCCACCACCACACCCACCTGGACAAGCGTCGATTTGGCGTGGCTGTTGCTCGGCGGGCCTGGTGCCGCCCGGAAGATATCCTGAACACAATGTCTCGGGAAGAATTCCTGAAGTTCATCAGAACCCCCAAACCAAAGCGTCTCAGCGTATTTGATGCCCGGCGCAACGGCACGGCCAAGTCGTGAGTCAGGTTCCGGACTCGGACATGGAAAATTACACTGAAGATTACGCCGAGGCCGCTTTATTACCCGAGATTGAAGAACCGGAAAATGGCGCTGAGCCAGACGAATGGGCCCAGGTAATTGAACCGTCCGGTGAGACCTCTATTGCCCACGCGATACCGGAAGGCATTCTGCACTTTCGGACTATGCTGGCTGCTGGCGCACCCTGGCACCGAGCCTTGCTCGAGGCCATGGGCCGCTGGACCATCCCCGAAGAAACATTTAACGGCCGACACTACCGTTATCTACTTTTGGGTGAAGCCTTTGACTGGCTGCTGCTGGCAGAGCGTCTCTGCTCGGATGTAAATGGCGCCATCCCCGCCGAAGAGACCGAGCGGCTGCTGTTCAGTGACAAGATACCTAACACGGTAAATGAGGAACAATTCCGGGACTACTTGGGCCCTAGCAAATACCGGGCCTACATGAACTTCCGCTACGGAGTGGTTCTGGAAGAAGCGCTGCAACTGGTGTCAGAGGAAGAAGTTCGCAAGCGGCATATGTCCCGAAGTTATGCCGACACCGAAAACCTGATCGAAGAATCCTACAGCCACCTCTACGGAAAACCACGAAAGGAACTTCTGAAGGCCTTTCAAAAAGAGACAAAGAAGGACCGCCGCCGCAACCTCTCGCTCTCCGACCTGAAAGAGTTCACCTACTGGCTCCACAAACGCCGCATAAATCTCTGGGACCCGGCCAGGGTTGCTAGCGACACCCGTAAAGCCATCCGGCGTTTGGAACTACTGGAACAGAGCAAAACCCCATAAACTCCCCGGACCCACCCCGGCAAGTACCATACGGCGCGATTACCTCAAAAACCCTGGGTAAGATTCCACCGGCACCACATCTAAGCCCTCTTTAGCCTGTTGTCGCCCGTAAAACGTCTTAGAAAGCGAAACAGCCTCTTTTAGGCGTGGGGCACCGTCGGCCGCAAGTTAATCCAGGAAACCCGGTGCACCGGTTTTTATGGACGCTCTATAACGGCGAATGATATATTTGCTCATGGCCTGTTGCAGAATTTTGCGCCTAGGCCGTTTGCCCACATCACCCAGAGGCACGGAGAAAAATTCCGGGAATGACTTCCGCTCAGATGCCCAGTGCGTACAACGCAGCCGACGTTG
>JAPKDE010000239.1 GCA_028822675.1 Dehalococcoidia bacterium | reverse complement strand
CGAGGTAGAGAGAATTGAGACCCTCAGTTACCCTTAGAGTGACCATCAAAGTGCAACCAAACCCGCGCGCCGGAGGTATTTGCCCCAACGCAGTTGGCGCAGTTAGCGGGCGTATTTCTTTAGGAACTTGCCCATTGCTCCGCTTAGTAGTTGGTCCACTCTAAGTTTGGATGCTAGTTGCTGCGAGGCCAGGGAGTAGGTTGGGTAGATGTGTAGCGATTCGGCCATATGGGACAGTTTCAGACCTTGGTCTAGGGCCAAAGACCACTCCTGCAACATCTCTCCGGCTCGGGCCGCCACGATGGTCACCCAAAGTAGCTTGCCTTTGGGCAGATGCACCACCTTTAGGAATCCGGGCGAGTCGCCCTCGGTGATCCAGCGGTCTACCTGCTCCACGGGCCAGACGGCCGACTCCACTGTCTCGCCATGCTTTTCCCTGGCTTGGGATTCGGTTAGACCAACGTGGGCCACTTCCGGGTCGGTGAACGTCGCCCAGGGAACTCTTTCCAACACCGACTTCTTAATTGAACGGCAAGAATGCGTTTCGGACAGCCATGAACCCCTGATACCCCGCGTAGTGTGTGAACCGGTAGCCGCCGGTGCAGTCGCCGGCAGCGTAAATGTTTTTTCCCACCCGCTGCACCGCCGCGTTAACCCTAAGGTCTACCCCGTCTTGCTTGAGCCGTTCTGCAACCACTTCTGAGGCTTCTGGCTCGTCTTGCAGCATGATGCGGTCGGCCCCCCCAAGGTTCACCGAAGAACCCAGTACGCAGAAAGCCTGGGCCATCTCGCAGCCAATGGGTCCGCCGCCGACCACAGCCAATCGCAGCGGTAATTCTTCCAGGTCCCAGACGGTCTCATAGGTGAGAAAATCGACATCTGCCAGACCTTCAATAGACGGGATTGCTGGGCCGGCTCCAGTGCAGACCAAGAACCGGCGGGCAGAAATCTCCCGACCATCCACCGACACAGCGCCAGGGTTTATGAACTTGGCATTGCCTTGGATAACGTCAATGCCCTCTGATTGCAGTGTGGCCGGGGATTCGCTCTCGAATATCTGTTGCCGTACGTCTCCAACCCGATCCATCACCGACTTGAAATCAATTCTTGGCTCAGCCGTCGTGATCCCGAACCGCGCCGCATCTCTGATGGCATGGGCAGACTTGGCTGCTTTGAGCAGGGTCTTGCTTGGCACGCAACCATTCCAGGTGCAATCACCGCCCAGTAGCCCCTTCTCAACCAACGCAACGGTGAGTTCCAACTGACTGGCAAATCGCGCGGCGGTCAACCCGGCAGAACCACCGCCAATAATCAGAAAATCGTAATCTTCCTTCAATAGAGCTCCATATCCAAGGGGCCAACGTCCGGGGGCCAATACCCGGGGCCAAGATCGCGCCCAGCCCTGGGCATTCCAATATTCAGGCTAGGACGTAAATCAGTAAAGACATCGGCCAAAAACTTGGATGCCACAGGTCGTTTTAGGATTTACCAAAGAGCTCGTTGCTAGCTGTAATTTGGCGGCGAGAACTGGACACCAAGAGTCGTTTCGCACCATTTAGCGATGCCCAAAAGCTTGCCTTCCTCAAATGGCAGACCACCCAACTGGACGGCCAATGGCATGCCATCTTCACTCAATCCGGTGGGAATAGTCACCGTTGGCAGGCCGCAGCTGGTCCAGGGCGCCTGAAACGAGGCATCTCCGGTGGTGTTGCGGTCTCTGGGGGCGGGAGCGGGAGTAGTTGGGGTCAGCACCACATCCACCTGCTGAACCATCTGGACCATGTCCTGCCTGAATTGACGGCGCAGTCGCATTGCTTGCAGGTACTTGGTGGCCGGGATCAACATACCCATCTCCATCCCAGCACGAACTCTAGGGCCATAATCCTCCGCCTGGTTGACGTGGAACTGCTCGTGATAAGCGGCGCACTCCACATTCATCACTATCCGCTGCACGCTGTGAGCGGTACTAAAACTATCTGGCAGACCAATTTCCACGATCTCAGCACCGGCGGCGGCAAGTTGCTTCGCAACTGCTTGAGTGTGTGCCCAGACCTCTGGTGTCGATTTGTCTTGGTAGTACTGGCTGGGTATCCCAATGCGAGGCGGTCGATTATGCTCTGCCATCTGTTGCCTGAAGTCCGGCACCGGCTCGCTGGCAGAACCGGGATCGTTTTCGTCCTCGCCGGACATCACCTGCAACATCAATGCCGCATCATCCACCGTGCGAACCAAGATGCCCACGTGGTCCAGCGACCAACTAACCGGCACCACACCGTAGCGGCTGATGCGTCCGTAGGTGGCCTTGAGTCCGACGATGCCGTTATATGCCGCCGGACGGCAGGTTGAGCCGCCCGTCTGGGAGCCCAGGGCAGCTCCCACGGTCTTAGAAGCCACCGCCACGGAAGAACCGCTGCTGGAGCCGCCGGGTGTGTGCTCCAGGTTCCAGGGATTATAGGTAGGTGATGGGTCAGACGTGGCAAACTCGGTGGTGACCGCTTTACCCAGGATTATGCCGCCAGCTTCTTTAATTTTCCTAACGGTGGTCGCATCAAAGTCGGGCACGAAATCCGCGTAGACCTTGGAGCCGGCAGCGGTTTTCATTCCGGCGGTGTAGAAGATGTCCTTTAGGCCCACCGCCACGCCGTGGAGCAGACCTCGTGATTTGCCTTCTTTGGCCTCGTCTTCCAGTTGTTTGGCGGTGGTCAAAACCTCTTCCCGGTCAATGGTCACCCAGGCCTGTAGTTCTTTGTCGGTGGCATCGATTCGCTCCAGTTGAGACTGGGCCAGTTCAACTGGAGAAAGTTGTTTATCTTTTATCTGTTGCGCCGCTTCAGACACTGTTAATTGGTAGGGTTGGGGCATGATTGGACCTCATTTGAAAATTAGTCTTTGAACTTCGACTGGTTGCCAGGGGTTCCAAGGGCTATTGATAAAAGCCTGGTTCCAAGTCGCGGTGAGGGGTCACTTGGCCCAACTCCCATAGCTGAAAGGCAGTCGTTTGAATATAAGATTCCAATTCAGTGGCGCGTTGCTCGCCCCAGAGTCGGGCTGCCTGAGCGCGTAACTCCACAGCAATGTCATCCACAGAATCGTTTGGCTTCATGTTGACCATATTTTTCTCCATTTGATGTTCGGGGTTCTGGCCTGTCCCAAATCTTAAATAATTGCTTCGGTTTGAGGTAGGTGACTGGCATTTTAATCAAGCCATAGGCACTGGTCAAACGATGTCTACGCCAGAGTGCGCCACGCACAACATACTGTTATAATCCCGCCTGTCTAAAGACCGATTCGACTTCTTGTCCCGACTTCTCATTGCCACCGGAGAGCCACTATGCCTGATAACCTGGACGATATCCTAGAGTCACCCGAACACACACTACTGGCAACCGACTTGGGCAACACCGAAGGCCCGTTATGGCACCCTGAAGGCTACCTGACCTTTGTTGATCTGGTCGGCAACCGCTTGCAACGTTGGGACCAGACTGCTGGTGTCAGCGTGGTCCGAGAAGGCACCGGTGAGGGCAATGGCTGCACCTTTGACCGTCAGGGACGTCTACTCATGTGTGAAGGCTCCGACCACCGCCGCGTCACACGCATGGACGCCGACGGCACGGTCACAACCATTGCCGAGCGATGGGAAGGCAAACGTTTCCACAAACCCAACGATGTGATTACCCGCTCCGATGGCAGCATCTACTTCACTGATCCGATGCTGCGACTGCCCGAAACCGAACGCGAGTACGGCTTCGCCGGTATATTCCGCATCGCGCCCGACGGCGAGATATCCGTGGCCACTGACGCCTGTGAATACCCCAACGGCCTGGCTTTCTCGCCAGACGAGTCCATTCTTTACGTCGCCATCAGCCGTCTGAGCGAGATCTGCTTTGAAGAAGCCGAGAAGGGTCTGGTCTGCGAACACCGAAAGATAAGGGCCTTTGACG
>JAPKDE010000029.1 GCA_028822675.1 Dehalococcoidia bacterium | reverse complement strand
AGGCTGCTGGCGTTCCAATGACCGACTACGATTTTCTAACGGACGCTCCCTACCCTGAGGGAGCATTCGGTGAGCGAGAAGAGAGCCATCGTCTCTACATCTTCCCCTTTGTTGGTGCCTTGATTGGTATGACAGTGGGAATCATGCTCACTGCTATGACTCAGATGGCCTACCCGTTGGCACAGGGTGGAAAACCGATTCTGTCCATGCCTCCCATGGCTGTGGTGACTTACGAGAGTACAATGCTCACGGCGATTGTCTTCACAATCATCGGCATCCTGTTTGAATCCAGGCTGCCCGCGTTCAAACAGGGCCTATACGACACTCGTATCACTGAAGGTTACATTGGTGTCTTGGTCAACGTGGACGAAGATCAGCTAACCCAAACACAAACTCTGCTCACGCAGGCCGGAGCTATTGATGTAGTCCGCAAGGACGGAGGCTCGGGGGCTTAATGATTAACCGGGTCACTTCACATTCCACTTCGCTTAGCGCCGATCAGGTTCAAACGGATCAGCCCAAGGCGGGACGTAGCAAGCGTAAATTCAAAGGTTGGTTCATCGGAATAGCCACGCTTTTTGGTATCTTGTTCGTTGGCTGTAGCCAGGGTACTTATCCAGTGGATATCTTCTATGAACAGCACTACCAACAGTCTTTTAAATCCCATGAACCGCCCCGTTTGCTCGGTGTGGCTGATGCAGTAGCGTTCTATCCGCCCCCTGCTTCGACTGTGACCAACACCGGCTCTGAACTCTACCTGGTCAACTGCCAAATGTGCCACGGTGCCGATGCCAAGGGCACTGGACCAGTCTTGGCCAAGATCACCGGGACCTACGGATACACACCTATCGTACCCCCGGACATCACCAACCGGCCCGTGGCGTTCATCTCTTCCAGGCTGCAAGCCGAGAGTAGGCCTCTTGGCCCAACCTCGGTCATGCCACCCTTTGGCAAACTATTGAACGAGACGGAACGCTTCGCCATTGCTGAATACGTAGGGTCGCTCCCAAAGTAAACTTAATAAGCAAACTAACCTAGCAAATAACTCGGGACGTATTGGGGCTGCGTTTCCGGTTTTGGTTGATATATGAGACGTTCGACTCTAAGCCCCTATACCTATATTGCGGCCAGGTCTATTCCCAGAGCCATCTTGTTATTGCTGGTCGTCTTCGCGCTTTTCTCCGCTTTGACCATCGCCCAGAATGGCACCCTGTACGCCCAAACGCCAGAACCCAACCTACTAGAAAGGTCTCCTCCTGAAGGGTCATTCAGCGAAAGCCAAGCCCAGGGCATAGACCGGATGATTATGTGTCCGGTCTGCCCCGCCGAGACCATTGACCAAGCCCAGGTAGAAATCTCTTTCCAAATGCGCCAAATCGTGCGTGATATGCTGTCCAAGGGCAGTGACCGAGACGAGATTCTTGATTTCTTTGTTGAGCGTTACGGCAAAGATATCCTGGCCGCACCGCCAAAATCAGGTGCCAACCTGGTGGCCTGGTTGATGCCAGTTGGCGGAGTTATCGCCGGACTTATAGCCGTGTACTTAATCCTCCGTTCCATGGCCCGGCGCGGGTCTGCGCCAATCACCGCCCAGCCGGTTACAGACGCGGGTCTGATACCCTATTTGCAGTTGGTTGATCGTCACTTGGACCTGAACAGAAACGCGGCGCAGTTGGGCAGTAAAACCAATCCAACCAGCTCTTCCGTATACCCACCCGGAGATGCACTCGGGGATTCACCCAATACCGAGGAATCCAAACATAATTCTGAACAGGGAGAACAAGGCAGATAGATGGCTGAACTAGGCGCGATAAGCCTTTGGATAGCTCTGGCTCTGGCAGCCTACTCCACCGTTGGCTCGGTGGCCGGTAAACTGCGTCAGTCGCCAGCTCTGGTGGAAAGCTCTCAGTCAGCCGTGTACGCAGCTGGTCTGGTCTTGCTCGTTGCCACCTTCAGCCTGGTCATCGCCTTCATCAGCCGAGACTTTGAAATTGCTTACGTAGCGGCCCACAGCGACCTGGCAATGGCCAACCGGTTCACCTGGGTGGCCTTCTACGCCGGCAACGAGGGATCGCTGCTCTACATTGGAACTGTCTTGGCAATCATGTCCAGCATCGCGGTTTGGCGATCGCCAGAAAAGTTCAAAGACGCTCTGCCCTACACAACGGCAGTTTTGATGCTGACTCTGACTTTCTTCCTGGCCGTGACCGCAATAATGGCCAACCCCTTCGACAAACTCCCGTTTGTGCCATTGGACGGAGAAGGCATCAACCCGCTACTGACCCACTTTGGCATGTTCTTCCATCCTCCGGCGTTGATGGCCGGGTTAATCGGCATCACCATACCGTTTGCCTTTGCCATGGGTTCATTGCTGGCCGGGAATACCGGGGACGAATGGGTGGACGCCGGGCGAGTTTGGGGCCTCATCTCCTGGGTATTACTGGCCGCGGGTCTGCTCCTGGGTTCGTGGTGGGCTTACACCATCCTGGGCTGGGGCGGTTTCTGGTTCTGGGACCCCGTTGAAAACGCAGCCTTCATGCCTTGGCTAGGCGTCACCGCCTTTATCCATTCCATCATGGTGCAGAAGCGCCAAGGCATGTTCCGCATGTGGAACATAGTGCTGATCAACGTGGCCTTTGGCTTGGCGCTCTACGGTATGTTCATGAACCGAGGCGGCTCGGTGCCGTCGGTCCACTCCTTTGGGTCATCATCGTTGGGCTGGATATTCCTGACGTTTATGGCCGTTGGCGTAATTGTGCCCTTCCTCATCTTCATCTGGCGGTACCCGCTATTGAAGAGCGCCCGAAACTTGGACTCCATGCTTTCCCGGGAGGCAGCGTTCCTAGTGAACAATATGCTGCTCTTGGCGATAGCGTTTGTAACCCTATGGGGCACGGTCTACCCGCTGTTATCACGGTTGACCAATGACGAAGAAATTACGGTGGCCCGACCGTTCTACGACCAGGTTAACGGGCCGCTGATGCTGGCCCTGGTCTTCTTGATGGGGGTTGGTCCGCTGATACCGTGGCGCAAAGCCGGAATGGCCAGCGTCAGAAAGACCCTGCTGCCACCGATCATTGGCGGGCTGGCCACCGTGGGCATCCTGGCCGCATTGGGACTGCACAAGGAATACGCCCTAATCGGGTTTGGTCTCGCGACTTTCGTGACCACCGGGATTCTATTGGAATGGTATCGGGGGACTCGTTCTCGTCACCGTAGCTCGGGAGAGAATTACGTGACGGCTTTCCTAAATCTGATCATGGCCAACCGGCCCCGTTACGGAGGCTACATCGTCCACTTATCAGTGGTAATGGTGACCTTGGGCATCGTAGGAACATCGTTCTTCAGCACCCAAAAAGATATCGTATTGAGCCCCGGTGAATCCGTGGTGGTCGATAACTACGAATTTGTCTTTTTAGGTAGCGTAGAAACGCCCAAGGGCAACCGCACTGAGTTCACCTCCACCGTCCAGATTTTCCGCAACGGCAAGCTACTGGAGACCGTCCGTCCCAAACGGGATTTCTATCCCAGTTTCAACATGGCTGCGACCAACGCAGCCATCCGGTCCACTCCTGTCGAAGACGTGTACATCGTGCCCAGCGAGAACTTGCCAGATGGCAGCGTGGGATTCCGAATCCTGATTAACCCGCTCATCTGGTGGATGTGGGTGGCCGGGCCAGTGATGTTAGTCGGCACGGTGGTTGCTCTGTGGCCGCAGCGAGTCCGTGCTCCCGCCCCGGTGCCGAGCCCTAGCCGGTTTTCGTCTGGAACCCGGCCAACGGTCGTCTAGTGGGTTTGCCTCCCCTGATAAACTGAGTTTATGGACGCAGAAACAGTCATATCCATTTCTTTTGGCGCAATACTGGCCGTCTTCAGCTTTGCCGTGGTCAGTTACGCGTTTCTGCGTGACCGCGAGCCGCTGGCCGCCGTTGGCTCGGTCCCGGTCGAGTCTGACGACCAAGCACTGGCCGACATCTTCGACGCCATGAACACCCTGGATTTGGAATTCCAACTTGGCCGCATGCCGGATGAACAGTTCCAGGAGCAATTCCAGGCGTATCGGATCCAGGCGGCCACAGTCCTGAGAGACCAGCTTGTGACCGGTCGTGGTGATCCCGCCTGGGTGCTGGAGCAAGAGATACTCTTGGCCAGGGGCGAACGAGAAAACGCCGATGGCCGAATTGTTGCCTGCCCTGACTGCAGCGCCGCAGTGCTGGCCGGCGCATCTGAGTGCCCCAATTGCGGGGCAATTATGGTGTCCCAATAGTGAGGTCCAAACTAGGTTTATTGATAATCCTGGCTGTGACCTTGACTCTCTTCCCCTTTGGCGGCCCGGCTATCTTGGCCCAGGAGGCCACCACTGTCAGAGGTCAGGTGATCAACGGCACTGCGGACGCAGAGATACCGGAAGCCCTCAGCGTACTGATGCTGATAACCGGAGCCGACGGCCGTCTCGCCGGCACCGGACAGGCCAACGCCGATTCTGATGGCGATTTCGTGTTTGAAAACGTCCAGGTTGAAGACGGCAGCACCTACACGGTCAGTGTTGACCACCTGGGTGTCTTTTACGGCACGTCTCTCACCCACGACAACCTGGCTGAAGAACTAACGCTCACCGTCTACGAGACCACCCGCGATGCCTCGGTGATTCACGTGGAACGGCAGGTGATGGTCATTGCCGCGGTGGACAAAGATAACCAATCGGTCAGCGCTATAGAGTTTGTCCGCCTCGTTAACCCGTCAGACCGGACGTTGCTGCCCGATCTTACGAACCTGGAACAAATCAGCTTTTTGCGGTTTGCTCTGCCGCCAAACCCAGCCGAATTAAATGTCCAATCTGACCTTCCCGGTGGAGACATCGTGTCCATTGGCACCGGGTTTGCTCTAACATCGCCCGTGGTGCCGGGCGCCCATAGCATCGACTTTTCCTACGTGTTCCCGTATGAGGAAGATACTGTCTCCTATCGGCAGAGCCTCGTGCAGGGTGCCGGTATCTTCCAAGTTCTGATGCCGGAAACATTTCCGGACATGGCAGTCTCCAATCTCACTAGTGTTGACCCGGTGAATATCCAAGACACGTCCTACCGGGCCTACGAGGTCAGAGATTTGCCACAGGGGCAAGGTTTGCAGGTTGAAATCACCGGTCTGCCGCTGCCGGGTGCCTTAACCCGTTTCTCCAACACCATCACCGGTGGCCGCTTCTGGCAGATAGCCATACCCAGCGCCCTGGGTGTGACACTAGCCTTTATCCTCCTGTGGGGCCTCATACGAGGCTATCGCCCTAATTCAGGTGTCGACGGCCAGTCAATGGCCTCTGCCGCGTTGGATCCAGCGGAGAGAGCCGCAGTGGTGCGCGCTGTGGCAGACTTGGACCTGCAATACCAGGAAGGACACATTCCGGAGTTAGACTACCGTGCACAACGGCAAGGATTGCTCAACCGAATCCTCAGTTCCAGCGGCGACTCGTCAACCTCAAGCGGAGACGTACTGGAATGACCAAGCGAGTCTGGGTCTTGTTGGGTGGCGGGGTACCGCTGTTGGGTTTGATTGCGCTGCTGGCTTGGGCGTCTATCAGTACCGGTGGCAACCCAGGCGGCCTGGCCACTAACAACGAACTTATCGAGTTTGAAGTCGACGCTGAATTGGCCCGCGATTTCAGCCTGGACTTGATCGGCGACGGTTCTTTGAATCTTTCAGATTACCAGGGACAGATTGTGATGGTGGATTTCTGGGCGTCTTGGTGCCAGCCGTGCCGCGTGGAAGCTCCAACCCTGGCCAAGGTCTACCGGGAGTTCCAAAACCAACCCGTGGAGTTCATCGGAGTGTCGGTCTGGGATAATATCGGCGACGCTGAGATTTTCCTCGAGCAAGAAGGGCATACCTACCCAAATGGCTTCGACCGTGAAGGTGTCATTGCCATCGACTACGGTGTTCGTGGTATACCGGAAAAATATTTCATTGACCGTGACGGAATTCTGGTCAAGAAATTGTCCGGCCCTTTGACTGAAACCACCCTCCGGGACACGTTGAACGAGTTACTAGCTAGATGAACAAACGCAGCGGGCTATTAAAACAAATGGGCGGGCTGTGAGCACTCCACAGGTAGCAGTGGCCATGGATTGGGGAGGCACTTGGATTCGGACTGCGGTTATCAACCGGCAGGGCAATATCCTGTGGCAGGCCAGAGAACCCAACCCGCAGAACGGCACCAAAGAACAGTACTTGGTCCACGCTGAAAAGTTGCTGGCAACGGCCATTGAACACGCCGAAAACGCCGGCGGCCCAGTGGCAGGCATAGGTGCGGCAGTGGCAGGCCCAGTGGAACCAACCACCGGCACCTTCTATCAACCGCCAAACCTAAAGGTTCTGGACGGTGTCTCGTTCAACGCCCTTTGGGAAGATAAGTTCTCGCTGCCAGTCTGGGTGGGCAACGACGCCAACCTGGCGGCCATGGGTGAGTTCTACTTTGGCGCTGGCAAGCAATCGGCAGATCAGGGCCAACCCGTAAAAACCTTGTTTTATGTCACTGTCAGCACAGGGGTCGGTGGCGGTGCAGTGGATCAGGGGTCATTGTTCTTGGGTGCCAACGGTCTAACGGCTGAGATTGGACATACGATAGTGAACCCATCAGAAGACGCGCTTAGCTGTGAATGCGGTTCTCGGGGCTGTCTGGAAACGGCGGCTTCAGGGACCAGCATTGCCCGCATCGCCAATCTCAGGTTGGCTGCCGGTGAGTTCCCAAGCTCTGTTCTGGCTACGCTAGGCCCGGATAATGTCGATTCCGAAGCGGTGTTCAACGCTGCTGAGCAGCATGACCCGTTGGCTGTGTCTATCTTGGACGGTGTAGTATCCGCTCTGGCCGTCGGCCTGACCAACGTAGTCCACCTGTTCAACCCGGATATGATCGTGCTCGGCGGCGGGGTAACGGTTGGCCTGGTGAAGTTAGACCTACTCACAGCCATCAAAACCCAGATTTTGGGCCGAGCAATGAGCGAACTCCACAAAGAATTCCAGCTCACATCGGCAGCATTGGGCGATTCAGTGGGTCTAGTGGGTGCCGCGGCCCTGGTCTGGCAGCAGTTGGACAAAACGCAGGGATAATCACCGACGGCACGTCAGGGCTTGCAGCCGGAGTTGGTTCCGGGTTTGTGGCATGGTTGACGAGTACTAGGGCGGGTTTGTAACCAGCCCCTACACGGCGGACGAGCCCTGTTCTGATGTTAGATGGCTAACGGACCGCAACGCCGCTAATCCACAAACCACGCCGCCCCATGAAAACCTGGCTGCGCCAGTTAGTTTATGTAGCGGCCGCCCATTACGTTTACGCTGTCGCCGGTGATGTAACCAGACTCGTCTGAGGCGAAGAACAGACAGGCGTTGGCAATATCCTCAACAGTGGCTTGGCGACCCATGGGAATCTCTTTCAGGTGTTCGTTGGAGCCGCGCTCCACACCAGTCTGGAACTCCGGATACCACTCTGGGTTGCCCCGGGAGGTGTCGGTGGAGCCGGGGTTAACCATGTTGGCGCGGATATTGTAGGGAGCCATCTCAGCGGCGACGGCGCGCATCAAGCCCACCACGCCGGTCTTGGCGGTGGTTACGATAGATGTGCCGGGACGCCCGGTGATCGCCGACTGCCCGCCAAGGGCGATGATGCTGCCGGTCTTGCGTTCAATCATGCCTGGCAACACTGCTTTGATCAGGTAGAAGGCAGCGTGCATGTTCACACCCAGAGTGTGGTGCCATTCCTCGTCAGTCACTTCCAGGATGGGCTTGTGAGGGCGGATGGCCACGTTGTTGACCAATATATCTATCTTGCCCAGTTCTTTAATGCCTTCTGCAACCATATTTTTGACACTGTCGGAATCCGACACGTCGGCAATCACGGTGTGGACTTTTACTCCCAGTTCGCGGCACTTGGCGGCTACCTCGTCCAGTTCAGCCTGACTGGTGCGAGTGTTCAGGACCAAGTCAGCGCCTTCTTTGGCAAAGGTAATGGCAATCGCTCGGCCAATGTTCCGGCTGGCTCCGGTGATCAGGGCGGTCTTTCCTTCCAGTCGCATGGCTAATCCACCTTGTTGTTATTGATTGTCTTTATTTTTAACGCTGGACGACTGGTTCCCCGCGTGCTTAATTACAAAGAAGTTTGGCCCAGCGCGCTAGATTTTATCACCTTGGTAGGGCCAGCACCGACAATCTCCTGCTTGACCAGGCGGGAGCGCGGTGTAAAATTGGCCTGACAGATTAACGGCTGCCCAAGCACTCGTTGCTTAACCAGGGACACTGCGCGTGCATTTGCAGCCCAAAACGAGGTAAGACAAACATGAAATGGTGCAGATTTTCCACCGGCGGAGACATATCATTTGGCATCATCGAGAGCGACACCGTAACTCAGGTTGATGGTAGCCCATTTGATAGCTACACAAAGACTTCAACGACCCACAAGCTGGACGCGGTGAAACTAGAGGTTCCGGTCATCCCGCCGACCTTTTATGCCGCTGGTATCAACTACCCGGAGCATGTGACCTGGGCCGCCCAGATGCGTGGTGAAGAAGCAGTTCTGCCTAAACAGGCCGATGTTGGCTACCGGGCCATAAACGCCTTGGTTGAAGACGGCCACGACATAATCGTGCCCAAAGACGCCACTGATATGCTTCAGTATGAGGGAGAGTTGGTGGTGGTCATTGGCAAGACCTGCCGCAATGTCACTGAGGAACAGGCGCTGGATTACGTGTTTGGCTACTCCATCGGCAACGATGTCAGTGAGCGCACCTGGCAGCGAGGCGACCGAACGATGTGGCGGGCCAAGAACACTGACACCTTCAAGCCTATGGGCCCCTGGATCGTCACAGACCTTAACCCGGACGACTTCCATGTGATCATCAAGGTCAACGAGAAGATTGTGGGCGAGTATGACGTTGCCACTGCCATCTTCGGCGTCCGCACTTTCATAAGCAAGATGAGCGAGTACCTGACTCTGGTACCCGGCGACATCCTGTGGATGGGCACCGACGGTGCAACAGAGAATATGGTGGACGGCGACGTTTGCTCCATCTCCATCAACGACATTGGAACCCTAACAAATAAAGTAAACTGGCAGAAATAGCGGCGCAGCCGCGTTTCCTGGGGTCTGACTTAAGAGAGCGTCCCGATTATATCGGGACGCTCTCTTTTATTTTGAGTGCTGAGGGCGGGTTAATGACGTTATCCCTCAAGCACCAGGCCCTTGAAAACCTGGCTATGCCAGTTAGGCGTTTAGGCCTATTCCGGTTTCGGCGGACCAGGCTTGGAGGCCACGGCGGTAGGCCAGGGCACCCATGGGCATGATCACGCACTGCATGGCCTCAAGCACTTCCATAGGTGAGGCTCCCTCTTGGATGGCCACGTGGATGTGGGCTTGGATCTGGTCAACGTCGGCCTTCAGTGCTGCTTCAACCGCCACCTGCAACAATTCCTTGGTCTTGCGATCCAATAGGCGCTGCCCAGTGTAGGTGGCATCGATGAACTGGTTGTAGGCAGTGACCCAATCAAGGTCAACTTCAGCCATAATCCGGTGCATCTCCAGGGAGTAGCCCCGGTTCTCTGAGATCCTCTTTAGCATTTCCTCTTTGGTTTCTTCAGCCATGTTTGTTACTCCTCACTTGGTTTTGATCTGATTAGGTTCAATTTGGCAACTTATGTCTAATGACGAATGGGCGAATTGTAATCGCTGTAAGGCCACGCCACCAGCGTTATTAAATAGATTGTCTGACTTCGAACAGGGTCATGTTACAATCTGCCGAAGCCGCCGATACACGTCAAATCAGTCCATCAGGAGGTGCCGCCACGCAGTCAAACCTCGGACCAGAATATTTCCAGCGAGAGGATGAAGAGGACGACGGAGTCTTCTACCAGTCCCCGCGCTTGGTTGTACATATAGACCAGGGAGCCATCACTGCAATCAGCAACTTGTTCAAGCAACAGGTACCGGAGAACTCAGAGATACTGGATTTAATGAGTGCCTGGCGCACGCACTGGCCTGCTGGCCACCCTAAGGCACACGTGGTTGGTTTGGGCATGAATCAGGTCGAATTAAAGGAAAATCCGGACCTGGATGAGTTTGTTGTTCACAATGTGAACACAAATCCTGTGCTGCCGTTTGAGGATGAATCGTTCGATGCGGTATTAATCACGGTCTCCGCCCAGTACTTGACTAAACCCATTGAGACTTTTGCCCAGGTGAACCGGGTTCTGCGACCGGGTGGGGTGTTTATCGTCAGTTTTTCCAACCGCATGTTTGCCAGCAAAGCAGTATTGATCTGGCGCAATTCCACTGACCGAGGCCGGGTTGATTTGGTGGGAACCTACATGGAGGCCGCAGAGAACTTTGAGGATATCCAAGCCTCTTTCCTCAACGCCGAGACCAGCCCGCCCGACGACCCAATGTTCGCCGTCTACAGCCGCAAGGCCAAGGCTGAATAAGCAGGCGTCAACCGTCCTTTCCATCGCATCGGGAAAAGGTCAGTATGGGAGCGTTTCTAGCTACGGCCAACCTCAGCCGTAGGTTCTGCAACAGAACTGACTCGTGGCAACGGTCCCGGCGGCTTGGCGGCCAGCACCATCACGGCGGCAATGCCGACTATGATTCCAAATACGGTGAACGGCGCGCGGTAGTCACCGGTGGCATCAAACATGAACCCGGCAACTAAGGGCCCCATTGCCTGTCCGCCGATCTGTGCGGGCAATGTCAGGCCTCGGATGCTGCCTAGGTGTAAACGACCGTAATAGTCGGCCCAGGTGAGCCGTAGCAACAGGTGTATCCCGCCCACGCCTACGCCCAGCAGAAACCCCATGGGCAACCCAACGGACAAAGAACTGCTGTACCCCGTGCCGATGGCGCCGACCATCATGATCGCGCCCGCCGCTGATAACAAGACTCGCAGCGGCAACCGCCGGGCCCAGAACGACCAGAACAGTCCGCCAGGCACCTGCCCAAATGCGAAGACGCTGGCCGTGACCGCCGCCAACCTGATATCCACACCCTGGCCGATGTAATGGGGCACCTGGTGCAGGCTGACCCCAGCCTGGACTATGAACCCAAACACTGAGAACAACGCCAGAATCCAGAACGCCCGAGTATGCAACGCCTGGCGCACTGTGTAATTGTGTTCAAGATTAGGGGAAGAGGCTGCAGTTTCCGTGATTGCCTCTACCGAACCCGGAGCAGCCTCACGGCTTGGTTGCTGGCTCTTTTCAGGATCGGGTTCCAAGCCCATATCCTCAGGGCGACGCGCCATCAACAACAATACTGGGATGATACCTGTGCTGATGGTGAATATCCCCAAGGCCAACCAGGCCGTCCGCCAGCCCCAGCCGTTGATCATCACCTGGGCAATCACTGGAAAGATGGTCAGACCAATAGATTGGATGATGCCCATGTAGGCCAACGCTGATGGCCTGCGTCTGATGAACCAGTTGCTGACGGCGGTGGACGTGCCCAATTCCAATGGACTGGAGAACACCGCTCGCCCCGGCACGTACATGGCGTAAAAGGACCAGACGGGAGCGGTCATGGAAAGGCCAATGGCGCAGATGCCCACCACCCCAGCAGACGCGGCCAGCATTATTCCGGAGCCGTAGCGATCGACCAAGCGGCCCGCGTGTGGTGACACCAGCAGTCCAAACAGTGCGCCCAGACTCACCGCACCAGAGAACTGCCCCCGTGACCAACCAAATTCCTCGGTCATGGGCACGACGAACACCGAGAGGGTGGCCACAGCCATCACCGGCCTTGAGCCAAAGCTCGGAACCGAAGCCGCGGCCAATACCACCCAGCCGTAGTAAAAAGGCAGTCGGTTGGCTAAACGAGCGCGCAGTCCGGCAAAGTTCACTGCGCGCTCCAGTTGCGTTGGAGTTGGCATTTTGCCGTCTCTATTTCTCTGATATTTAAGTATTCAGAAAATAAAACCGGAAAATCGGCTGACCTAAGGCTGGGGATGGGGTTCTCCCAGAACGTGCATCAACCGGTTGGCCCAGGCAAATATTGACGCGGACAACACCAGGTCAAATACTTCATCCAAACCAAGTCCATTTTCAACCATCCGCTCAACGTCGGCCTTGTCAGCCTCTGGCGGGCTCTGCGACAGTTTGGTGGCAAAGTTGAGCATCGATTTCTGACGGTCATCCAGATCAGCATCTTTACGGTCAGCAAAGATGCGGTCCATCACCGACTCGTCCTTGGTCAGTTGGTTGTACCGGTTAGCGTGAACTGCTGCGCAGTAGATGCACTCGTTAACCACCGAGGCCGCCACAGCGCCGAACTCGGTCTCAGCCCGAGACAGACCGCCGTGGTGGTACATGATGCCGTTAAACAACGGCGTGCGCTGTTGTAATGTCTCCGGGTCCAGGGCCAATACCAGCGTATAGTTGCCGATCTTGGTGTCGGAGACCGTCACTCTCATGGCGTCTAGTTGCTCAGGGGTTGCTTCCGTGAGCACCACTGGTTTTACCCGGGGCTCCCAGAAGGGAACTACCGTTGTGAACTCATAGAGTATGTCGCTCATGCTACCTCCGCCATCAACCTAAGACTATGGACCACCCTTATTTGGTAACTGACAAACGCGATTAATTCTGACAGCCTGACAATGTCCGGGTCATTCATCCCTACGGATTGCAGGGCCGCCACGTCACCCGCTGCAGCTTCCTTGGGGTTGGTGGTTATTAGATCCGTGTGCCGGACGATCGCCTTGAGTCTGGCGTTGCTGCCGCCGTCAAAGCCGGTATCTGAAAGAGCTTTGCTACCATCACCGAACAAGCTCTCGTAGTGGGTGGCCAGGACTGAGTCGTTATTAATTCTGGCCATCCGGCAGGCCAGTCCAGCGCGTTCTGCGTGGGACAAGCCGCCAGGGCTCTTGGGCCTAAGTGAGGCTTCGTGGGAATTTTCAGTCAACTCCATGAGGTCGGTGCGGCCGGAAAATACGCTGGCCAAAGGGCTATCGGCGGTGATTCCCGACGCCTTGGCGACCACAGTCTGAAATATGTCCAACATGTCCTCCATGTTTCTCTGCCAAATAGTTTTACGTAGACGGTTTGGGCGAGAAGTCTAAATAGCGCCGTCGATTACGATGTCCAACACCGCCGGTTTACCCGAGGCTAGCGCCCTTTGCAGTGCTGGAGCAATCTCTGCTGGGTCGGTGATGCGCTCTCCGGCCACTCCCATGCCACCAGCGATGGCTGAGATGTGGAACGGCGTTGGGAAGTCGGAATACGGCAGGTTCTCTCCGGCCGTTTCCTTCATTTGCAAGATATCTCGCTGGTAAACGTCAAAGTTCACCTTCAGGATCCGGTACATGCCATTGTTACAGATGACAAACACGCAGGGGATGTTGTCATTGGCTGCAGTCCAAAGTCCCTGGACGGTCATCATGGCGCTGCCGTCTCCGAGTATACCGACGACTGGACGGTCTGGGTGGGCGACCTTGACGCCCATTGTTGCGCCCATACCTCCACCGATGGCCTGGCCTCTGAAAGCCCTGATGTCGCCCCGCTTCTTACCCTGGAAGTAATGCCGCATGGTGGCTCGGTTGCTCAGGGAGTCATCGACCACAATGGCGTTATCGGGCATCGCGGCTGCCAGTTCGTACATCATCCGCGCTGGGGACATTGGCTTGCTGTCCCAATTCTCGGTTACCGATTCCTCAAACGCCTTCCGCTTGTCAGCAGCCGCAGCCACCACGCCGATCTTCCGACCGTCTATTTCGTTGGCAAGCTCAGGCGTAACCAGCGGTTTCAAGCCGGCGATCAATTCCTCAATTCCCATTCGGCAGTGCGAGACGATTCCCACGTCTGTTGGCTCCGACCTTCCGGCCCGGCCTGGAATTGGGTCGATGTGAATCAGTTTGGTGTTCTCACCCAGGATGACATCGCCCCAGTAGAACAGTTCGTCAATGGCGTCCATGCCAATGCACAAAACCAGGTCTTTGTCCTCCAGTATCGCCCGTCCGCCAGGGGTGCGCAGAGTGTGGTTGCCAAAGAACTGGGGGTGCATTGTGGGGAATGCCACCTCGGCACCACGGGACTGGTAAACGGGGAAGCCCATCAGTTCTGCCAATTCCACGGCCACATCGTTGGCGTGGTCTTCAGATACTCGGTCTCCCACCATCATTAGCGGGTTTTTAGCGGCGGCGATCAGGGCCACTGCTTCCTCAATACCCTTTGGACTGGGCCTGGTGTCGTCGTGCATCTTGTTGGATGGGACGATGTTCATCTCGGCCTCGGCCTCCAGGGCGTTGGCCGAAAATCCGACATAGACCGGACCTCTGGGGTGGCTGTTGGCTTCATGGAAGGCTCTGCGAATAACCGACGGTATTTGATCGGCAAGGTCTAGTTCGACAGACCACTTGGTTACCGGACGCACCAACTCTGCCAGGTCGGTCATGGTCTCGTTTACTTTGCGGGCATCATAGTTGGCCGACATCACGACCATTGGAGTGCCGGTGTTGAGCGCGTCCAGCATCAGGCAGATGCCATTGGCCAGGCCGCTGTCCACGTGGAGCATGACGCAGGCCGCCGTCTCAATGGACCTGGCATAGGATTCTCCCATTCCTACGGCAACACTCTCCTGCAGGGTCAAGTGGTATTCGAGCTCCGGGTAGTCACCCAACATGTCCATTAACGGACCTTCGCTGGTCCCGGGGTTGCCGAAAATGTGTTGCACGCCCTCTGCCTTGAGCATCTCCAATACAGCCTGTTTTCCAGTCATCTTTTGAGCCATTGAAATAAACCTTCCATCCGTTATCTAGAAATAGAATCGACGTTACTTTTCCGGGTTGTTTTTCCAGGGCTATTAAGGGGCAGCTTGCACCAATTCGATAATCACATCGTCGGGGCCTTCTATGTAGGCCAGCTTGATCCCCTGGGGTGTCACCGTCAAAGGCAGCACAACGCGGATGCCCTCAGCCTCAAACCTGGCCATCTCGGCTTCCAGGTCTTCCACGTGGAACCCAAAGTGTTCCAAGCCAAGTCTGTTGAGTTCCGGGATAGCCCGTTCGGGAGAGGAATTCGGCGGCTGCGAGGAAATGTTCAGTCGCGTGGGGCCGCCCACCTGCATGCCAATGGTGATGGTGCCGGGCATTACCTCGCGTTCTGAAACAATCTTGGCGTTGAAAATCTTCTCGTACCAGGAGGCAGACGCCTTGGGGTCTTTAGCCCTGATATGGACGTGGTTGATGGCGTATTCCATGGTAAATCTCCTTAAAGGCCGTTTCGAGGGCCGTCTCGCGTTGCGTTGGCCCAAATGCGTTACGTCGAAATGTTAGCTTCGGCGGGTAACCCTTGTCCACCACCTGCTCGCTGAAAGCTACGTCAAAGGTCGGGTTCAGGCTCAATTTTGATTGGCATGTAGATTTGGAAATCTGTATACTCGCCACAACCCAGCACGAGGAAATACATGGCACGGACATTTCGCCTGGCTCTGGCGCAGATCAACCCCACAGTTGGGGACGTCCCTGGAAATACCGCAAAGATTCTGGACTACCTGGAACGTGCCCGAGACGCCCAGGCAGACCTTGTTGCCTTCCCTGAGATGGCGACCACGGGCTACCCTCCGGAAGACCTGCTCTATAAGAAGTCCTTTCTAACCGACAACGTGGCCGCCATGGAACAGATTGCAGAAGCCGCAGAAGGCATCGCGGTGATCCTGGGCTACGTGAACATACTCTCTTTAGATCGACCGTCCGAAGACGTTGGCCCGCAGATAACCAACGCCGCCGCCATCTGCCATGACGGCGAATTGGTGGACGTTTACCACAAGATATTCTTGCCCAACTACGGCGTCTTTGACGAGCAACGCTATTTTCAGAAGGGCTCTGTCTGCCCGGTCTACCGTATTGGCGGAGTGCTGATTGGCGTCAACATCTGTGAGGACATCTGGTACCCAGTGGGTCCAACCACCGTGCAGTGCCAGACCGGAGCTGAACTGATCGTCAACATCAACGCCTCGCCCTTCCACGCCGGCAAACGGGCCATGCGGGAAGAGATGATCGCCAAGCGCGCTGTTGACCACGACCTGACTGTCGCCTACGTGAACACTGTGGGTGGCCAGGACGAACTGGTCTTTGACGGCGGCAGCATAATCTACGACGCCAGCGGTAGCCTACTGGCCAGAGCACCGGCTTTCGAAGAGTCTCTGCTGATTACCGATCTGGAATTCCCGAACGACATAGCCGATGAAAAACCTGAGCCGACCGGGTCATTTGCCGCTGCCCTGCAGGCGGTGGGAGAACCCAAGGCCCTGACTGTGTCGGACGCAGATTCGAGTTTCAAGTCGGAACTGGAAAACGAGCAATTGGCGCCGGAGATGAACGGCCCGGAAGAAGTCTACCGTGCCCTAGTCATGGGTACCGGAGATTATCTGCGTAAGTCTGGTTTCAGCAAGGCACTGATCGGGATGTCGGGCGGCATCGACTCGGCATTGACCGCCACCGTGGCAGTGGACGCCCTTGGCAAAGACAATGTGGTGGGAATCACCATGCCCTCGCGTTACTCGTCCGGCGGCAGCGTCAGTGACTCCGAAGAACTGGCGAAGAACCTTGGCATGGAACTGTGGGAAGTGCCCATAGAACAGGCACACCAGGCCTTTACCGACATGCTGGAAGACCGCTTCAAGGGCACCGAAGCCAATGTGGCCGAGGAGAACGTGCAGGCACGCGTGCGGGGCAACGTGCTGATGACCGTGTCCAACAAGTTTGGTTGGATCGTGCTCACCACCGGCAACAAGTCAGAGATGGCCATGGGTTACGCCACTTTGTACGGTGACATGGCCGGCGGCTTTGCAGTGCTGAAAGATGTACCCAAAACCACGGTCTACGAGCTCTGCCGCTGGCGCAACGGGCAAGGCCCGGCTTTTGGAACGGTGGATAATGTTATTCCCGAGGCGATTATTGACAAGCCGCCTAGCGCTGAGTTGCGAGCGGACCAGTTAGACGCTGATAGTCTGCCGGAGTACGACGTGCTTGACCCGGTGGTGGAAGCCTACGTAGAAGATGACCTGAGTTACCAAGAGATGGTCGCCAAGAGGTTTGACCCGGCAGTTATACGCCAAGTCATGTCTGCGGTAGACCGCAATGAGTATAAGCGCCGTCAGGCCCCGCCCGGCGTCAAGATCACCCACCGCGCCTTTGGCAAAGACCGCCGCCTCCCCATAGTCAACCGCTACCGTCAACAGGACGACACTTAAGAGCTGGCACTCTTATCAGCCAACGCACACTATCCCCGCTCAGCCTGACAACGTGTACGCAATTACTCCTCTGCGATTCACGTTGACGATTCAGCTTCCTAGTTAGGATGTGCCGAATCTATAACTCGGTGGGTAGCGCGCGTCGTTCGGGACGCAGAGGCCGGAGGTTCAAATTCTCTCATCCCGACCATTTTATTTACGGAAGTAGTAGCGGTGCTCAAGCTAGATGCGTCGTTATGAAACCACTGTAATTGAACCTACGGGAAAGACTGATTTAAAGTCACCCGGACAAGTTCTAGAATACCTCGTTCTAGATGGTTGGCATCATTTCCCTCAGGGCTAAGGCGACAGGACTCGGGTCGTTGATTTC
>JAPKDE010000238.1 GCA_028822675.1 Dehalococcoidia bacterium | reverse complement strand
CAGCAAGGCCACCATCGTTTGCGGTGGGCCCGCGTTCAGTATTCTACCAACCGATTGCTTCGATTTCGTTGGCCCTGATGTTGGCGTTGCGGGCAGCGGCGGTGACGTGTTTGCCGATTTGGCTGACCGGATAGAAAGCGGGAAGTCGTATACGGACTTGCCTGGCCTGGTCTACCGAGAAGACGGCAAGGTCACAGTGACCGACCCACAGCCAACTTCCGGGGTCATGAAGCCGCCACGTCTGGAAGAATTGGATTTGGATAAGTACTCCGAGGCCGGGTTTGGCATTGGTGTGATTACCAAGTGGTTCAGTAGCCAAGGCGGAAACGGTGATGCTGCAGACCGACAAAACCTGCGGCCTATTCAAGAGGTTCTGAACGAAGTTAAGGACATGAAGCAACGGCTCGGGCTGAGCAAGTTTTTCTTCATCGCCAACGGCTTCAATGCCCCAGTTGATCACGCCAAGGCGTTTTGCCAAGCTCTTATCAATGCCGATTTGAAAATCGAGTGGAACACTGGCCTGGTTTCCCGGAACTGCGACCCGGAACTGATTGGCCTGATGAAAGCGTCTGGGTGTTCCCTGGTGATAATCGGTGACCTGGTGGTCGATGCCATTGACCCCGATGAATTGTCTGTCCGCCTAGACCAGATGCTCCAAGCTTGCCGCTTGTGCGAGGAAGGCGGCCTGCCTTATACCGTTGGCCAGACCTTTGGTTCTCCGGGAGAGACTCGGGAAACCGTGGAGCGAAAACTGGTGTTTCTCCGGGCCATCAAACCGACAGTCGCCAACCTCAGAATCGGGATACGTATGCTGCCCGGCTCCAAGTCGACCGACCAGGCAAGGGCCGACGGCCGAGTCTTTGCCGACGGCGATCTACTGATGCCCACCTTTTACGTCTCGGAATCGGTCAAGGACTGGATCGTTGACCATCTGAAATCTGAGGCCAGCAAGAATGCTAGTTGGAGCATTGACTAGGGGCTAGCTAGGCTTGGCTTGGTTTGGAGCCAGAGGTATTTGGGTGCAGGCTCAGCCTGCCTGGCTCAGCCTGCAAGGCCTAGTAGGGTTTCGGCGTTGGTGTGGTAGATGAGTTCTCGTTCGGCGTCGGTGCACTCCAGGCCGTCCATCATCTCGCGGTAGATCTCCCAGTGCATGAACGGGTGATCGGTGCCGAACATTATTTTTTCAGGGCCAAACATCTCGTAGCAGTACTTCATCGTCTCGGGGCTGTGCGCCACCGTATCCACGTAGATGCGATCCACCGATTCTGCGGACGGTCTGGCCAGTTTTGGCTCACCTTCTGGCGGTTCGTAGATATCAATCATGCGCTCCACCCGGCCGCGCAGATAGGGCACCCAGCCACCGGTATGTGGGACGATCAGTTTAAAGCCAGGTTCTTCTTCGAAAATGCCGCTCATCACCAGCCGCATGGTGGCCAGAGTGGAGTCGAACATCAGAGACATGCCGCGTACCAGGGGTTGCAGGTCCATGCCGTTTAGGTTCATTGGCGCGGTTGGGTGCAGGTTGACGGGCACACCTAGCTTGGCGATGTGGCGATAGACGGGCATGAACTCCGGCGAGTCCACCACCTTTTGGTTGATGTTGGAAAAGAGCTGGACGCCTTTATAGCCAAGCTCGTTGATACAGCGGTCAACCTCTTGGATGGAGCGTTCGGGACTGCCAAAACCAATGTTGGCCCAGCCAATGAACTTGCCAGGGTATTTCTGGATGACCTCGGCTTGGAAGTCGTTCATCCGTGCAGCCCAGTCGTCGGCCTCTGCGCCGCCCAGCATCTCCGGGCCGGGGATGCCGTGATTGATTACGGCCAAGTCCACGCCAATCTGGTCCATGTCTTTAAGTTTTTGTTCAACGTTGGCGTGCACTGCTGCGGAGGTTTGGGTGTAGCCTCCGCCGCAGCTAATGAAGTAGGCACCGCCGCGCAGGACCGCCTTGGGCAGGTTGCCACGGCCGGACAGATACTCCAGGTATTCCGGCATCACCAGATGGCTATGAATGTCTATTAACAGAAATCCCCCTCAGGCCCCCTTTACGAAAGGGGGAGGTTAATTTTGCGTTGGTTCTAGAAGAGCATAAATCGCAAATAATCAGAGGCATTGATTATAAGTATTCAATACCCAATGATTGAAATAATATGGCATCGATATTATTATGATATCCAGCATCTAATCGTTTGAGGCTCATTCTAACGACTTGGCCTCAGACGCTGATTAACTTTTACCACAGAGTCTTGCGGCTTTTGCCGTGATTTAGCCAAACATTTGATAGATAGAAACGCGTTCCGCAGTCTGAACTTGGTAGCCTCTTTCCGAGACTTAAGCTCGACTGAAACTAGAAAACGGGTCCTGCTCTCCCTGGCCTCAACCCAGTTGTTGGTCCAGCTCTCGACCATCCCTATGGCCCTTTCGGTGCCGTCGATGGCTGAGGACTTTGGCGTAGATGTCTCCCAGGCAGCCTGGACCATCGTCGCCAGGATGCTGGTGATCGGCAGCACGGTATTCTTCTTCGCCCGGCTGGGTTCCAAGATTGGTCACGTCAGGGTTTATTTTGTCGGCGTGATTATCATGGCCATTGCCTCGTTGCTGGCCGTAACGTCGGCCAACATCAACCAGGCAATCGTCTGGAGCGGGGTAGTTGGGCTTGGTGCGTCTATGATTAGCTCCAATGCAAACCCTATTTTGGCGATTGTTTTTGGCGATAAAGAGCGGGGCAGAGCGTATTCCATCCCCATTATCGCAGCCAGAATTGGGACACTGCTGGGCATGGCTTTATTTGGCGTGTTCTTGCAGTTCTTCAGTTGGAGACTGGTCTTCCTGACCTCGGTTCCGGTTGGAATGTTCGCTCTGTGGATGGCCCGGCCGTTACTGGAGTACGAATTACTCAAGGCTACCGATGCCGCCAAGAAGGTGGTGTTGGGCTCGCCCAGCGCATTGCTGATGATGGCTACTCTGGCCGTTTTCATCCTCTCTGGACTGCATGTCCACGAGGGCGATGAAAGCTTTGTCAGCGCAGAGGCCCTTGAGTATCACCTGCCGGTCCATGCTTTGTTCTTGGTGATGGCGGTGGCCTTCATCATTGTGCAGCGTCGTTCGGCTCAGCCGTTTTTGAACTTTGGCAATTTCAAGAATAGCCAGTTCTCCATGGCCCTGTTCAGTGACCATACCTTCCACATGTCCATGATGGCCGTGGTTACCTTGGTGCCCATACTGGTTGAAAACGGGCTGGGTTACGACCCCATCGTCGCGTCATGGGTGCTGATACCCGGTCAATTCCTGGGCATTTTCCTGCCATTGATCGCCGGATACTATTTCGACAAATCCAACCCACCGTGGATCCGACCGGCAGGACTGCTGGCCATTGCGTCCGGGTTTGTGCTGCTGGCCGTGTTCTCCACTTCAGTACCGATCTGGGTGTTGCCCATATTGCTGATACCGGCGTTTATTGGCACACACACGTTCAACGCGCCCAGCAACGCCACGATTATGAATAGCCTGCCCGAGGACCGGAGCTTTGCCTCGGGTGTGATGGAGACCAGCCGACAGATGGGCCACACCATCGGGGTAACCATCGCGGCCGCCATGCTGGGTCTAGCGCTGCCGGCGGGGATCGGTTTCATGACTGAAACCGAGGCTATGCCCTTCTACCGCACAGGCTTCCAGTACGCCGCGACAGCTGTCGTCTTCACCATAATGTTGGGTGCGCTGGTGGCGTCCTACCAAACGGGAATCATCGGCAAACGATTCGGGAAGGCTTCGGTCAAAGCTTCTTCTACTTCAGGCGAGGCAACAGAAGAAGCAGCGGTTCCGGTCCCGACCCAGGCGGATGACTAACTCAGTCTTCCCGCAACAGAATTAGCTACAACAAGAAAAGGACCTTCCTGGATCGCAATCCAAGAGGGTCTTTTTTGTTTCTTTATTGTTTTACGGTTCGATGGGCAGGGAAGAGTTGTCCTG
>JAPKDE010000028.1 GCA_028822675.1 Dehalococcoidia bacterium | reverse complement strand
GATGGTCAATGATATGGGGATTGAGGGATCAATGATCTCCCCCGGATTTGATTTTGAAGACGCGCCGGACCAAGAGATGTTCCTAACTCGGAAGGAATCCCATGAATTGTTCCAAGAGCTCCTGTCGCCGGAGAACGCTGAGGGTGCCCGTTTTTACAACAACCCCCTTTACCTGAAATTCTTGAAGGGTGAGCGGGAGTATAAATGCACGGCTTGGTCCAACCCAACCTACACGGTTATGGGCTGGAGAAAGCCCTGCTATCCACTGGCAGATGAGCACGTGGAGCACGTTGCCGAGTTGTTTGACGAAGACATCTGGGAGAAATACGGGGTGGGCAAAGACCCAAGGTGCGCCAACTGCATGATGCACTGCGGCTTTGAGTCGGCCACCATATTTGAGGCCCTGAGAACCCCCAAGGACTGGGCCACCTTGATCAAGTCTGGCGCGGCCACCAAAGGCGGCATCACCGCTGCCTAGCCAGTCAGCGTCCAATATCAATGCCGAGACTATTAGTTCTTCCGCGTCTCAAATAGCAGTTCAATTTCATCATTAGAATTCCCAGGTAAATTTCGAAGTTATTTCGTAGTTAAGAGAAGTACAACAATTTGTTAATCGTGGCTGCCAGCATGGAGCAAGAATTGATTGGTCTCCGCCGTGAATTACTCGACATTGAAGACGCCACCGGGGTTAGACCCCCGGTGGAGTTTCGAGTGTTGGGCGTTGGGCCAGACCGGGCAGGAGCTACTTTAGCCCAGCTACTCACGGAGCGGCGCACCAATTTGGAAGGCGTATTGCTAGTGGGAGTGGCTGGAGGCATCGACCTGTCCCTTGAGACCGGCGACTTGCTGCTGGCAGACCGGTACGCACTCCAAAATGGGGCTGCCCTGGGCGCGGGCCGGGCAATCACGCCGGACACAGGGATGTTCAAATCTGCGGAACAGGCAGCTTTAGACCTATCAGTGCCATTGTTCAACGGTGGAGCGCTGACCGTTGACCATTTGGTTGCAGAGATACAGGAGCGCGAAGAACTCCGGGAGCAGTATCAAGCGACCAGCGTCAACATGGAAGACTACCGGGTAGCGGAGGCAGCACAAAAAGCTGGAGTGCCGTTTCTCTCCGTGAGAGTGGTTTTGGACACAGCCAATCAACGCCTACCAGGTTACTTGCCAGGACTGGCAAAATCTCCCTACAAAGTTTTAACCAACGTGCTGCTCATGCCGTGGCGCATCCCCACAATGCTCCGCCTCAAGAAACAACTACAACTGTGCCAAGCGGTGTTAACCAACTTTGGGCTGTCCTACATGAGGGCCACTGGGGTCATTGGGAATGGCAGCAGCTAGCCCAACGCCATTATTGGCAGCAGTCTCTCCAGCCGGTATAGCGAGACTATGAAAGTCTTAGTCACCGGCGCCACCGGGTTCATCGGCGGGAACCTGGCCCGCGAACTTTGGCGGCGGGGCGACGATGTCCAGGCGCTGGTGCGCCCTGGCAGCAACCGTCTGACCATCCAAGACACCGGAATCACTCCGGTGGAAGGCGACATCCTGGACCGGCAGTCAATCGACCGGGCCATTCAGGGTTGTGAGGCTGTTTACCACGTGGCGGCCGTCTACACATTCTGGTCCAAGAACCCAGCCGGTGTATCACAGGCTAATGTGCAGGGGACCAAAAACGTCCTGGAAGCAGCCCGCCAAGCCGGCGTCTCCCGCACGGTCTATACCAGCACCGTGGGCACCATTGGCATTCCCCAAACCGGCCTCGGCGACGAAGATACTCCTCTCGACCCCAAGTCGCTCCACGGCCATTACAAGAACTCTAAGCACCTGGCTGAGCAACAGGCTTTGGCCTTCGCCGCCGGTGGCATGCCAGTGGTGGTGGTCAACCCAACCCTGCCGGTGGGCCCGTGGGACGTTAAGCCCACACCAACCGGAAAGATTGTGTTGGATTTTCTACGGTGCAAGATCCCTGCCTATCTGAAGACAGGCATGAACATCGTGGATGTAGCTGACGTTGTGGTAGGCCATATCCTAGCCCTAGAGAAGGGCAGGCCGGGGGAGCGGTACATCTTAGGCAACCAGAACGTGAGCCTGAAGCAGATATTCGACATGCTTAGTCAACTGACCGGGCTACCAGCGCCCCGTATTAGAGCGCCTTATTGGCTGGTGGTTGGAGTTGGTTACGCTGACCACTTCATCGAGGGGACTCTCCTCCGTCGCGAGCCGGTCGTCCCAGTGGAAGGGGTGCTGGCATCCAAACACCCAGCCTATGTGACCTGCGATAAGGCAATCAACCAGTTGGGTTTGCCCCAGAGTTCCGTTACCGATGCTTTAAAGCAGTCGGTTGATTGGTTCGTTGAGCACGGCTATGTGGGTGGGAAAAACCTGGAACGACTCCGTAGTGACGCCGCCTAGCCATGACTGTACGACCAGATAATACGCGGGTGAACCAAGCTACTCAGGATGCGGTGCGTAAGTCTCAGGAGTATTTCCGCCAGTCACAATACGCTGAGGGTTATTGGTGGGGCGAACTGGAGTCCAACCCCACTATGGAAGCCGAGTATCTGATGCTCTGCCTCTTCACTGGCCGCCATGACTCGGAACGGTGGCGCAAGGTCTGCAATTACATACTGAGCAAGCAGCGAGACGACGGTTCGTGGGGCCAGTATTACGAGGCCCCTGGCGATGTCAGCACCTCAGTTGAATGTTACTTTGCGCTCAAGTTAGCCGGTCACTCTCCAGACTCAGAACCGCTGCAGAAAGCCCGCGAGTTCATCCTATCTAAAGGCGGGATTCCACAGGTCAGAGTGTTCACCAAGATTTGGCTAGCGCTGTTTGGCCAGTGGGACTGGAAAGGCACTCCAAACATGCCGCCAGAGATGATTTACCTGCCGTCTTGGGCACCGTTCAACATCTATGAGTTTGCCAGTTGGGCCAGAGCCACCGTTGTCCCCATGCTGATTATTCTCGCCCGCCAGCCCTATTGCCCGGTTCCCGAGTCGGCCAACATTGACGAACTTTACCCCGGAGGCCGCTCCGGATTTGATTACAGCCTGCCAAAACCCAAGTCTGGTCTTGGTTGGGCCAAAGCCCTTTATTGGTCTGACAAGCTGGTTGGACTCTACCAACGGCTACCCTGGCATCCGTTCAGAGGACGGGCCGAGCGCAAAATTCTGAAATGGGTGTTGGAACATCAAGAAGCCGACGGCTCATGGGCCGGTATCCAGCCGCCATGGGTCTACTCTCTGATTGCCCTGCACACCATGGGCTACGGCCCGGAGCATGAAGCAGTCAAAAAGGGGTTTGAGGGCTTTGAGGTATTCGCGCTGGAAGACGATGACCTTTGCAGCGTCCAGGCGTGCATCTCGCCGGTCTGGGACACCTGCATCGCCCAGTTGGCCCTGCTGGAATCCGGCATAACTCCCGACGACCCAATGGTCCAGTCATCTGCCAGGTGGCTCATGGACAAGCAGATATTCGCCGGAGGCGACTGGCAAGTACGTGCGAAGAAGACGCGTCCGGGCGGCTGGTCATTTGAGTTCGACAACCAGGCCTACCCAGACATTGATGACGCGTCCATCGTTGTCATGGCTCTGGACCAAGTTAGGCTGCCAGAGAGTGAGGAGCCCCGCCGTGCCAATTCCATCAAACGCGGAGTGGAATGGATGGCTGGGATGCAGTCCAAGAACGGCGGCTCGGCGGCCTTCGATAAGGACAACAACAAGAAATACCTGACAAAGATACCGTTCTCAGATTTTGGCGAGACCTTAGACCCGCCCAGCGTGGACGTAACCGCACATCTTCTTGAGATGTACGGACGCCTGGGTTACACGGCAGACAACCAGGCCGTGGCTCGCGGGTTCAAGTATGTGGTCAGCGAGCAAGAAGAAGATGGTTCTTGGTTTGGTCGCTGGGGCGTGAATTACGTCTATGGCATCGGTGCTGTCCTGCCCGCGATGGAAGCTATTGGCGAAGACATGTCCCAGGAGTACATCCACCGGGCCGTGGTTTGGCTTAAATCTCACCAGAATGACGACGGCGGATGGGGCGAGAGTTGTGGCTCTTACGTGGACCCTAATCTGCGCGGTGTTGGTCCTAGCACCGCATCCCAAACAGCCTGGGCGCTGCTCGGCCTGGTGGCCGCCAAAGACCATGGATGCGAAGCCACACAAAAGGGGCTACTATATCTAGCCAAAACCCAGAGAAATGACGGGACTTGGGATGAGCCGTATTTCACCGGCACAGGGTTTCCCGGCTACGGCGTGGGAGAGCGCCTCAAAACCATGCCAGATATCGGAGAAATCAGTTATCAGGGCTTGGATATGCCAGCCGGTTTTATGATTAACTATCACCTGTATCGCAACTACTGGCCGTTACTGGCAATGGGCAGGTATCAGCGATTAATCAACAGTCTTTAGAAAGAACCATCTAGAAGACGCAAAATGTATCAAAACAAGACTGTTCGAGGCCAAAAGAGAGGGGGAACTCCAAGATGATTAGCAAGTCCTTTTGCAAGCGTGTGAAAACCACGTGCGCTCCTCAGTTCATTGACATCACTGACTGGGTATCCGAGTGCGTTGCAGAATCTCAGATTGCCAACGGCTTTGCGGTTGTATTTTCCAAGCACACCACCGCGGCCGTGAAGATTAACGAAAACGAACCGCTCTTGCTGGACGATATGGCCGCTTTCTTAGAGAAGATTTTCCCCAGAAAGCATGACTACCAACACAATAATTTTGAGATTCGCACCGTCAATATGACCGAAGACGAATCTCCCAACGGCCATGCCCACCTGCAGCACCTGTTACTGGGCACCAGCGAGACCGTGCCCGTAATTAACGGCGAGATCCAATTTGGCACCTACCAAAGTGTGTTTTTCATTGAACTGGACCACCCCCGCAACCGAGAAGTCATGGTGCACGTGCTGGGAGAGTAAGCTGGTTTTAGCTTAAGGCCTAAGCTCGAATTAACTTCCCTTGAGCTAAATAACTTAACGGGCCGGTGAATCCGTTTCCGGCCCGCTGCTGTAATATAATCTACTTACTTGTTCTAACTTGTTCCCAGCGCTCCAATCCATACCCAACCCCTGCGATTCTCCAACCAGTTGTATGCGGAAGGTTGTATGCAGAATTCCTCCATCAATCCTGATTTGGATTTAGAATCGGCCTACGAAGTCTGCCGGACTATCACCCGCAGAGAGGCCAAGACCTTCTACTACGCCTTCTTGACTCTGCCGGCGGCCAAACGCCGGGCCATTTACGCTGCCTACGCCTTCTGCCGCCACTGTGACGACTCCGTGGACGACGTAACCTCAATCGACGCCAAGACCAAAGCCCTGGCAGACCTCCAATCTGACTTGGATAGCACCTATACGGGCAAGGCTTCCAGTCCGGTCTACGTGGCATTGGCAGACGTGGCCCGGAATTACTCCATCCCTCAGGACTATTTTCACGAAGTCATCCTGGGTGTCGAGAGCGATCTGGTCAAAGACCGGTTTGAAAACTTTGAGGAACTACGTGAGTACTGCTACAGGGTGGCGTCAGTGGTTGGCCTGATCTGCCTTCAGATATTTGGCTACAAGGATGACGAAGCCACGGAATACGCCGTGGACCTGGGCTTGGCAATGCAGTTGACTAACATAATCCGCGACGTGCGAGAAGACTTCAATATGGGCCGGGTTTACTTGCCTCAGGACGAGATGGCCAGGTTTGGCTATACGGAAGACGACCTCAAGAACGGGGTCCACAACCAGGCGTTTCATGACCTAATGAAGTTCCAGGCCGAGCGCGCCAGGGAGTATTTTGACAAAGGGTTCAAATTGTTACCCTATCTATCGCGTCGGTCGCGAGCCTGCCCGGCTGTGTTGGGTGCCCTTTACTCGAAAGTGCTAGACCGTATCGAGGCGTCGGATTACGATGTGCTAGAGACGCGGGTTTCTCTGAGCAAGGCTGAGAAGATAGGCATCACGGCCAAGACCTGGCTGGGCAGTATGTTGCCTATTCCATCTTCTCACCGGTCTTCTGGCCGGTCTTCACGCAAATAATTATTTTTGAAAACCAGCGCATGATTTTACACAAGATTTTTGGGACGGCAGGTTAGATGGCCCAGCAGGGAAAGGTAGTGGCAATCACGGGAGCCTCCGGGTACGTTGGCACCAAACTTCTGGCCCAATTGGAGAGGGATCCAGGGCTACGTAAAATTGTGGCCTTTGATGTTAATCCTCTACAGGTGCCGGTCCACAACATCGCCTTCTACCGCAAGAACGTTTCTGAGCCCATCGACGACGAACTAAACGACCAAGACGCCACCACCCTGGTACACCTAGCGTTCAACCCACAAAAGGGAGCCAACCGCCGTGATATAGACGCCATACGCGAGGAAAACGTGGCAACCTTGCGTTCGGTTATGGCTTCTTGCGCCAGGACTAGGGTCAGCCACCTGATCTATCTAAGCTCCCACGCTGTGTATGGGTCCAACAGCGACAACCCGATTCCAATCTCTGAAGATTCTGCCATGCGGCCGTCTCCCGACGATTCCAGCGCCCATGCCAAGCAGCAAAGCGAGATGTTCTTGCAGGAATACGCGCTGGCCCAAGATGACATCAAAATTACCACCCTCAGATCTTGCGTCGTTCTGGGAAACGGGACCGATAACCCTACTTCTGACTCGTATTTTCGGCCCTGGATGCTGGGACTAACGGCCTACGATCCGCCACTACAATTTGTCTATGACGACGACCTGGCCCGAGTCCTATCTTTGGTCATTCAGCGAGAAATTCCCGGCACGTTCAACGTCGCCGGAGACGGTATCGTCCACTACCGCGAGATGGCCCAGATGCTCAAGAGCAAGTTGATCAGCCTACCGCCCTTCCTGGCTTACCCGCTGGTGCAGCTTTGCTGGGGACTGCATCTGCAACGAGACGCCACTCCCACCAGCCTGGATCAGGTCCGCTGGCCCATCTTGATGAGCACCGGAAAACTGCACCAGGCCACCGGCTACCGATTCTTTCATACGGCGTTGGAGTCGTTGACCGCCTTCGCAAATTCTACCTATTTATACAGAGACCCCGCACCGTTTTAACCAAAAACACAGGCGAGACTGGAATCAACATAACCCGATGGCCGAACCAACCAAACTAATCATTGATACGGACCCCGGTGTCGACGACGCCGTGGCGATACTAATGGCCTTGGCCGTCCCTGAGGTGGAAATCTTAGGGCTGACCACCGTTGGCGGTAACGTCCCATTGGCCCGCACCGCGCGCAACGCGCTGGCCCTACTACAATCGGCAGGCCGGAGTGACATTCCAGTGGCGAAAGGAGCTGCCCGTCCGTTGCGGGGCAAGTTCAGCTACTCGCCTCAGTTCCACGGCCCCGGCGGACTGTCACATCGCCTACCGGACCCATCTTTTGGCCCGGTAAACAAGGGTGCGGTGGAATTTCTCTACGACCAACTAACTGCCGATCAGATTGGCGAGGTGGTTGTGGTGGCCCTGGGCCCGCTGACCAATTTGGCCCACCTGCTCTGGGAGCGCCCCTTTGCGTTGGAACAGGCCAAGAACATCATAGTCATGGGCGGCGCGGTGAATGCACCGGGCAATGTCACTCCCAAGGCCGAGTTCAATACCTACAGTGATCCGGTTGCTGCTGAGGTCGTATTTTCCAGCGGGCTGCCGATTACTCTGGTTGATCTGGCAGCCTGTCGTCAGGTAGGAATCAGCCGCGAACAGGCCATGGTACTGCGGTCTGACCATCCTTTGGGCCAGCTAACCCTGAAAATGCTGCAGGGTTGGTTTAGAAAAGAACCCAGCAGGCAGAGATTCGAGTTCTACGACCCATTGGCGATGGCCATTGCCTTAGAGCCGGCCATTGCCACAGTCACCAAGGTAGACCTGGATGTCGGCCTAGAAGAAAACGATTCCTGGGGCGAGACTACAGAGAGCGGAGGGCCGGGTGAGATCACTCTGCCCTTGAATGTGGACGCAGCCCGGTTCTTTGGTCTGCTTGAGGGGTTGCTGGAGCTAGAGGGGTTATAGGTGAATAAAAAGGAGCTAATCTTCAACAAGATTGGCTCCTTTTGGTTACCTAGCCAGCGCTGCTGCGCCATCGCGGACTCTGGGGATTAGCTCTTTACCCCAATCAATGGTGTCCTGCATTGGATCAAATCCACGAATGATAAAGGCGTCGGCGCCGATCTTGTGGTAGGCCAATAGCGATTCTGCCACTTGTTCGGCGGTGCCAACCAGCGCGGTGGTATTGCCAGCGGCCCCGGTCGTGGCGGCAATGGGCATCCAAAGTCGTTGGTCGTGGACATCACCCTTGGCGGCGAAGTCCAGTAGACGCCGTGAACCCTCTGATTGCAGTCGTGCCGGTTTAGCTGGGCCAATAGTTTCTCCGACCGACGACTTAACCCTATCGAGGATACCTCTGGCACGTTCCCATGCTTCGCCCTCGGTATCGCCCAGAATCGGTCTCACAGATACGCTGAAGCGAATAGTGCGGCCATACTTGGCGGCGCGCTCTCGTATATCCCCAATCTGCTCTCGGATGGACTCCAGGGGTTCACCCCACAGGGCGTAAACATCGGCCCGTTTTGCGCCGACCTCTTTGGCAACGTCCGATGCCCCGCCAAAGTACAGGGGCACGCCGGGTTGCTGAAAAGTCCGGACTTCACTCAGATTCTGCTCAAACTTGAAGAACTCGCCGTCGTAGTCGAAGGGCGCGGTTTCCGTCCAGACCCGCCGCATAACCTCCATGAACTCATCGGTGCGCCGGTAGCGGGCATCATGGTCTATCCAGTCGCCGTCACGGCGTTGCTCCAGATCGCTGCCGCCGCTGATGATATGCAACGAGATGCGACCCTTGGTCAGTTGGTCCAGGGTGGCGGCCTGGCGAGCGGCCAGAGTGGGAACGACGAAGCCTGGCCGGTGGGCAATCAGGAAACCCAGCGTCTTGGTCTGTGAAGCCGCGTACCCCGCAACACCAAAGCCTTCCGCCGTGGCTGAGGAATAGCCAATCAGAACTTGGTCGAATCCGCTGGCTTCGTGGGCCTGGGAAAACTCTGCGATGTAATCAGGGTCGATACCGGCGGGAATCTCATCTTTTGGGTTGATTCCGCCACCGAACAGGCTGACCGTAACGCCGCGGGAGGAGTCGCGCTCCCGATTGACACCAATCATGCCCATGATTTCTACGTCTGGCATATCATTTGCTCCAATTTCTAGGTCCGCAGGTCTAAGTCCGCAGATCCAAGTCCGCCGGTTTAAGTTCGCATCGAATGGCGAGGCGGTGCAAAAATTACAATTATGCTGAGGTCTTCTGTGATGGTATGAAAACGGTGACCACCGTGTTCTTCCACATAAATCACCGCTCCGGCGCTCACTTCGCGGTGCTCGCCGTCAATCTCGACCGTCCCCGCACCCGATACGATGTAATAGATCTCATCCTCGGTGTGCGGTAATTGAGGGTCAGTTTCGCCTGCTTTCAGTACGTAGAGCCCAGCGCTGAGCCGCTTGGCTTTGAAAAACTCGTGGTAGAGTTCTCCGTTTTTACTGTGGCCATCAACTATCTGTGCCAAGTCAAATACGTCCATGTTGTCTTACCCTTATATGCCGTGGGTGTTGGGCGTAGGTCTACGAGCCTGACACCCCGTAATTCACCTGTAATTTTTCGAGTATAACATGGTGTTTGTCGAGTTATGTTGACCAAAATAACTCGGGCTCTGTAACAGACTACTGGTCTGAATTTTGGGTGGTGTGCTAACGTGGTGTTATGTCGACAGGAAGCAGTGAAGACCAATCATCGGAACTGGGGGAGCAAGCAGCCGGTTCCATTATTAATCCGGCCCTCGAATCAGTCCCAGAAACAGCTCCGGATACAATCTCGGAAACAATTCAAGAAACAAGAATTGATACCACTGCTGATACAAACCAGGCGGCCCGTCCAAACAGACAGTCACTCCAGAGTTTGGAGAACGCTGCCAGCGAGCTTGCCAGGTCCATGGGGCTGCCCGCACCCAGAGGTCAGGGCCAACGGGACGCACTCGTCCTGGCGGCCCACCGGGCCCTTGACGCCCCTGATTTAAAGGGCATAAACCTCAGTGCCTCAGAATGGGAAGACCAAAAGCAAGAACTGGATGAACTGCTATCCGCTGGCACTGCGCTGTCACTCATACGCATGGAACACGGGCAATTCCTGACTCCTGAAGCATGGACCATCGACGCAGACCAAGTACGTGAAACGCTGGTCCACTCCGGCACCGGCCCCACACGGTTGCTCTCCAGTGACTACCGCCACGCCAAGAACGTACTCACTGAGATTTGCCTACAGACCGCTCCCTCCGAGTTGGCCGGACAACTGGGCTTGCTGAACGCAATCATAGAATCCCAGGAGCGAATCCGGACCATTGACCGGCATATGACTCTGGGAGATGCGCTGTTTAGTCGAGGCCGTATCTCCAGCCCCCAGGCCTGGCCAGAGCTGGAGACCATCGCTATTTGGCGTCGCAGTTTAGGCGAAGAGATAAAGTCCGAGTCCATCCCGGCCGGACTGCTGGATTACCTGGGAACAGACTATTCTCAGTCAGCCATTCGCCCATTGGTCCAGAGCGTGGAAGAACTCTCAGAGGCTCACTACGCCCATGCCTCTGCGGTTGCCGCCAAGCTGGATGCCGCGCGGCGGGACCTGCTCGACCTGGGCATGCGAAACCCACTGCTGAATTACCGCCTGCTCCGTTCCAGGGGCGCTCGAATTCAGGGCCACACCCCGCAGGACATCATCACCGCGCTGGACGAGGAAGATATGACCGCCGTCCTGCTGCCAGAAACTGGGGCTGATGGTGGCACACGCAAGCGCGACTTTCAGTTGAATACCGCACACCCAGCAGAAGACCTGGATCGCCGCCTGCTCTCCACCTACCGCCTGGCCAACTCTTTCCTGCAAGAGCAGGGCGTGAACACCCTTTTCTTGGCGCTGGGAATGCTGGAATGGGTCGACAACGGGGCCGGCGCCGAGACTCGTCTCGCTCCGTTGGTGCTGCTGCCGGTCAGTATGGAGCGGACCAACCCCAGGGGCAGTTTCCTCTTGCGCCACACCGGAGACGACCCCGAATCCAACGTATCGCTCAGAGAAAAACTACGGCTGGAGTTCGAGATTGCACTCGCAGAGCTGCCCGACACCGAAGTCCTGGATATTGACGAGTATTTCAACTCGGTAGCCGAATCCGTCAGTGGGTTGAGGGGCTGGACTGTTGATCGTGGCCGGGTTGCCTTGGGTTTCTTCTCCTTCAGCAAATTCTTGATGTACCGGGACCTGGACATTGAGACCTGGCCTGACGACGCATCCCCTGCCGAGCACCCCATCATTGAGTCATTGCTGGAAGACGGGTTCGACGAAGCCCCGCCATTGGTGAGTGGCGACGATAACCTAGATTCGTTCTTAACCCCTGGCGACAGCTATCACGTGGTTGATGCCGACGGCTCCCAGACCTTGACGCTGATGGACGTGAACCAGGGCATGAACCTGGTTGTCCAAGGCCCGCCGGGAACGGGAAAATCCCAGACCATCACCAACATGATCGCCCAGGCTGTTGGTAATGGCCGCACGGTCTTATTCGTGTCGGAAAAAATGGCTGCGTTAGAAGTCGTGAAACGCCGCTTGGACAACGTGGGATTGGGCGACGCCTGCTTGGAACTGCACAGCCAAAAAACAGCCAAGAAGATGGTACTGGACGAACTGGCTCGAACCTTGAACCTCGGCCGTCCGCGCACTGGGGCAGTGGCCGAAGATGTATCCGAACTCGTCCGCCTTCGGGACCGGCTGAACGGCTACAGCAATGCCATAAACCAGGCTGTCGGCGAATCGGGTGTCACCCCGTTCCAGGCGGCGGGAGAACTACTGGCGACTACCCATATCCAGTCACCGGAAACGCCCATCACCAGCGTCAGCCAGTGGTCTCAGGCCGAGTACCGCCGCAAGCGCGGACTGGTTGAAGAGTTACAGGCCAGGGTCACCGCCATGGGGCCGCCCAAAGAACACCCATTCTGGGGCGCAAAACTAACGGAGCTGCTGCCAGCGGCTCAAGACGACCTGAAAGCCAAATTGGAAGCCTACAAAGTGGCACTATTGGCCATGCCCAGCCCTACCAATCGCCTGGTGCAAACCATGTGGCTGGCGGAGCCTACAACACTGGCCGAGACAGATCAGCTATCGGCAGCCGCGCACCGGGCAGCCCAAGCGCCCAACATGGAGCACGTTGATCCCAAGCATGACCACTGGACCGAACACCCAGATGATATCCGCAGCTTGGTGACGGCAGGCACTGCCATGGCTGCGCTGAAGTCTGAGTATGGGCCATCTCTACAGGCGAGCGCCTGGGAGCAGGATCTGGCTGCCGACCGGCTGGTGCTGGAGAACCAAGGAGCCAAACCGTGGCGGTTCCTTAGGGCCGATTTCCGCCGCACCAAAGAAAAGCTCAGCGGACTACAAGTTCCGGGCGGCAAAAACGGCGGCAAAGAACTGCTGGCCATGGTCGTAGCGGTACAGTCGCATCAGTTCAACGAGTCAATATTCGACGGACACAGCTCCGTTGGAACTGAGCTATTTGGCTCTCGCTGGCGGGGCGTGGACTCAGATTGGCCACAGCTAGCTGAGATCACCGACTGGCTGCTGGAATTTCACAATGACGTATCCGGTGGACAGATGCCCACCGGACTACTGAATTACCTGTCTTGGGGTCCGGTCTCTAACCAACTCACCGAGATTGCCAACAACGTTGAAGCCGTCACCACTGAACTCCGTAGAACGGCGTCCGGCGTGGCCTCGGCCTTGCAGTTAGATGTCTTCCGAAGGTTCCAGCAGTCCGGAGACTTGGCCGACCAGACATTTGAGCAGCAACTCTATCTGCCCATGAATTGCCTGGACCGGATGGAAGGCGTCCATGACGTGGTCCGCCTGAACGTCCAGAGCGCCGATTGCCAGGCCGAAGGCCTAGATGGAATGATTGACTGGGCCTACCAGTGGACTACTGGAGAAAACGCCTTACGCGACGCCTATGACCATGCTTGGTTCGAGGGTTTATGGGAACGGGCGCTGCGAGAACGAAACGAGTTGCGATCATTTGACGGCGCGGCTCACGATCAGGTCCGGGAGAGCTTCCAAGACCTGGACCGCCGGATACTAGAGCATAACCGCGCGCGGCTGGCCCAGGCTCACTGGGAGCGCATGCCCCGGAACCAGGGAGGCGGGCAGCTTGCGGTGTTGCGTCGGCAGTTTGAATTACGCCGCCGTCACTTGCCCATCCGCCAACTACTGGAGCGGGCGGGCAACCCCATCCAGGCGATAAAACCCGTCTTCATGATGAGCCCGCTTTCGATCGCCGCCTACCTCAGCCCTGGCGGTATCAAGTTTGACCTGGTGATTTTTGACGAGGCCAGCCAAGTTAAACCGGTGGATGCCCTAGGGGCGGTGATGCGTAGCGGACAGGTGGTGGTCGTAGGCGACAGCCAGCAACTACCGCCAACACCATTCTTTGAGACAGCAGTCGCCACGGAAGAGAATTCTGACGACGATATGACCAGCGATATTGAGAGCATTCTGGGTTTGTTCTCGGCACAGAACGCTCCTACGCGGATGCTGCGCTGGCACTACCGCAGCCGCCACGACTCGCTAATCGCAGTCTCCAACCAGGAGTTCTACGGCGGCGGGTTGGTTTTGTTCCCCAGCCCCGACGCCGGTCGAGAAGAAAACGGTCTGTTCTACCATCACCTACCAAACACGTTGTACGGCCGCGGCACCACCGGCACCAACCCACTGGAGGCGGAAGCCGTAGCCAGAGCAGTGATGGAACACGCCAGGACCAAGCCTGAATTGTCACTGGGTGTGGCGGCCTTCAGCATGGCCCAAACCAGGGAGGTGCTGGACCAACTTGATGCTTTGCGAGAAGCCGACCCATCTAAAGAGGGCTTCTTTGCCTCGCACCCGGATGAACCCTTCTTCGTTAAGAACCTGGAGACTGTGCAGGGGGACGAACGGGATGTGATTTTGGTCAGCATAGGCTACGGACGAGCGGACGACGGGCGTGTTGACCTGAATTTTGGTCCCCTGAACCGCGAGGGTGGAGAACGCCGCCTCAACGTCCTGATTACCAGGGCCAGACGGCGCTGCGAAGTGTTCACCAACATGACCGAGTACGATATTGACCTGAACCGGACCAACTCCCAAGGCGTCCGTGCATTGCGAACGTTCCTGGCTTTCGCCAACCGGGGTATCCTAGCCACGGCTACCGAAGACGGCGAATCCGAATCAGATACAGAAACAGCAGGACGCTTCCAAAAGTCAGTGGCGGACACGATTTCTGCCAAGGGCTACATGGTTGCGGAGTCTCCGGGATGGGGCACCGGCACCGTTGACTTGGCAGTATCCGACCCCGACCATCCTGGCCGCTACATCTTGGGCATCGAATGCGATGGCCCGTCTTATAACAGCGCCAGGTCAGCCCGTGACCGTGACCGCCTGCGCCCCCAGGTGCTGCAAGGACTCGGTTGGCGTCTGCACCGGGCCTGGAGTCCGGAGTGGGCCAGCAACCCGCAGCGAGAACTGGAACGGGTCATGGCGGCAATCGACGCCTATGAAGCGCCAACACCGGCGGCAATCCCGGTCGCAATGCAGGAGCCTGAGCCGGTTGAGCCGCCCCCGGTGATCATCCGTGATGAAGTCCCGGAACCGGAGCCAACCATCCAGGTTGCCAAGTATCAGATCGCCAAGATACGGCTCAAGGCGTCGGACAAAGATTTGTCCAAAGCTACTCCTGTATCGCTCCTACTTTGGGCCACACGGGTGGTTGATATGGAGAGTCCGGTGCACATATTGGAGACCGCTCGCCGCATCTACGCTGCCGCCGGCGTATCTCGACCGAACAAGAAACTGCAAACAACCATGGATGAGGCAATCGACCGTTTGGTTGAAACCGGAAGGGTCTCCCGAAAAGGAGACTTCCTCTGGAACAATGACATGTCCCAACCGCCGGTGCGAGATCGGTCTGGCCTACCAGCGGCCACCCGCAAGTTGGATATGGTCAGCGACGACGAGTTAGTCGAAGCCATCTGTTTTGTGGTGGAGCAGTCTTACGGCATTTCCAAAGACCAAGCGCCCGCCACCGTGTTCAAACTGCTGGGCTATGGCCGGACCAACCAGGCGATGAGAGACCGGTTCAACGACCTAGTAGTTGACCTGTTATCTGACGGACGCCTGGGCGACGATGGCGATCACTTAGTCTTGGCCACACCCGCAGGCAGTTAGCCGACGCCTAGAATTCGGTTCAAGTTGGCGTAGCGCGCCGGGTCCAGATCACGTCCCTTAAAGGCCAGTGCGTCGGGAGCGAGCCGGTGGGCGCGGAAGACCGAGTTTGCCTGACCCGTTGAACTTCCTCCGGCCAGCCTGCCACTATCGGCAAACAGCGGGTTGATGTACTCCCAGACTATCTGGTTGCCCATGGTGACCTCAACGAACCTACCCGTGGCGCCTTCACAGATCAACGTATTGCCGTTTGGCTGCCGTTCCGCCCCGCTGATCTGGTAGCTATAGAACGATATGGCTGGTTCACCCCGGTATTCCCAAGCGATCTCGTTGTTGGCGGGATTGATCTCCACTATGCGAGAGTAGTTGGTGCTGGGCGCACGGCGGTGGGAACCATTGTCGAATAGCAGCACGTGGCCGTTGTCCAGAAAGCTGGGGTTGTGCTGATGGGCCAAATCTCCAGGCCCTCATTTCCAGGTGAATTTTCCACTTTCGCGGTCAACTATCCCAACCGTGCTGGTCTGCCGAAAGCTCACCAGGTAACTGCCATCGGCAGTCGCGTTGATGCTGTTGCCGTGGGTCCACTCGCGCCGACCTTCCAGCGGGCAGATTACATCTTCTTCGAAGTTCAAGTGCTCCCAGGACTTCCACTCGTGCACCACCTGTCCTGATGGCGAGAATTCTCGCACCACATCACCTAGCATCTTTCCGGGGTCTTCAGCGGTCGAGAAGCCGCCCTTCACGCGGAAGGTGGTCTCGGAAGACAGTTCCTCCCACATCAGGGCGACGGTGTTGCCGTTGTCCAAGCGCTGAAAGTCGTGGTGCATCCAGGGGTTCTCAAGTTCCCAGACCAGGTTCCCATCCCAGTCCAGTTCCACCAGCCCGCCGGCGTGACCGCCAATACCGGACATTGGCCCCGCATCCGGGGGAGCGATGGTATAGAACAGCAGGTTGCCGTTAGGCAGGAGATTGGCGTAGTTGATGCCGCCGGGCCAGTGCCAGCGGTGGCAGATACGGCCATCCAGGTCTATGAGGTTGGCATCGTAGCCGCGCAGATTAGAAAACAGAGTGTAGCCCCGGTAGCAATATTGAGGCGCTTGATAGATAAGGCCGTGGGGGTGATGCAGGGACCAGCCCATTGTTCTTCCCTCCAAAATTAGTCCAACTAAGTTAAACCAGCCTAATGATTGGGCGGAGAAACCACCGGTGCAAGCCCGAAGTAATCAAAAACCCGGTTGATTGAAATGTGTCTCAGGATTTGGAACCTGCCCCGGGGTTCAAGACTCGGGTGGTGAAGAAGTGGCTCAGGCCCACGGCCATGGGCATTGCCACTGCGTAGATCGCCAGGCTGACCGAGTAGCCAGCCGGCCAGGTGAGGGCCGGGATCGCCACCAAAAACACTGCCAGCGGGTAGATTGCCTTGTGGGTGAAGTAGAGCAACACCAGGCAAAACACGCCAATGGGCAGCCCGACTATTGGGACCGAAGCGATCAGCACGCCCACAGCAGTGGCCGCGCCCCGTCCGCCCCGGAACTTCAAATGAACTGGAAAGTTGTGCCCGGCGAGAGCTGCTGCTCCAGCCATCATCTCCATCCCTGTGTCATCCACCAGGACTTTGGCCAGCACGATGACCACGCTGCCCTTGATGATGTCAATTGCGCCCACAGCCATACCAGCCTTTGCGCCAACGTTCCTAAAGACGTTGGCGGCACCGCTGTTGTTATCGCCAATGTCACGGATGTCCTGACCCAGGATATAGCGGGTGAATAGATAAGCCGTGGGGAGGCTGCCGATTGCGTAGCAGACCAGTCCGAGCCAAATCCAAGTCAATTGACGGCAATCCTTTTAAGACACTCCTGATTAAGGCAGTCCTGAAATTAAAACGGACGCCCCGATGCGTCGGGGCGTCCGTTGGTTTAGCTAATCAGTCGCACTTGAGCGGTTAACTAGGCAGGAATGGATACTGGAGTCACTTCCGTGCACCAGTGAAGGTACTTGGGGTTTCTGCCGGCCACGATTTCAAAGTACATCTTCTGCAATTCCAATGAAACCGGGCCCGGTTCGCCAGTACCAATGTCGCGGGAGTCCAGCGACACGACCGGGGTCAGATGGGCTGCGGTACCGCTGAGGAAAACCTCATCGCAGAGATATAGCTCACTGCGGTCGATGCTTCTTTCAACCACATCTATGCCCAGTTCGTCCTGCGCCAGTTGGATAACGGTGTCTCTGGTTATGCCGGGCAGGGCGTTGTCCTCGATCCTGGGCGTGTGCAGTTTTCCGCCAGACACCATGAACACGTTCTCGCCGGAACCTTCTGACACGTGCCCGTCCTGGTTCAGAATGATGGCTTCATCGAACCCGGCTAGAGTGGCCTCAGTCTTGGCCAATAAGCTGTTGACGTAAATACCAGCGCTCTTGATCTGAGTTGGAATCATGTTGTCGTCAACCCGTCGCCACGATGAAGTGCAACAGCGGAGGATGT
>JAPKDE010000237.1 GCA_028822675.1 Dehalococcoidia bacterium | reverse complement strand
GGAATATACCAGGGTGACCTGTGAGTACATCAGCCATACCACGGTGCGAGAGCGGTTAGTTGATGATTAGAACTCAGCCTGGAACTATGGACGGTGATTGGTGGTATATCGGGGCTAGACGAATAGAGGTGACGCCCGTATAGTCCTGGACATCTGAAGTATAGGGAGGAAATCATGCGATTCCACATAGATTCAAAACATTCCCCCGAGAACTGCGGTCTGGCCAACCCGAACCAAGGAATACCCATGGCTCCGAATTTTTCTGAAAGATGCAAAGAATTAGGGATGACGTACGTGGCAGGAGGAGGTTGTCAGCCTGAGCATCATCATTTCATGTTTGTTGAAACGGACGACTTGGATAAAGTGCGTGAATTGATGTTACCCATGATGGGAATATGGGATATTTCCGTTACTCCAGTAAAGGAAAGAGCATAATTCAACACGCTGATATTGATGCAAAAGCCCCCTCAAACAAGGGGGCTTTTCTTGTTTCAGAGACACCCCCACCAAGGAAACATACCCGGGTGGGGCACTTTAAGGGTAGGGGGATCGGTAGCCGGAGCGTCAAGGTCTTAGTGTTTGGCCACCGGTTTCTTCTTCGGGAACGTGGAACTCAGCCTGGAACTTTGGAATATAATTGCGGGAATTTCTGGGTTCGACGATTGAATACCTGATACTGGTTCCCCCGGCCCACACTCCATCCCTTATAATCCCCCCGTGGCAGACGACAAAAACAACGAAGAAGAGAAGTTCGACTTCACCTCAGAGGGTGAGGGTTACATAAGCCTGGACGAGGCTCGTGTCCTGGCTATGCGGACTGCTGTGGAAACGCCGGGCAATTATGGCAGTGCCTACCAGGGCGTCACCATGTTCTTTGAAGTTGTTGAAGCCACAGAGACTGACGACTTCTACTACGTCACTCTTTCATTCCGGCCTCAAGGGAACTTTGACGGTACTCCGGGTCAAGAACAGTTCGTTGTAGGCAAAGAAGGAACCGTAGCTGCCCGGCAAGTCCTGAGTACTCCCATCCAAACGTCGGCATCACCTGCGGGCACTGCAAGCAAAGGCGGTGGATTCCCCATTCTGCCGGTGGCAATTGGACTGGTAGTAGTTGGTGCTATCGCTGCTGTCGGTGCCATCCTTCTAATGAATAGTTCGGGTGGTGACAACGTGCCGATTGTTTCAACTATCTCAAGGGCTGATGCTGTGTTTGCCACCAATACACCGGCTCCCATTGAGCCGACTTATACGCCACGGCCTATTCCTACAAGACATTCGCCTGCCAGGGTGATAGTGGTCACGCCAACGCCCAGTCCAACCGCAGCGCCCTGGCACGGGGTTTACTACAATCAGGGTAATAAATATAAGGATGCTGAGAATTGGGTGATGGCTATCGGTGAATACACCAAGGCTATCGGAGTGAACCCCAACTACAAGAATGCGTATTTTTTCAGGGGATACTCTTACGAAAAAATTGACCAAGACCAAAATGCCATCAACGACTACAACAAGGCTATTCAGCTAGGGATTTGGTTCCAAGACCCCGATGACGCATGGGCCTACCTCAACCGAGGTATCTCTTACGACAAACTTGGCCAAAACCAAAATGCCATCAACGACTACACCAAGGCCATCCAGTTAGACCTTGGTTATGCCAACGCCTACAACAACCGAGGTAACTCTTACCATGGGCTGGGCCAATACACCGCTGCCATCAACGACTACACTGAGGCCATAAAGATAAAACCAACGGCTCGCCGTCACAACAACCGAGGTATCTCTTACGACAACCTGGGTCGATACGAAGAAGCCATCGCGGACTCCACCAAGGCCATCGAGCTTGACCCTGGTTATGCCAAAGCCTACAACAACCGAGCTTTTTCTTACAAAAAACTTGAGCAATACCGATTAGCTATCGACGACTACACCAAGGCCATCCAGTTAGACCCTGGTTATGCCAACGCCTACAACAACCGAGGTCTCGTTTACCGCATCCTAAGCCAATCCACGCTTGCCGACGCTGACTACGCCATGGCCTGCTCCTTGGACAGCGATTGGTGCTAATGGCTTGTTCCTTCCCCAGTCTATATTTACCGTCTAGGCTCCCCCCACACCTACCCCGGTTATGCGAATCAACCATGGGACTCCTAGCTGTAAAGTAGGCCCTTTCCTACCGGGGTAACTTTCTGGAAAACGGTATTTCAGGGTTTTGGAAACAGCGGAACGAGTTGGACTATATCTGTCTTCACTACTTCGATATCACTCCTTATTTGGTAAGACTGAAGTAGGAGAAATCGGCTTTCACCGTCATGTCCCCACCCGTATGAAGATCCCCTTCTATAATGATGGTGCACGTCATAGACACGGCCGGCTGGCAGCGAGTCCCTCTTTGGGTCGTCCACCCCCTTAAATAGTAGCCCGGGTTCGGGGTTGCTACAAGCGGCACAGACGCACCCGATGGGTATCTGCCGCCTCCGGTTACAGTTCCACCGGCTATTGGGTTGGCGATGGCGTTGAGGAGGGGGTATGGGAAATAGAGTTGATTTATAGTTGAACTAACATATGACGCCAAAATTGGTTTTGCTTCCTCCCAAGAAGACCCGTAGATAATTTCAAAGGCTTCCTCAAAAGTTTTCCCGCTGCTCATGTACTTGTACAAATACATAGACGAGTTCGAACCTGCAATTGCACTCAAAGCTTCAACAGTTAAAAATCCCACGGTATAACTCCAAAGGTAGTCACCTTGGTCCCTACAAACCCATGGATTGTTATTGTTGTAGTACTCTAGAATTTTAGATGTGGAATAATCGCTAGATGGCTCTTTCGGGTGTCGTCTTTTAACTCGCTTGCTACGCCCATCTAAATAGTCTGCATAGTTAGTAGTTCCAGCAGAATAGCCGGCAAGATTTGCGCTTCCTTCAGTAAGCCAACAAGGTGAACTTCTTTTCATGCCGCCGCCAGGGCTGGATAAACTTTTCCAAGGGCTATATTGGATTGCGTGGGTATATTCATGGATAGGAGTCCTTATTTTATTGTGATTGACTCCAAAGATAGCGATTCCTACAGAACGGTAAGGTCCACTCCCTAACCCTGCATTTGCACCACTACAATTCGGGGTGGAACAGGCTTTTTGAGCTCTTTCGGTGGCAGATGTTTTGCTCCACCCATAGCCAATCAACTCATTTACTACCCAGCTCAGGTCATCAGAGTTATAGAAAAGGGCAATGAATTTTGATGGGTGATCGAATCCTGCCCAAAACTGCATAGCTGTACTAAACGCAGCTTCCGTCAGTTCCAAGGATAGATCAGTTGTTGGTCCTGCCTCGATTTGGAGTTCAACGTTGCTAATCGATGATTCACTATTCTCGCTTAGTATCATTTGAGAATCGTCCCACGCAATTTTCGGAACTTCCGAAATATTGTCGTTCAAATGATCTAGGTTGATAAAGCTAGAAGACACTCGCGGCGTGTAGGCGATTGGTACGTCAAGTGGAACATGCCAACAGTAACGGCTGTCTAACGAACAAGCTTTAGCATCGTCACTCTCCGCGTTAACATAATCGCCGAGTTCCCTTTTAGAATAAGCCCGCCAATTGTAATAACCCCCGCTGGCGTTAAAGTGGGTTATCTCACTGGTAAGATCCTGAATGGCGTTTTCATATTGGCCAAGCCGAGCATAAGAAAAACCACGCCAACCGTAGAAATTATTTCGAGGACCAATCTCGATAGCTTTATTGAAATTTGCGATTGCATCTTCATACAGTCCGAGTTTGAATAAAGAAACCCCTTCATCGAACCATTGCCTCCTGCAGGAATTGCTGTCTAAGGAGCAAGCTTTAGCAGTCGGTGTTGGTGTTGGTGTCGGGGTGCGAGTAGGGGTCGGAGTTGGAGTTGGAGTTGGGTCCGGCGTCAGAGTAGGGGTCGGTTCCAGGACAAATGTGGGTGTAGCAGCCGGTACTAACGTAGGCGTATTCGCAGGCTGAGGTGCTGGAGTGGGAGTTGGAGT
>JAPKDE010000027.1 GCA_028822675.1 Dehalococcoidia bacterium | reverse complement strand
GCACCTATAACCCAAGCAGTTAATTTACGGGGATGAGCGGGCACATGCAGATTAGCAAGAATATCTACGCCACCCATATTGAAGAAGATTCCAGTACCTTTGGGGCAATGCACCCCGGCGGTACCCACATCTATTTTGTGGGCGACCCAAACGATCACATGGTGATGGTGGACTCGGGCGAGCCCTACCGAGCCTGGACCAAACAGATTCAGGATTTCTACTCGGAGCTGGGCAAGCCGCGTATCTCCTCGATAGTGGTTACCCACGGCCACGGTGACCACATTGGCGGGTTGGACCGGCTCCAAGAACAGTTTGGCTGTATTGTCCGCTGCCACCCCAAACTGGAGCCACTGCTCACCCAAAAGCTGGGTGAAGGCTGCGTGGAGAAACTCAAATCCAGAGAGTCGGTCATCGCCGGCGGCGGTGTGAAGTTGAGAGCCCACTTCACACCCGGCCATGAGGCAGACCACATCTCCTATTACATCCCCGGCGACAAGGTAATCTTCAGCGGAGACACCATCCTGGGCAACTCCTCGTCCAGCGTGCGCAACCTGAAGGAGTACATGGAGTCGTTGGAAACCCTGGCCGGTCTGAAGCCAAACCTGATCTGCCCCGGCCATGGCCAGATCATCAAGAACGGCACTGCTCGAGTAGAAGGCTACATCCGCCACCGGACTGAGCGTGAAAACCAGGTGCTGGCCGCTTTGGAGGCTGGTGTGGACTCCGTGGAGGACATTGTCACTTACGTCTACTCTAAAAACCTGCGCCGCAACCTTCGATCTGCTGCCGGCCGGAACGTACGAACCCACCTGGACAAATTGACCGAAGAGGGCCGGGTGGAGAAATCGGAAGCAACGTTCAGAATGGCTAAGGGTTAGAGCAGATGCAGTTTAAGCAGATTAATCTGGGGGGTGCCGCCCCCACCGCCGGAGTTGGTTGTGGCGGGCTACTATTTCTTTTAGGCCTGATACTGGTCTCGCCAGTGGGCGAATGGCTCATTAAGGGAATCGGTTGGATATTCATCGTAATGGGCGTTTTTGCCATCGGGACCGGCATCTATTTCTGGATAAAGGGTTCCAGAGGTGATGGGCCGGTCTGATTAACTCAAAACAGCAAAACAAAAGGCCGACGCATGGTGCGTCGGCCTTTTTGTTTTTCCGCGATGTGAGACTAGTCGCTGCGTTCTAGGAGTTCTATCCGCACATCGCCGGGTGCACGGACAAAGGCGATGCGTAGACCGGGACGGAGGTCCTTGGGTTCCATGGAGAACTCGGCGCCCTTGGCTTTCAGTTCAGCGGCGGCTTCGTCTAGGTTGTCCACCCGCAGGCCAAAGTGATCCAGGCCCACATACGGGTCATGGGGGCCATCTGGGGTGGCGTCTTCTGCCTGAGCGATGAACACCACCAAGCCGTTGATGTCGATATCGACTCTGGCTTGGCCGTCAGACTGGACGCTTTCTTTGATTGCGGCCCCAAACATCTCGTTGAAATACTTGGCCGTCTCCAAGGGTTGGCGACTGCGCAGATGAATGTGGTCGTAGCTGTAGGTAACCATGGTTCACTTCCTAATTGATTTGATGTTTTGTGCTGGTAGCGGTGGCTATCGGGCGATACCGTAGGCCACTCCTTGGGTTTCTTTGTCGTCGCTGCCGCCCATGTGTGTGCCGAGAGACATAACCAGCGCTCCCATGGCCGTCTGTGACCAGAACCAATCGTGGATGTCTCGGTCTGCGCCGTCGGGCCGCTGGGCCATCCTGGATTCGTAATAGAAGGCCTTCAAGTCGTTTACGCAATGGCGGAGGAACTGGGGCACGCTGATGTCCTCGGGCCTTTCCTTCATGTCCGTTTCTTCGCCGCTGATGTAGCCCTCAATGAACCGGATCACTCCCCGGAACCGACGCTGCGGGATGGAGCTTGCGCCCACGGCAGTACGGCCATTGTGGGAGTTCAACCACTGCTCGTAGTAGGCCCTGAGTGCGGCGAGTTCGTCGGCGGCGTTGAGTCCCTTTTCTGACGATTCGTTGGTGGTCTCAGAGCCCTGCATCAGAATGTCGGGAACCATGTCGTCGGGCAGTTGCTCCAGTACCGGCCCCTGATCTCGGTCAAGCAGGTCAAACGTAGCCTGCAAGACTTTGTGCTGGTACTCCGGGTTGTCGGATTCACCTAGGGCGTTGCCAAAGAAGAAGGGTACCGCCAGCATCCGGGGCGGCTTCACCCGCTGGGCATGCTCTTCAATCAAGACGATGCCGGTTGTCGTAATGCCAGCCTCTTCAATTATGCGCGCAATCACGCTTACAGCGTGGGAGCAGGCCGGTCAAGTGGGAGTGAGCAGCACCACGTCAACGCCTTCGTCTTTCAGTCGGCGCGCCACTTCGGGGCCAGAATCTTCAACAATCCCGGTTACGTCTCGGAGCGCACCCATGAACGAGTAATAGTTGTCTGACAGAGAGCCAATCTTGCCCTGCTCGACCAACTCCGGAAGTCGGTCAATTGGCATGGTGACGTTAATATCCCGGTAGATGCCAGTGTGGTCAAAACCCAGGCTGGTGTGAGTCTGGATAATGTCGGCAGCAGATGTGCTGCGAGGGATGGTTCTGAAAGTTGTGTCGCCGCCGTCATGGGACGACTTGAAGGGCTGGTCTCCTCTGAGGTGGAGTCCTGCGGTGGTGACTAGGCCCACCTTGCTTTCCGATAAAGGCTTGGCCATGGGCGTCCACGGTGTATCGTCGTGCTCAATGCACGGCCACATCAACATGCTCTTGCGTTGAATCTCGCTCAGGGCTGAAAGCTTAGGCATGACTCCTCCCTCTCGTTTGAAATTCTGGCTGAAATTCCCCTAAAAATATGCCCTGGCTCAGGGGATGTCAAGATAATCCCTACGCGCTCAAGATTCGGCCACTGCGTTTTCACCGGACGCCAGTTATAATGAGCCTCAGAAAACCCGCCGGGGTGCCTGCTGTGGCTAGATTACGCACGTTGCCCCGTGTTAGATATAAGGATCTTTCAATGGTCGCAACCGTAGTAATAGCAGGCGTACGCAGTGGCGTGGGCAAGACTACCATCGCCACCGGCATCATGGGCGCACTGACCCGACGTGGCCTCAAGGTGCAGCCCTTCAAAGCTGGGCCGGATTATATCGACCCCTCCTACCATAAGCTGGCCTGCGGGGTGCCCAGTCGTAACCTAGACACCTGGCTTTGCGAACACCCCACGGTGTTGGAATTATTCCAACGCGCTAGCGCCGGTCGCGACGTTTCCGTGGTGGAAGGTGTGATGGGCGTGTTTGATGGCCATTCCAGCCTGACCGAAGAGGGTTCAACTGCCCAATTGGCCAAACTTCTCGGCGCACCGGTGATTCTCGTCGCCGACGCTGCCAAGGTCGCCCGGAGCGTGGCTGCCGAGGTGTTGGGATTCCAGAAGTTTGATCCCGACCTCAACGTAGTTGGTGTCATCCTGAACGGTGTGGGCAGTGACCGTCATTTAGAATTCTGCAAACCTCAAATAGAAGCGACCACCGGTCTACCCGTGCTCGGGTACTTGCCTAGGAAAGATGAGTTCATTCAGCCGGAAAGGCACCTGGGCCTGATTCCCACTGTGGAAGGCACCGTAGCCAGCAAGTGGTACGACAGCGTAATCAACCAGGTTGAAGCCACTATGGACGTGCCAGCCATCTTGAAGTTGGCGCAGACGGCGCAGACACCCGCAGCCGCGCCCGGCATCTATCCCAATGAACCACTTCCTGCCCGCACCACCATTGCGGTGGCCCAAGACATGGCCTTCAACTTCTACTACCAAGACTCCCTTGATCTGCTGACCGCTTGGGGCGCAGAACTCGTTCCGTTCAGTCCTCTGGAAGACAGCAAGCTGCCAGCCGGAGTTGGTGGCATCTACCTAGGCGGCGGCTTCCCGGAACTCTTCGCTGCCCAACTTTCTGAGAACAAGCCAATGCACGACGCCATTCGTCAAGCAGTTAGTAAAGGTGTGCGGGTCTACGCCGAGTGCGGTGGCCTGATGTACTTGGGTAAGAGCCTGTCAGATCTGGAAGGCGTGACCCACTCCATGATTGGTGTAATACCTGCTGAGTCGGCCATGTCGCAGACTCGGTTGACCATGGGATACCGCGATGTCGAGTCCTGCGCGGATAGCCCCGTGCTGCCCAAGGGACAACAGGTCCGCGGCCACGAGTTCCACTGGTCCACACTGGCCAAACAGCCAGAAGCTAACGAGTCAGTGTACAAAGTGGTTAACCAAGACAACCGACTCGACGGCTTCCGCACCGGCAACGTCTGGGCATCTTACGTCCACATACACCTGGGTAGTCTCCCAGGTCTGGCATCACGCTTCGTTGAGACGTGTGCCGCCGCTAAAAAATAAAGCTCGGCTTTGCCGATCAGGATAAATAATGAGCACAGATAACCAGAATACAGAATCAGAGCCGGGCCCCCAGTCGGTCACCGGGCCACGTATTGACAAAGGCCTGGTAATCGTTAATACCGGAAAAGGTAAAGGCAAAACCACCGCCGCCATGGGCGTGTTGGTGCGGGCTTGGGGCCGGGGCATGAAAGTAATCATGTTCCAGTTCATCAAGCACTCAACCGCCAATTTTGGCGAGCAACGGGCCGCCCAGAAGATGGGTATAGAGATGCGTGCAATGGGCGACGGGTTCACCTGGCGCTCCAAAGACCTTGACCAGTCTGCCGACTTGGCCAGAGCACAGTGGGAAGACTGCAAAACCGTCATCGCGTCCGGAGACTACGACGTGATAGTGCTGGATGAGTTCACCTATCCCATGCACTACGGCTGGGTCGACACTTCAGAGGTCATCGAGGCCTTGAAGGCGCGGCCAGAGATGCTGCATGTGATTATCACCGGTCGAAACGCGCCCGAAGACCTGGTGGAATACGCTGACCTAGTCACAGAAATGAACGTTGTGAAGCACCCTTATCAACAGGGTATCAAGGCCCAACCAGGCATCGAATTTTAATTAAGTTTTAAGCGACTTCTAATATAACCCCGGTATAAACCTGTGCTAAATGAGGCTACATGGCCATCTCCGATCTTATTGACCAAACCATAAATGATATTTCTCCCCTGGACGAAACGGCCATGGACGCCGCCCGGGCACGGCAGGACCAACTGACCAAACCCCTGGGCAGTTTGGGCCGCCTGGAAGAACTATCCATTCGCCTGGCCGGTATCTTTGGTGAAGCCACGCCCCGCATCAGCAAGAAGACCGTGGTTTTGGCCGCCGGCGACCACGGCGTGGTGGCAGAGGGCATCAGCGCCTACCCGCAGGACGTTACCCCCGCCATGGTCATGAACTTTCTAGGTGGCGGCGCGGCGATCAACGTTTTGGCCGGTCACGCCGGAGCAGACATCGTCATTATTGATGCCGGAGTCGCTTCCGACCTGCCAGACCACCCGCAACTGCGCTCGGTCAAGATCGGCCGAGGCACGGATAACATCGCCGTTGGGCCGGCCATGACCAGGGAACAGGCCATCCAGTGCCTGGAAGTCGGAATTGAAACTGCCCGTGAGCAGATTGCCGCCGGAGCGGACCTGCTGGCCTGCGGGGACATGGGCATTGGCAACACCACGCCGTCCAGCGCCATCGCCTCAGTCATCACTGGTGCAGCTCCTGATATCACGACCGGACGGGGCACCGGGTTGGACGATGCCGGGTTGGCCCACAAGGCCGAAGTGGTGCAGCGGGCGATTGACGTCAATAAGCCCGACGCCAAAGACGGCCTGGACATACTCATCAAGGTCGGCGGGTTCGAGATTGGAGTTTTGGCTGGAGTCTACCTGGGCGCCGCCGCTGGGAATCGCCCGGTGGTCGTCGACGGATTCATTTCCGGCGCCGCAGCGTTAATCGCCCACGCCATTGCTCCTGATGCCGCACACAGCTTCATCGCCTCCCACCAATCGGTGGAGCCGGGTCATCGTCTGTCCCTGAGTCACATGGGGCTAGAACCCCTGTTGGACTTGGGTATGCGACTGGGCGAAGGCTCTGGTGCGGCCCTCTGTATGCCGATCATTGAAGCCGCCGCCATGTGTCTTTCCGACATGACCACCTTCGCCGAAGCTGGCGTCTCAGAGAAGATCGACGACGAAGAGGCCGCCTCCTGATTTCCTTCTGGTTCACGCCGTTACGCTTGGCGGTGACCTTTCTGACCCTTTTCCCACTGGCTCGCAATCTCAATTGGGAGCCGAGAGACGTCAGCAACTCCAGGGCCTTCTACCCGGCCGTGGGTCTGTTGATGGGCCTGCTACTGGTGGGTATCGAAGAGGGTTCCAGCCAAGTATTCGCCGCTCCCATGACTGCCGCGTTCTTGGTGGCGACCATGGTGATCGTCACTAGAGCACTCCATCTAGACGGTCTGATGGACATCTGCGACGGTGTATTTGGCGGCTTCACTCCGGAGCGTCGACTAGAGATCATGAAAGACTCTCGGGTTGGCGCGTTTGGTGTCGTCGGCGGAGTCGTAGTTCTGCTACTGAAATACGCTGCTTTAGTCAGCCTGCTAACCATCCCGGAACCGGGCAAGGTATGGGCTCTGCTGCTGTTCCCCGCTATCTCCCGGTGGACTATGGTGGTACTTCTAGGGGCATTCCCTTACGTCCGCACCCAGGGCCTTGGCTCGCCATTCCATGGCAGCGGTATAAAAATTCCCACTATCGCCGCAGGCCTGACCATACTGGCAGCGGCTATCTTGCTGGGTGGCTTTGCCGGGCTGGGGCTTTTGATTGGCGCAATCGTCATGGCCTGGATCATGGGTTGGGGCATGGCTAAATCTCTGGGCGGTCTCACCGGTGACGCCTACGGGGCGACCAACGAGATCATTGAGATGACTGTGATAATCGTGGCGACGGCCCTGGCAGCCCAGGAATGGTTAGAGCCTCTGCCAGACTTACTGGAACGGTTTTGATATTCTCCGGCACTGACGACCTGGCAGTACTAGCTCTGGCCGTACTGATTGACCTGATCTTTGGCGAGCCACCCATGTGGGCGCACCCAACGGTCTGGATAGGACGGCATATCAAGTTTGTGGAGCGCTGGGCACCCAAGAAAGGTCTCCTAGGCCTGGCTGCCGGGCTGTCTATTGCCATGACCCTGCCCACCATCTGGGGCGGCGAGGCCTTCTTCGTCGCGTTCTGGCTGAAAGAAATTCACCCGGTTCTCTACATTATAGTCGCCGCATTTCTCTTGAAGACCACGTTCTCCATCCGACTCTTGCACCGTGAGGCCGCGCTGGTTCGCGGACACTTGGACCGGGGTGACATGGAGGCCGTGCGCGAACGGATGCCGTCCCTGGTCAGCCGTGACCCGTCGACCCTAACGGCGCAGCAGGCCACCGCCGCGACCGTGGAATCAGTCTCGGAAAACATCAATGACAGCTTCCTGGCTCCTTGGTTGTTCTTTGCCCTTTTCGGCCTGCCGGGAGCCTTCGCCTTCCGCATGATTAACACGCTGGACAGTATGATAGGCTACCGTGGCGTTTACGAGTACGTGGGCAAAGCCTCGGCCAAGTTGGATGATCTGGTCAACCTGATTCCGGCGCGCCTGGCCGGTTTCCTACTGGTGGCCGCCAGTGGTTTTCTACCGGGCCAAAAGATATCTAGAGCCTGGAAGATCATGTGGCATCACCACTCCCGCACCCAGAGTCCCAACGCCGGTTGGACCATGGCTGGGATCGCCGGGGCCTTGGGTGTGCAACTTCAAAAAGACGACCCGGAGCTGGGCTACCAACTGGGTGAGCCTGACCGGGAGATAGAACCCAAAGACATCACCCGCACGATTCAGTCCATGTACGTGGTGGCCTTCTTCGGCCTAATCATCGCATTCGCAGTAATCTACGTTCGAGGCAGCCTAGTTTAACGGCTGATTAATCTTGTAATGGCTGACCAATCCTGATGCCAGAGAATCCAAGTGAAAACGCGGCTAGCCGCCGGCCAGTGCATGGGAGTATTGGGCCTACAGAACTGCGTGCTCTTGGCCTGAAACGGGAAGACCTGCTGGACTTCAGCGCCAGCATCAGCCCCATCGGCCCGCCCGAAGGCGTCTGGGACGCGATGCGGAACGTGGACCTCGGTTCCTACCCGGACCCGGAATGCCTGGAACTGCGCGAGACTATCTGCCGTCACTTGGCCATATCGTCCCGGCAAATTCCAATCGAACGGGTGTTTGTTGGTAACGGCTCCACGGAGATATTCCATTTACTAACCCGCGTTTATCTGGCGGGCCGGGCCGACAACGGCACCGCGCTGTTGATGACCCCGACCTATGGCGAGTATGACGGCGCCTGCCGGTTGGCCGGGGCCAAGGTACTGAACTTGGTGGCCGACACTGCTAAGGGTTTCAGTTGGGACTTTGGCGCAGCGGCTAAGCTGATTAGCGAAAACAAACCCGACCTTGCCATCATCTGCAACCCAAATAATCCCACCGGGGTCTACCTGAGCCGACAGGAGATTGAAATCCTGGCTGACGCAACTCGAGATGTGGATGGCCTGCTGGTAGTGGATGAGGCTTATCTAGCATTTGTGGAAGAACCATGGGACTCTTTGGCATTGTTGGATCGCTCAGAAATAATGCTGGTGCGTTCCATGACCAAGGATTACGCCCAGACCGCCCTCCGGCTGGGCTACGCTCTGGCTTCAGAGGAAGTGGTTGCTAGCCTGAGAGCATTCCAGCCTGACTGGAGCGTGAACAGCTTGGCCCAAAAAGCTGGTGTCTCTGCCTTAGAAGACGTTGAGTATCTAACCAGAGCCCGCGAAGCGGTTTTCAGTGCTAAGAAATTCCTGTCTGGCGAATTGAGATCGATTGGACTTGAAGTCCCAAAGTCAGAGGCCAACTTCATCCTGGTCAAGGTAGGTGACGCCGCGAAGTGGCGCTCCTTGCTGCTGGCCAAGGGGTTGGTGGTTCGAGACTGTACATCGTTCGGTCTGCCGGAGTTTATTCGGGTCGGCATCAGGCCCCTGGCTGACTGCCAGCAATTAGCTGCAGCAATGGCCAAAGTTGCGGCCTCAGTTCGTTAAAAGCCCGGACCTGACCTTGATGAAAAAAGCCTGGGCAATTAGAATTGAACCCAACACTCGGAAAATTTGAGTTAGGAGTCTCCTGCCATGACTACTACCAGAGAAACCTCCACCGGAGATGTCGTAGGCGACAGTCGGTTTCATGAAGATTTTGGTGCCCCGTCCGATAGAGCAGTGCTCAAACTGAAGTCACATTTGACTCCATATGTTCAGGAATTCATCCAGAACGCGCCATTTGCGATCATGGCCACCGCCGACGGCGACGGTCGCTGTGACGCATCCCCCAAGGGAGGCAAGCCTGGATTTGTAAAAGTATTGGGCGAAAAGTACCTGCTATTCCCAGATGTGGCCGGCAATCGCCTTTTCCAGTCATACCAGAACATCGACGAAAACCCCTACATCGGCCTGATCTTCTTCATACCCGGCATCAATGACACCGTGCGGGTTAACGGCAAGGTTAGCATCGTCAACAAAGAGGAACTGGAACGCCAGAACATAGAGCTTTCTCTTTACGAAACAGACGATAATTCCAAGCACCTCCAAGGGATGTTGGTTGAGGTTGAAGAGGCTTATGGGCATTGCCCCAGAGCTCTCAAATTCTCCAACCTTTGGGGCAATGATGAGATCGTCAAAAACAAGGCCACTCTTCCATTCGCAGAGCGAACGGACGAGAACTACTACCAGCATGAAGAAGGCGCATAACCTCTTGTTATAACTGACAGCGATTAGCCGTCAGCTAGCCCCGAATTAAAGCTAAAACCAGGCCTCGGATACCATCCGAGGCCTGGTTTTTTATTGGCATGTTCAGGGCCTAGCAGCGGCAAGAAAATCAGCAGAGACCGCCCAGATACAGAGGGATTTAGAGAGGCGGGTTTTTGTTTACAACGGTGCTGACCCACCGTAAGATGGGTTGCACAAACCTACCCGAATATCCCAAGGATTTCTGCAGATGGTAACCATCGCCTTTGAAAAACACACCCTGTCCAACGGACTGGACGTGATACTCCACCAGGACCATACGATCCCCGTTGTCGCCGTAAACGTTTGGTACCATGTGGGTTCCAAAGACGAAGAAGTAGGCCGAACTGGATTCGCTCACCTTTTTGAACACGTGATGTTTGAAGGCTCAAAACACCACAACAGCAGCCACTTTGAGCCCCTGCAAAAAGCCGGCGCCAACCTGAACGGCTCCACCACCCCAGACCGGACCAACTACTGGGAAGACGTGCCCACCAACTACCTTGATCTGGCCCTCTGGCTGGAATCAGACCGCATGGGTTTTCTGATGGACGCCCTGGATCAACAACGACTTGATATCCAGCGGGACGTGGTGAAGAACGAACGACGCCAGTCCTATGAAAACCGACCCTATGGCATGGCCCATGGGCGCCTGCAAGAAGCCCTATATCCCATGCCCCATCCCTATAACTGGATGACCATCGGGTCTCAAGAAGACCTGGACGCCGCGACCCTGGATGATATCAAGAACTTTTTCAACCGTTTCTACTCCCCAACCAACGCCAGCCTGGCCATTGCGGGTGATATCGACATGGGCGAGGCGCTTGAGATGGTCAATCACTATTTCGGCGACCTGCCTCCGGGTGAGTCGGTGCCACGCCGTGGTCGGCATGATTCCGGACTTGTCGGGCGCATAGAACTGGAGATGCGCGACAAGGTCACCCTGCCCCGGACCTATATCGCCTGGCCGACCCCGCCGGAAGGCGACGCGGATGACGCACCGCTGGAGATTTACCAGGCCATCATGTCTGACGGTCAAACATCCAGACTGCACAAGTCATTGGTCTATGAGAAGCAGATCGCCCAGAGCGCTCACATGCGCTACCACTCTTCTGAGATTGCCGGACAAGCCGTTTTGCAGGTGACCGCCGCTGAGGGCCACGAACTGGCTGAGGTTGAAGCCGCCGCCGAGGCTGAGATGGCACGGTTCCTCCGTGAACCACCCACTGATGAAGAGATGACCCGCGTTAAGAACCGCATCGAGGCCAGCCATTTCCGTAGCCTGGCCCGCATTGGCGGGTTTGGCGGCCGGGCCGACCAACTCAATCATTTCAGTGTATTTTCAAAGAACCCTGAACTGATCAACACCAGCCTGGATAAGTACATGTCGGTGACCCGTGAAGACGTGATGCGGGTTGCAGAAAGCGTCCTGGGAGATAACCAGGTACGTTTGCGAGTATTGCCTGAACCAACCCTCTCCCCGGCCACCGTGACTATTGACCGGACCGTGATGCCGACGCCCAAGAGCGAGCCGGTCTTCAATCCGCCGACACCCTCCAGCACAACCCTCTCTAATGGCATGGGCATTTCAGTCATCGAACAACGAGGCCTGCCCATTGTGGCCTTTGGTGTGTTGATGGACGCCGGTGCGTCCCGCGACCCGGAAAACCTGCCCGGACTGGCGGGGTTCACCGCCCAGATGCTGCCGGAAGGCACCAACAGCAAGACCAGCCAGGAGATTGCCCAGGCCTTTGAGTTTATCGGCTCAAGAATCTCCGCAGACGGACGCCGAGAGTACACTCTGCTCTCAGCGGAAACCCTGACCAAGCACTTCCCAACTGCATTGGAACTGACGGCAGATCTGGTGCTGAACCCCAACTTCCCAGACCATGAGGTAGAGCGAGTTCGCCGCGAACACCTGACCGAACTCAGACGTGGCAAAGACGAACCTAACGCCGTGGCCGAGCAGCTGATGGCCGGCTTGGTGTTCAACCGAGACTCAGGATACGGACACTCGCTGTCGGGCACGGAATCGTCCATCGGGGCGCTAACGCGGAACGACATGATGAGCCAGTTCAAACGGGACTACAGCCCCGCCAACGCCAACCTAATCGTGGTGGGCGACGTTAGCATCGACGAAGTCGTAAAACGTGCTGAGTCGGTGTTTGGCTCCTGGAAAGGTGAGGACCCATCGCCCAACGGACAGGCTGCAGCGATGCCGCCAAACGGCGTTGCCACCATCTACCTGGTGGACCGGCCCGGCGCACCCCAATCGGTGATACGTGCCCTGCACACTACCATTCCCCGGCTGCATCCGGACTACCTGGGTCTAACCCTGATGAACTACGCCTTTGGTGGGCAGTTCTCCGCCCGGTTGAACCAGAACCTGCGCCAGGAAAAAGGCTACAGTTACGGCTACCAGTCTCACGTCCAATGGTACCGTGGACCTTCCCTGATGCTGGCCGGCGGTTCAGTGCAGACCGAGGTCACCAAGGAATCTGTGTTTGAAACACTGAAAGAGTTCAACGAGGTGAGAGGCTCGAGGCCCATCAGCCAAGAAGAACTGGACGACGCCAAGGCTAGTGTCCTGCGCAGCTTCCCGGCCAACTTTGAGCGTCCTGGGGCCATCATGGGTCAGGTGCTCCAGATGATCCAGTTTGGCCTGCCGAACGACTACCTACAGACTGTCAGGTCCAGCGTTGAGTCCGTAACCCTGGATGACGTACACCGCATCACCCAGGAATTGATTCTCCCGGACCAGCTCAAGATACTGGTGGTTGGTGATCGCGAGCAGATAGAAAACGGGCTACGGGAATTGGATGTTCCCACCGTGATTTTAGATGTGGACGGCGTGGAGACCTCCTAGCTGACGGCAGTCAGCTAACAGCTTTCAGAAATTAGCAAAAGGCCCGCCATATTGGCGGGCCTTTTCTTTTGCCTGAGTTTTGGTTGGGTTTTGGACTGGGGTTTATTGCCGAGGTCTTTCGCCCAGTTCCAGGTTCAACATTGTTCGATCGCCAACACCGTCTGTTACCCGGTACACCTCAACCTCCACCGATTGCCCGGCGCTGAATTCCTGCTTCAGCAGACGGGTCAGGTCAGAGATGGTGGCAATGTCATGTCCTGCTATGTTCACCAAGATGTCGCCCGGAATCATACCGGCTTGGTGGGAAGGGCCATCAAGAACGGTGTCGCGGATGATCACGCCTTCACGGATGGGCAAACCCACCTCTGCTGCAACCTCCGGGATTAGGTCGGCCAGGTAAACACCCATCCAGGCCCACCGGACGTGGCCAAGCTCCACCAATTGCTCCGCCACCTGCTGGGCGGTTTCGATGTTGATTGCAAAGCCGATTCCTTCAACTGCCACCCCGCTGCTGCCTCTTAGCACAGCAGTGTTGATACCGATTAAGTTGCCGTTCAGGTCAATGAGCGGGCCGCCGCTGTTGCCAGGGTTGATGGAGGTATCAGTCTGGATCAGTTCGTACAGGGTGATTCCAGGCGATGCTTCAATGGACCGGCCCAGTGCTGAGACAACGCCAACGGTGACGGTGGGGCCTCCGGGTAGCGCCAGCGCATTGCCAATGGCGATTACCCAGTCTCCAGCACGCAGACTGCCGTTCTCGCGTAGCGGCAATGACGGGTAGCCGTCACCGGGCAACTGCAATACGGCCAGGTCTGATATCCGGTCGGCCCCGATGATTTCTGCTTCAACTTGGGTTCCGTCATCTTGGGTCACGATGATCTGAACACCGTTTTCAATCACATGGTTGTTGGTGAGCACCAGACCTGATTCGTCAAAGATGACCCCGGTGCCGCTGCCAAAACTGGACTGAACACGGCCAAAGCGGTCTTGGACGAGGCTCTGGGACACGATGGAAACCACGGCCGGCCTGACCCGCTCTACAGTATCGGCGATGTTGGGAAATTGCAGCATTGGGATGCCGCCGCTTTCCGTTCCATCGATCGCCGCAGGGATTGCCGTGGCCGGCGTTGTGGTGCCGGTTGGCTCTGTGGTTGGGTCGGTGTCATTGTTGCAGGCCACCGCTACCAAGAGCGCCAGCATGGTCACAACTATGAATGCCCTTGTTATGGACCAATTGCCGCGGGGTTTAATCAGGGCCACCAGATTTGTCATTTTCATTTATACCCCTTAGGAAAACCCCTGGGCGGCTTCTCTCTGGACTCGGAAGAGTGATTCCATTCCCCGTGACGCCAATGAAAGCACCTCATCTACTTGATGTCGGGGAAACGGGTCGGCCTCCGTGGCTCCTTGTATTTCCACCAGCCCGCCCTGGGAAGTCAGCACCACGTTGAAATCAACATCGGCGGCAAAGTCTTCTTCGTAGCAGAGGTCCAAAAGCAGTTCGTCGTTCAAGATACCCACACTGATGGCTGCCACCGGGCAGAGCAGCGGTACCTGGGTTAGCACCCGGTTTTTCACCAGCATCTGAAGTGCTTGGTTCAGGGCTACATAGGATCCAGTGATGGCCGCGGTGCGGGTGCCGCCGTCGGCTTGGATCACGTCGCAGTCAATATTCACGGTGCGTTCGCCGAGGGCATCCAAGTCCGTCACGGCCCGTAGTGATCGTCCAATCAGACGTTGAATCTCCTGGGAGCGTCCGCTAATCTTGCCCGTCTCCCGTTCTCTCGTGTTTCGCGTGTTGGTTGCCCTGGGAAGCATGGAGTATTCGGCGGTGACCCAACCCTTGCCCTGGCCGCGCATGAAAGCGGGCACTTTCTCTTCAAGGGAGGCAGCACAGAGCACCTTTGTGGTGCCCATCTCGATCAATGCCGAGCCTTCTGCGTACTTCTGGTAACCGGGAGTTATAGTGATGGGACGGAGCTGGTCCCAGGCTCGTCCGTCCTTTCTGGAGTATTCAGACAATTGTTATTGGTTCCTTAATAATAGCTTTCTAACCTGATTTCAGGCGTCGAACCCAAGTATACCCCAAGCTATTTGTGATAAGTCTTGAAGGCGTCTTAATAATTTAGATGCCGTCAGTACCTAATGGATTAACGTTCTGTGTTTACCCATAGTTCTTGGCCGTCGGTGACGAACTCAACGTTGCCGTCACGGTCGGTGCGGTAAAGGCTAAGGGAATTGGTCTGGTTGATCAGTCGGCCTAGTACGTCCACATTGAGATGACCAAACGAGTTGCTTTGTCCCACGGAAATTATCACGGCCTGCGGATCCACTGCGCCGATGAAGCTGGCTGTGGATGACGTTTTGCTACCGTGATGGGCAGCTTTAAGCACCCTGCTCCGGATGGGCGCGGCCCCAACTGCCAAATACGATTCGGTTTCAAGTTCAATGTCGGCGGTTAGAAGAAAGCTAATCTCTCCGTAGGCCAACCGTAGCACCACGGCATCGTCATTGGCAGACGCGCCACCGGAAGCATACTCAGAAGCGCCGGGCCTGGGATTCAGCACTTCAGCGAACACCCCGGATCCCAAATCCAGTTGATGGCCGGCGCGGACGTGAATCACTATGGAGTCGTTTCGGTCCAAACTGGCTTGCCACTGGCCTCGCATGGCCGAATCGGGAGAGTCGACTCCGGCGAGCACCGCGCCGATATCGTATTGGTCCAACACATTCAGCAGGCCTCAGCTGTGGTCTGAGTCCAGGTGTGTCAGTACCACCAAATCTAGGCTGCGGTCTCCGGAGGGCATGGTTTCGCTTAATGCCTGTACTGCGCTGTCCGCACCAGGGCCGCCATCCACCAACACCTGGCGGCCCTCCGGTGTAACGATCAGTGCGCTATCACCCTGGCCCACGTCAAAGAAGTAAACGTGCAAGTCGCCGTCACCACCGGATCCAACCTTCCACCAAAGCGCTGTCGCACCTACCACCATCACCAGCGTGCCAAGTATGACCGGGATGGTCTTGGCTGGCTCCATGGGATTGCTGTTCAATTTCTTAGCCAAATCTTTGGCTCTAATCCAGCCTCTTATTGCTCGGCCAGGCGTGAGAAATAGCAATAGCAGGGCTAAAGCGGTGTACCAAACCCAGACCAACCAGGTGCTGGCCCAATCTGTTTGCAGCGTTCAGCCGGGCGACAATTTCACCATCTCTATCAGGTAAGTTATGGGAACTCAGACAAACCAGCCGATTAGTTGACCCGCCGGAGTGCTGACTAGACCAACCAAAGAGGACGCCAACGTCCCGGCCATGATGAACGGCATGGCTGGTAGCGCCAGAACTGTGACGACGATGCCGGGTAACGCGACCTCGCGAAAGTTGAACGCCAGCAACGGCCAGGTTGCCAACATGGCTGCCCGGGAGATGATCAGGCCCAGCAATGGCATACGCACCACGTGGAACGCCCACGGCTGCCACCACGCCTGATTTTCATGGAGTCCAGCCGGCTCCCACCGAGGCACAAACGGCTGGGTAAGCGCGATTCCGGCCACGGCGGCAAAGCTCAGTTGGAATGACACCCTCTGGATAATCTCCGGAGAGACTACGGTCATCGGGCCCGCGCTTAACGCCAAGGCTGGGATGATACTTCCTGGCCGGCTAACACCCACCGCCATCAGATATACGCTGCCCATCACCGCTGCCCGCACCACTGACGGTGGCAATCCGGAGACCAATGCGTAGGCCCAGACCATAATCAGCGGGACGGCCAGGAAGTAGAACCCACGCCGGCCAAATAGCCAAGCGGCAAGGGCCAGAAACATTGCCACCAATACACCGACGTGCAGGCTGGAGATCGCCAGGAGATGGGATGTACCGGTGCTGCGGAAGTTTTGTACCATCTCCGGGGGCAGATCTCCTCGCAGCCCAAGCAGCAACGCTTGGCCCAAGGCAAACTGCGGGTAGGGAATCGTGTCTTCGATGCTCTTTGACAGATGCCAACGTAGCGAATACGGCCACTTCCGCGACCCAACAGAGTCCCCGGTCACCATCGCAGAGTTTGCTGTCATGACCCCGCTGATCCCCTGGCTGGCAAGGTAGGCAGGGTAATCGAAGCCATCAAATGGCTCTGGCAGGCGCAATACGCCTCTAATAGTGACCAAATCCCCGTAGTCAAAGTAGGGAGGCGACCGACGCTCGACCAAGCCGTCTGGTGGGTTGGCGAACACCAAGATACGGTCGTCCAGGTTAACTAATCCAGACTCCAGCGCGGCTGTGGAGAGGTCTAATTCAAACTTAACCCGGTTGCCGGAGAACTCTGGGTCGTTGGCGATGCGCCCCTCCAGTGAGACCACGGCTTGGGCTTGGCCGGTCAAAGACATGTAGGTCAGTGGCTGCAACGAGTCAGAAACTGAGTCAGCCCGCCAAACGCCCAGCAGAAGAATTACGGCAAGCACTGCAGGGAACACCGGCAACTGGCACAAGCGTAAGGCCAGGCCCATGGAAATAGAACCACCAACCAGGAATAACAGGGGCAATAGCGGCGTCCGCGTTTCCAGGCCAATCAAGACGCCGACCAGCCACGCCGCAACTATGAAGGCGAGTTTCACCGGACTCCGGAAACCGTGACTAGCTCGCGAATATCCTGGTAGGTGCCTGGCCCGATCTTGGGAACCTCTTGGATCTCTGCAATGGACTGGAAGGGGTGGACGTTCTCCCGGTAGTCGACAATCGCCTGGGCCAGCATCGGGCCGATTCCAGGCAGGGTATCCAAGATTGCCACCGAGGCCAAATTAAGGTTGATCAGGCCTCCCGTTTGCCCGGCGAGGCCAGTTGTAGATGCCGGTTCTATCGCGCCGACTGGCGGAGACTCGCCAAGTTTAAGCACGTAATACTCGGCTTCATCAGTCACGCGTAAAGCCAAGTTCAGGCCGTTTAGTACCCCATCTGAAGTAACGCCGCCAGCAGCGGCAAGGGCGTCGGTGATGCGGTCTTCAGAATCGAGGGTGTACACGCCTGGGTTGACCACCGCGCCGCTGACGTAAACCATAACTTCGGCCGGCGTTTGTTCTGCGTCTGAGATGGCGTTGGGCGCGGTTATCTGTATCGGAGCATTATCGTTTTGGCGAGCAAACAAGAACACAGCGGCCAACACCGCTGCAATCGTGGCTACGATCAGTACCGTGAAGGCTATGTTTCGGGCGGTCGGCTCCGGCATACTCATCCCAATAGCGTGTTAATTCGGTGGA
>JAPKDE010000236.1 GCA_028822675.1 Dehalococcoidia bacterium | reverse complement strand
GAGTACCAGAACCTGGTGGTGCTGCGAACTTTCAGCAAGTGGGCCGGTCTAGCCGGTCTGCGCATCGGCGTCGGCGCAATGGACCCAAGCTTGGCCGCCACCATGATGGCCATGAAGCCGCCCTACAACGTAAACCTGGCGGCGGAAGTGGCTTTGACCACGTCTCTGGAAGACACGCCTGGTCTGTTAGTTCGGGTGACCCAGATAGTGTCCGAACGCGACCGGATGATGGAAAAACTGAAACAGGTACCCAACCTGACGCCGTGGCCGTCACGCGCCAACTTCATCCTTTGTGAGGTACCGGACGGTCGGGGCCAAGAGATATTCGACGGCCTATGCAGCCGGGGTATATTCCTGCGCTACTGGAGTAGCGGAAGACTCAAAAATTTCATCAGGACCAGCATTGGTCTCCCTCATGAGACCGACGCGGTAGTTGATGCATTCACGGAATTGTGTGCCTAGATTACGTGGCTAAATCGTGTGCCAGAATTGTGAGGAGAAAGTGAGGAGAAAGTGATGCCGCCTGAAAATTCGGCAACCGAGCGAACCGCGACCATTGATCGCAAGACCGGAGAAACTGATATCCAGTTGACCATCAACCTGGACGGCACCGGCGTCTATGAAGTGGACACCGGCAACGGGTTCTTGGACCACATGGTCAGCCAGATTTCCCGCCACGGTCTGATTGACATAAACCTGAAGGCCAAGGGCGACGTACACGTTGGCTGGCACCACTTGGTGGAAGATGTAGCCATCACTCTTGGTAGGGCGTTTGGCGAGGCTCTGGGCGACGCCAGGGGCATCCGCCGCATGGGTCACGCAATTGTGCCTTTGGACGAAACATTGGCGATGGTAGCACTAGACTGCAGTGGCCGTGGTTACGCCGTGATTGACACGACACTGGACGAAATAATGGTGGAAACGCTGCCCGGCTCCCTAGTAAAGCACTTCTTTGAGTCCTTTGCCCTGGAAGCGAAGATCAACCTGCACGCCCAGATCATGGCCGGAGTCAGCCCACACCACAAAGCTGAAGCCCTGTGCAAGGCCATGGCCAGAGCGCTGCGTGATGCGCTGGAGCCGGACCCCCGCGCGCCATCTGCAATCCCCAGCACCAAGGGCACGCTTAACGGCTAACTACCTGTGTCGACCTAGGTATTAGTGAGACCGCTTAACAGCTAATCTCGCGTGGCGACCCACACATAATAGTGGCCGCCGCCTTTGCGGCCGCTGCGGGCACGGGCTTTGACCTCTTGAACTTTAAACCCGGTTCTCATTAGTCTTCTGGTGAAGGCTGGGTCGGGATCGGTGGACCAGATGGACAGCACGCCTTTGGGTCTTAGCGCATCAAAGGTCGATTCCAGACCACGGTTGGTGTAGATCCAATCGTTGCCCTCTTGGAACATCGCCTGTGGCCCGTTATCAACGTCCAGCATTATGGCGTTGTAGTCGCCCTGGCCGGACTTAATCATCTTCGCTACGTCCGTCAACTCAACGGTGACCCGGTCATCATCAAGGGGATGGTCGGCCAGGTGGCCTAGAAACTTCTGGTTCCACTCCAGCACTTCAGGGACGATCTCCGCAACCACCACACTCGCTCCGGGCTGGAGTTCGTTGAGCGCGGCTCTCAGCGTATAGCCAAGACCCAGGCCCCCAACCAGGACTCGTACCTCAGGGTGATTCGCAATCTTCTCACAGGCGAGTTTGGCCAGGACGTCTTCCGACCCGTGCACCTGGCTGTTCATGAGTTCTTGGCCGTCGGCCTTGATCGAGAACTCATTGTCGCGTTGGTACAAACGGAGCTCAGCCCCGTTTTTTGATGTTGCTGCTGTGCCTAAGAGTATCCAGGGAATCAAAGTTGCCTCTTGTGGTTGAAATTGGGTTGCGGGAAACGGGACGGACTGCGGAGATGGTTAGCCCCTACTTCCGACTTCGTCGAGAGTCATGACGGCGTCGGACCTAGCCCTCCCCCGCAGGCGGGGGAGGGGACTTTTTATGGATAGGCGCCTGTTAGCGGCCTTTTCTGGATAGGAACTCAGGGAAGGCTTCTTCTACGCCAAAGCCTTTGGCCACGTTGGTGGTGTAGTCCTTCTCGTTTACAAACATGCCTTCCATATCGGCGGTCATGTCCTTGAGCAATAGCCCTTTGATCGCCTGGACTGAACTGCGGTGGTTGCCGGCAATCTGTTTTGCGATCTCCATGGTCTTGGCTCGTAGCTCGCCGGTGGGCACCAAGTGGTTCAGCAGGCCAATCTGCAATGCCTCTTCAGCCTCCACGATTCTGGCGGTGAAAAGTAATTCTTTGGCTTTGGGCCAACCCACTTGGTTGGGCAATGTCCAGGTGCAGTTGATTCGGCCATAAGCTGCGGCCAAAAAACGGAACTTGGTGTTTTCACAGCCAACCCGAATATCGAGGCAGGACGCCAAGACCGCGCCGCCACCGTAGGCCAGACCGTTCATCATGCCGACAACCGGTTTGGGAGACGCAGACAGCTCGTATATCCAGCGGGCGTGCTCCGCTCCTCGAGCGTCGCGTTCTTCTTCGGTGCGGTTCTGGGCATCTTCCCGTTGTTCGTGAATGTCACCACCGGCAGAGAAGGCTTTTTCGCCGGTGCCTGTGATCACGATACAGCCAATGTCATCGTCAGCGTTGGCGGCCACCATCGCGTCGCGCAAGTTAGTGTTTAGAACGTGGTTCATTGCGTTCAAAACCTCAGGGCGATTCAGGGTGATTATCGCTACACCATCTTCATTCTCAACTGAAACGTGTTCGTATTCCATGATTCCTCCCGAAAATTAGTCTTCCCTAGCAATGGGAAAGGTTTTAGTAATTTGTTCGTTCCCGATTAATTCCACGGTAATTCCATGATAATTCCACGATAAATCTCCAGTAAACCTACAGTAAATCTACGATGGTTACCCTCAGATTTTACGGTTAGGGTGACGGCCAGTCAATTTGGGCTGATAACGCCCGTGCTTATGATAAACTTCCCTCGTAATTCAGGCGTGAAGTTCAGGCGTGAAGTCCAAGCGTGGATTTACAACAATATGAAAACCACCGTTGGTCGAAGGCAAATGATCAATCGACAACCGTGGCCCCGCTGTACATGAGGAGGTATTCGATTTGGTGAAGATGAATGCAGGCGTAGCCGTTATTGAAATGCTGAAACAGGAGGGTGTCTCCCACATCTTCGGCATTGTGGGCTCGTCTTTCCTAGATATCTTGGACCCGCTCTTTGATCGGGACGACGTTAAATTCATCGGTGTCCGCCACGAACAAGGCGCGGCGCTGATGGCCGACGGCTACAGCCGCATCTCCGGCAAACCCAGCGTCTGCTTGGTGACCAACGGCCCCGGAGTCTTGAACCTGACCTACGGCATCGGCTCCGCATTCGTTGCCCATTCGCCAGTGGTGGTTCTGGCCCCTTCCGCGTCCAGAAGCCACCAAAACCGGGCATCCACCCAGGAGTTTGACCAGGTAGCCTTGTTCAAGCCAATCACCAAGGCAGCTTTTGCCATCAATAAAATTGAAGTATTGCCCGAGGCTCTGCGACATGCCTTCAGGGTCGCTACTTCCGGCAAGATGGGCCCGGTGATGATTGATATCCCTCGCGACCTGCTACCCGGCGCGGAGATAGAATTAGACCTGATGGCGCCAGAGGCCTATCGCCCGGGACAGACCCGATCACGGGGCGACCGGGACCTGATAGACAAGGCTGCGGCAGTGTTGACGGCAGCCCAGCGTCCGGTCATCGTGGCCGGTGGCGGCGTTCAATGGAGCGAAGCCGCCGATGAGGTCTGCCGTATGGCGGAACTGACCGGCGCGGCGATTGTCACGTCATATGGAAGGGCCGACGCTGTGCCCAATGACCACCCCAACTACCTGGGCCACCTTGGCCGGTTGGGCTCGTTGGAAGCCATTGAAGCAGTTCGCCAGTCCGACACTATCTTGGCCGTGGGCACCCGGCTCAGCCAGTCCACCACTTTCTACGACAACCGGTTCATCCCCGCGGACGCCAAGATTATTCAAA
>JAPKDE010000235.1 GCA_028822675.1 Dehalococcoidia bacterium | reverse complement strand
TCTTCATCTTTGACCCCCTTAATCACCTGGCTGGCAGGCCCAGCATCATCTCTCAAGTAGGCCGAGGCGACTACCGGGTCATCATCGCCTTTGCCCTGGGTGCATTGGTGTGCGGGTTCTTCTGGGAGATGTGGAACCGAGACGCTTCGGTTGCCTGGGAATACAGCATTGGATATTTGGATTTTGCCCGAATTTTTGAGATGCCGCTGCTTGGCTACGCCGGCTATCTACCCTTTGGGCTGGAAACTTACGCCGTCTTCCACTTCACCGTTGGACTGCTGGGATGGTCCTCCGACGCCAATGTCCCAGTGCGCGGAGATGCCGAGGTAACAGCTAGCTAGCTATCTGCTCCCCATCTGGTTTCTTGTCCCCGTGCCTGTGCCGGTGTATCCTTGGGCCAACGACCTGAGCGCTTCCCTTAATATTGCTGTGGAAGATTCGTTCGGTCTAACCCAATACGACCTCACGTATGAGAAGGAGATCCACCGATGAAGTTTGGAATCTTCACCATCGTTCCATGGCACGAGAGCAAGGGACAACAACAGTCTCTTGACGAGAGCATGGAACAGATTGAACTGGCCGACCGATTTGGCATCGACGAAGTCTGGCTTGGAGAACACCGTTTCTCTCGCCACGGACTGTTGTCTGGCATCTGGTCATTCGCCGGCATGGTAGCCGGCCGAACCAAGAACATCCGCATCGGCACCGCCGTAATCGTGCTGCCGCTGCACAACCCCATCCTGATTGCTGAAGAAGCTGCCATGCTTGATGTCATCAGCGGTGGACGCCTCAACCTGGGTATCGGCTCCGGCTACCAACGCCAGGAGTTTGACGGCCTAGGCATTGACATCAACACCAGCCGCGAACGGTTCTACGAGGCCGTCGATGTCATGAAGAAGGCCTGGACTGAAGAGACCCTAACCTACAAAGGCAAGTTCACTGACGTTGAGAACCTCTGGGTTCTACCCAAGCCTTTGCAGTCGCCCATCCCACCGCTGTTCCAGGCGGTGAGCACTTCCCCGGCCAGCATCGACTTTGCGGCCAAGAACAACATCCAGGTAATTGCCGGTGGACCCACCGACATCCTGGGTCAGGCTCCCCAGGTAATCAAAGCCTGGCGCGAAAAGATGGAAGAGTACGGCAACCCCCACAAGCATCTGGACCCGCCCATGTCCAAGGGCATCTATGTTGCACCCACCCAGGAAGAGGCAGAGCGAGACGCTGCAGAACTGCAGGATTTCTCCTCTCGCATCCTGCGTTCCGAGGGCAACAACGGGGCCGTCGGTGCGCCGATGGACAAGAACGGTAACATTCCTCCCGGCTACGAGCACTGGGCCAACCGCCAGGCTGACCGAGAACGCCGCGATGATCCGGGCCACGCTGGGCTGCCGCCGCTGGTGGGAACACCAGAAGTGGTTATTGAGCGCCTCAAGGCAACCCAAGCAGCCGGTATTAACCACGTGTTCGGCAACTTTGGGTTCCCCGGATTGCCTCACGAGAAGGTCATTCGTTCCATCGAGCTATTCGCCAAAGAGGTGATGCCCGAGTTCCAAGGAGCGCCGGTAGCCTAACAGCCACGCCAAAGAAACAAAAAAGGGATGCAGCAAAAACGCTGCGTCCCTTTTTTATTGTCAGTCATTGTCGTATTGGCCACATTGGATACCTTGGTTTGGTGCCTACTACGCATCTCTACCTAGCACACGTAGGGGCGGGTTTTTAACCCGCGCTGGTTGCCTTCAACACGTTGCACCCAGGAAAACACGCCACGCCACGCCGCGAATCCTCTGGTTCTCCAACGATGTTTGCGCACAGACAGGGTGGGTTAGAAACCCACCCCTACAGGTTTGGTGGCGCGCAATGCAATTCTCTGACCTGCGGATGTGGTACGTACCACGATTCCCAAACCCAACCGCCGTTATGGCTAATCTACGGGGCCGCCTAGGGGCGTGATGGGGCTTTCGCTGGTTAGGAATTTGCCGTAGCCGGGTTTCTGCTCTAGTTTTCCGTCGTTTAGCAGCACTTGTCCCCGGAGCAGGGTCATCCACGGCCGGCCGCTCACCCTCCAGCCTTCAAACAGGCTGTATCCAGCCGTGCTGAGGTGGTCCGCAGCCGAGACAACGCGGTCAACGCCGGGGTCCAGAATCAGCAGGTCGGCGTCGGAACCGGCCTGAATGATTCCCTTTCTGGGATAGAGGCCAAAGATGCGCGCCGGGTTCTCCGACATAACTCTGGCCAGCCACCAAATGGGGAAGCCGCGCTTGACTACACCCTCGCTATACATCAGCGGGGCCACGGTCTCGATTCCGGGGGAACCAAATGGCACAGAAGCGCCGTCCGGAGTGACAAATATATTGTCCCAGCCCGGCTTCTTCAGTTCCTCGGGATGGGGTGAGTGGTCACTACCCACCAGCGAGATTTGACCCTGTCTTAGTCCGTCCCACAGGGCGTCTTGGTCGGGGCCGTCTTCGGGTCGCAGTGGTGGTCCGATCTTGGCCATCGGCCCGAACTTGGCCATCTCAGCATCTGACAAAAGCAGATACTGGGGGCAGGTCTCAGTCCAAATTTTCTGGCCTTGAGCCTGGGCCTGCTTGATCCGCTCCAGACCCAGTTGAGTGCTCAGGTGCACCACGTAAGTGGGGCAGCCAGTGGCGGCACCCATCTTGATGGCCCGGTTGATCGCTTCTTCCTCGGCCCAATCAGGGCAGGCAGTTGGGAAGTCCTCTGGGTGGGTATGTCCGTCTGCTATCAGCTTGTTTTCCAGATACTCGATGATGTTACCGCTCTCGCAGTGGAGTTGCAGCACACCGCCGCCCTTGGCCACCATATCCATGGCCTCGCAGATGTAGTCGTCATCGCACATCCGGCCGGGCCGTTTCTTGTAGGTCATGAACATCTTGAACGATTTCACGCCAAGTTCCATTGCCTGGGGCAAGGTTTTCAGGATGCTAGGCCGGTTCTGCAGGATAAAGTGGAATCCAAAATCAACCACCGCCGATGCCGTGACTTCTTCTTGAGTCCGGCGGACGGCCTGCTCCAATGTTTCGTCGCCTTCCAGCGCGTAATTGCCAAAGGGAACGAGGGTTGTCAGCCCGGCGTGGGCTGCGGCCAGCGCGCCAAGTGCATAGTCGTCGTGCCCATCAAGGTGCACGTGGGAGTCAATCAGGCCGGGTAGGACAAACTTGCCCTCGGCGTCGATGTAACGGTCGGCCTTTGGCATCAGATGCTCCGGTCCAACGGCCGCGATTTTCTCGCCCTTAATCGCCACGGCAGCTTCAAATACCTGCGACGAGGTAACAACCTTGCCACCCCGTACAATCGTGTCTACTCTTTGTTCTGCCATGTCTCGCCTCCCACTCGTATTGGAGCCTGGTTCCAAACTGCCGCGAGTGTAATCTTGGCCGGATGGGCTGTCAACGAATTCCAGTCCATTGATAGCACCTTTCAACAGCCTTTAATTGAAAGCCATTGAAAACCTGCGTTGACAGCTTTTATTGGGCGCGGCTACACTCGCACCAATCATTCACTTTGCTTCAGGAAACCAGAGGAAAACTATGCAACTAGAAGGTAAATTCGCCCTCGTCACCGGCGCAGGCCGGGGCATGGGCCGTGCTATCTCGCTACAACTGGCCGAAGAAGGCGCCAATATTGCGGTGTCAGATATTGACGCCTCCACTGCGGAGGATACGGCGGTGGCCGTAAAACAAATGGGACGAGAGAGCATTGTGCTGCCCGCTGACATGGGGAACGTGCAGGACATTGACCGTATGTTCCAACAGGCCAAGGACGCCTTTGGCCAACTGGATGTTGTCGTGAACAACGCCGGAATTACCAAGTACCTGGACATCATGGACGTTCAGGAAGAGGACTGGGACCTGATCCACCGGGTGAACGCCAAGGGTGTGTTTTTCTGCATGCAACGGGCGGCCAGAGTGCTCATTGACCAGGGGGAGGGAGGCCGGATCATCAACATTGCCAGCATCGCCGGTAAAGGCTATGCCGGAACGTCAAACGTCGCCTACGCCGCCAGCAAGGGCGCAGTGATATCCATGACCCACATAGCGGCGC
>JAPKDE010000026.1 GCA_028822675.1 Dehalococcoidia bacterium | reverse complement strand
CGTCTTCTGAAGGGAGCACGGGCAGAATCGCCCGTTCGGCCAATGCGCCGTGTCCAATTTCTCTTCGTCCCGGTGACATTGCCCTGCGGGCTTCGCCAGTGGAGTACGAAGGGAAGTTGTAGTGGTGCATGAACCGTTTAGTGTTGTCTGGCCCAACGGTGTCCAGGGTCTGCTTCAAGGCCAGGGAACCCACTGTCACAATGGACAGCACCTGGGTCTCGCCCCTGGTGAATAGTCCTGTGCCGTGGGTGCGGGGCAGAATCCCCGTGTCGCAAGTGATGGGGCGAACCTGGTCCAACGCCCGTCCGTCGGAACGAACGTGCTGTGACAGGATACGACCCCGAACGGCCTCGCGGAAGACGGCTTTGAAACCGTCGGCGATGGCCATTTTGGAATATTCATCTTTCAGGGTTTCCGTGACCAGGGCGGAAATCTCTTTCTCGCCGTCGTCCATCTCGTACATGCCGGGATTGCCGCTGAGAAGGTCGTCCCAACGGGAGCCAACAACCTCTTTGACTTTGGCAATCACTGCATCGGCAGCGGCGGAGTCATACTCGAAAGTGGACTTGGGTTTGCCAACCTTGCCAGTCAAATCTTCAATCATGTCAATGGTAGCGGAGTTGGCTTGTTGAGCCTTGGAGATGGCTTCCAGGATGACTTCCTCGGAAACCTCGTTGGCGCCCGCTTCCACCATGAAGATGGCATCGCGGGAGCTGCTAACCACCATGCTCAAGGTGCCGTTGCTGCTCTGCTCGTAGGTTGGGTGGATGATGTACTGACCATCCAGGTAGGCGATACGGCAGGAAGCGACTGGGCCGTTGAAGGGAATCTGGGATATGGACAAGGCGGCTGATGCGCCGATCATGCCCAGTATCTCCGGTGGGTTTTCCTGATCAGAGGAAAGTACTGTCAGTGTAATCTGAACGTCGTTGTGCAGGCCTTTGGGGAACAAAGGTCGGATGGACCGGTCGGTCAACCTGGAAGCCAGGATACCGTCCTGTCCGGGGCGGCCTTCCCGGCGGAAGAAACTGCCGGGTATTTTGCCAACGGAATAAAGACGCTCTTCGTAGTCGACTGTCAGTGGTAGGAAGTCGATGTCCTCGGCTCGGGGCCTGCTGGACATCACTGCCGTGACGAGGACAATTGTCTCGCCTAAAGTGATAGTCACACTACCGTGCGCCTGATTAGCCAATTTACCAGTTTCAATGGTAAGAGTTTTGCCGTCGATCTGGCTTGAAACCGACGTGGGAATAGCTATTTGTGTAGCCATAATATGCCTAGGGCAACCTCGCAATAAATAACGTGCGCAATCGATAGATGGGGTGAGAGCTAGACAACAAACAACACCCTCATAGGGTGTTGTTTGTAAGGGGCGCTTATCGGCGCAGGCCTAACCTGGCGATAAGTGATTGGTAGCGGGTTACGTCTTCCGCATTGAGGTATTTGAGGAGTCTACGCCTCTGGGAAACCATTCCAAGAAGCCCGCGCCTTGAATGGACGTCCTTCTTGTGTTCCCGCAGGTGTTCGGTCAGGGATTTTATATTTTCTGTGAGCACGGCAACTTGGACTTCAGCGGAGCCGGTGTCCTTGTCGTTGACTTGGTATTCCTTAATTATCCGTGTTTTTGTTTCTCCGTCTAGCATCAGGTGTGTATTCGCTTCTCTCTCTTCTCTTCTTTTACGTTGCCCAGAATTATAGCATATGGCCTATCAGCGGGCAACGATGTGGGCGTGAATGGCACCGTTGCCATCGTCATACGACAATCATATGTTAGGCATATGTTAGGCTTTGTTCCGCAATTAGCCAAGCCCAGTTTCAGTCTCGTTACAGAGACTCGCGGAAGGCATGAACTAATGACCAAAGACGAAATCCGAGAATCGGTCTGGTCGGCTATTGAGCAGGCCGGGGCCGCCCATACCAAGAAAGTGCACGACCGTATCCCCTTTTTCCGGGGAGCGGACGAGGCTGCCCTCCGCATTTTTGAGTTGGAAGTTTGGCAGAATGCTCGGGTGATCAAGGGCAACCCGGACAAGCCCCAGGGGCCACTGCGCCAGAGGGCTTTGGAGCAGGGTAAGACGGTTTATATGGCCGTGCCCAGGCTGAAACAAGAGCGGTGCTTTGTGGAGTTGGACCCAGTCGTCATGCTCGGTTCACCAGCGGAAGCGTCAACTATTTCTGGTGCGTTTAAACACGGACGGTTGGTGGACATGGCAGATATGAAGCCAGTTGACCTGGTGATCTCTGGCTCGGTGGCCGTTAACCGCATGGGCGTCAGGATTGGCAAGGGTGGTGGGTTTGCCGACTTAGAGTATGGGTTGGCAGTGGCTGCGGGCGTGGTACTGCCGGAAACACCGGTGATCGGCACCGTCCATTCCCTGCAAGTGTTGGAACAAGAATTGCCCTGGACTCACCACGACGTCTGCCTGGATTACATTGCCACGCCGGAAGAAATGATTGAATGCCACCCAACGATGCCCAGGCCTACGGGCATCTACTGGGAAGACCTTTCAGAGGCCAAGATAAGGCAGATACCAGCGTTGCAGAAGCTGCGGGCGGCGCTCTAACCCAGTATCTAAAACCTGTCTAGTTGCGCACCGCTCCCATATCCCAGTACCGAGAAGCCTTCAGGCAGGCTGCCGCGTCCGGTGGCGGCGAGGACCAGCGCTGGAGCCGTGCCCCGGTGCAAGGCAATCTCTCCCAGTAACTGGATCGTCGCGGCCATGGCGCTTTCCGGCGGTTTGGCGTCAAGGCTGAGAGCCTTGGCCAAGTCCATGGTGTGGATGACCAGTTCAAAGGTGCGGGTTGGCAGATAGTCAATGAGACGCATACCACCCACTGGGGTGTTCATGATGTGGTCGTCGGCCAACTCGGCAAGTTTATTTTTGACGTACATCTGGAAGCCGCGGACCATCATCTTTGGGTCGTCGATGATTTCCAGCCCGGCGGCCCGGCCCCGTTCGGCAACCATCTTGGGGTCGGCGATGGTCTCCAAGGCCCGGATGAAGTAGTCCACCGGCCTTTTTATCTCGATCTTGTCCGCCGGTTTTTCCGAGTAACTGAGCACGGTGGTGAAGGAGCGATAGGTGTGTCCGACCAGGTCTCGGACACACCACTCTCCCAGGGCTAGGGCCTCCCAGCCGTCAATGTCCACTTGGTCTACGACACTGGCAAAGTATTCACTAGCCTCTAGATAGGTTTCCCTGATATCTTGACCTCTCATTTACGACGTCCGGCCCCTATAGTTTTTACCTAAAGTATTAAGTTATGAGCGTGGGTTAGGGCTGGCCCACTTCCCCTTCCACGTTCAGAGACTTCATCAGGTCGGTGAGTTGCGACCATGTCTCGTCCTCAACAAAGATGCCGTCTTTGCGGCGAGCCTGTTCACGATTCCATTCGATCTCACCAGGGTAGAGAACTTCATCAAATCCGGCGGCGGGCGGCGAATCCTTGATGTACTCCACGAATCCGTCCATGTCTTTCTTGAACTCGTCCACGTCCCTAAAGTGGGCCAGGTTGAAGGCGGCGATGAACACGCCGTCATTGTGGCGGCCTTCAGGGTCGATGCCATAACCCAGGCCGGTCAGCAGGCCGGAGAACACTTCCACCATGAACGACAGAGCGTAGCCCTTGTGTCCTTGGTCAACGCCCACGGGCAGGATAGCCCCGCCGGAATAGTAGTCGTTGGGGTTGGTGGTTGGATTGCCATCCTTGTCCACGATCCAGCCCAATGGAATATCGTCTTTACGGTTACGAGCCAGGGCGATCTTGCCCAAGGCCACGGTGCTGGAGGCCATGTCCATCAGGACTGGGCCGTCTAGGTTACTGGGCATGCCGATGCTCATGGGGTTGGTGCCCAGCTTCCGGGCGATACCGCCAAATGGGGCGACGTGCTTGGGAGCAGCGCCCGAGTCGGCAGTGATCAGGCCAATCATGTCTTCGCCGGCCATCATGGTGGGGTAGTCACCCAGCCGTCCGATGTGACTCTGGTGGTAAACGGTGATGGCGGCCACGCCGTTGGTCTTCGCCTTTTCGATGGCCAGTTTGGTGGCTTTTTCAGTCTGGACGAAGCCAAAACCCCAGTTGCCGTCAATCACGGCGGTGCACGGGGCTTCTTTAACGATGTCAAAGGCAGCACCGGGGACGATGTGTCCGGCGTCGATGCGATCACAGTAAGTTGGCGTCTGGATTATTCCGTGGGAATCGTGACCGGACAGGTTAGCTTTAATCAGGTGCCTGGCGACAATCTCCGCTTCATCATCCGGAGTGCCCTTGGCGCGGTAGATGTGGTAGGCAACTTTGTGTAGGTATTCGGGCGTAAAAACGGGCATGGTTGTACCTCTTCTGAAAAGTGACCATAGTCTAGTGTTCGGCGCTGGGGTTTGTCCATCGGGAGGGTACTCCGTGCCTGCTTGTTGGGTCTCTAGCAAGCGTGATATTCTGGATGCCAGTAATGCCCCTGTAGCTCAGTGGATAGAGTGCCGGCCTCCGGAGCCGGAGACGAGAGTTCGACCCTCTCCGGGGGCACCACCTTCTTCTCTTTTTTCCAGCACCGTTTTCCCCATATGATTTCTGCATAATAATTCCCGAGTAGTTGGCTGCCAGTTTTTCCCGTCTATTAAGAGGGTTCGCAACGAAATCTTGAGCGGCGTCGGCGGGCAGCAGATTCTCGTTGAAGACCTGTCAGGAAAGACCCGTCAGGCAACCCCCTAAGTTGATTCAACCGGCAGAAGATCAACCTTGTGGTCGATAGCAACTAGAAGTGAAAATAAGAAAACCCTTGGCCAAAACGGCCAAGGGTTTTTTCGTTGCCAAATATTAACGGTTAACCCGCCGTTAGAACGTAGCCAAATAGTCCAATACGATTGTTTGGTGTACTGATTACTTGGAAGGAGCCGGCATGCAGCAAGAGAACAGGATAAATTTCGCCTCAGCACAGCAACTGAACGATTCAATACTGACCATCAGCTGTATGGTGCTAGGATTCTCCGTTGCGTTCCTAAGCAGGGCCGGCGGTTTTGAATCTACTATCTTGTTGAAAGAAGCCTGGATTTTATTGGGAACCTTCATCCTCTTGAACGTTTTCGCCAGAGTGGTCTCGCCGAACCCGAGCGGTGGCGACAAGATTGCTGTTCTCTGTTGGCAGTTTCTGGCACCCCTGTCTGCCGGCGCATTTATCTCCGGTCTCGGCCTGCTCACGGCGTTTGGCGTAATGAACGTATAGTTCAGTCCAGAGAGGGGCCGGCACCTACTTCGAAATACTTCGGTAGACGACTAATTCTTCGGTAGATCCAACAATTTCGCAAATTTGACCTTTCACGCGCGTCCACGCATGATAAGATTGCATCTGCAATCGGGGTGTAGCCCAGCGGTAGGGCGCCTGCTTTGGGAGCAGGAGATCGGGAGTTCGAGTCTCCCCACCCCGACCAGCCACACAGTGGTGTTTCTTTTTCCCTCTTCTACCCTGGTTCTCCCTCTTCAGCTTGTCCTGTTCCTCCTCCCAAGTCCACGCATTTTCTGACTGCCTTAATTTTTCAAACAGGCTAATTGCGTTCTCTGTTCTGGCATAATGACGCCGCGGACACATACCATTAACCAATCAGAATAGGTAACCAACCGAAATAGGGCGGATGCAAAAAATGACACGACTATCAGATAAGATTGCACTGATCACCGGCGGGGCTGGGGGGATAGGCCAGGCAGCGGCCAAGTTATTCACCGCTGAAGGCGCACGCGTTGTTTTGGTAGACCGAGACGAAGACGCTCTCAAGTCTGTTGTGAGTTCCCTGGGCGACGATGTTGCCAGCTACGTAGTGGCAGATGTCACCCAGCAGGAACAAGTTCAGGGCTACGTGGCTGCCGCTGTAGAACGTTGGGGCGGCATCGACATTTTTCTGGCCAACGCAGGAATCGAAGGTTCAATTTCTTCCATTCCAGACTGTCCCATTGATGTCTTTGACCAGGTGATGGCCGTCAATGTACGCGGGGTTTGGCTGGGCCTAAAGTTCGTCATCCCTGTGATGACCGAACGGGGCGGCGGCAGCATCGTGATAACGTCGTCCACGGCTGGCATCGGAGGCAGCGCAGGCATATCTCCTTACGTCACCAGCAAGCATGCGGTCATTGGCATGATGCGGTCTGCGGCCTTGGAATGCGCGCCCATAGGTATCCGCGTCAATACCGTGAATCCGGCGCCCATCGAGACTAGGATGATGCGGTCATTGGAACAAATGCGCGTGGCGGCCTCCGACAACTCTGAGGTCACAGTGGAGCGGACCAAACAGGCCACAGCCTCCCGGATTCCATTGCGGCGTTACGGATACCCTGAGGAAGTGGCTAATATGATGCTGTTCTTGGCCAGCGACGACAGCAGCTTTTGCACTGGCGGGGTTTACATGGTGGACGGAGGCCGTTCTGCCGGCAGCCCCTAGAACACGGCGGCAGACTCCTCAGGTGCCATCACGGTTGTCACCTGCATTAGAATCACTACTAATTTTTGGCACGATCAGGGGGTCGCTATGCGTCTGGAGAATAAAGTCGCCTTTTTGAGCGGCGGAGCACGCGGAATGGGCGCAGCCGAAGCTATGCTCTTTGCCAAAGAGGGGGCCAAGGTTGTCATTGGAGACGTGCTGGACGACGCTGGACGCCAGACCGAGGCCGCCATCAATGACCTGGGTGGCGAGTGTCTCTTTATCCACCTGGATGTCAGCAGCGAAGAAAGCTGGACGTCGGCCATCGCCGATACCGTAAGCAGGTTCGGCAAACTGGACATTCTGGTCAACAATGCCGGGGTGTTGTCCCTTGCTGGCATCGAAGACATTACGGTGGACGAATGGGACCGAGTGATGAATATCAACGCCAAGGGCGTGTTTTTGGGCACCAAAGCCGCCATCCCGGAAATGCGAAAAGTTGGCGGCGGTTCCATCGTGAATATATCTTCCATCTCTGGCATCGCGGGCCAGTCCTACGTCTCAGGCGTGTATAACGCATCCAAGGGCGCTGTCCGGATTTTCACCAAGTCCACGGCCATCCAATACGCAGCAGAGGGCATCCGGGCGAACTCGATCCACCCAGGCCCAATCGATACACCAATGACTTCTTTCCGCAAGGGAGACGCCCAGGCCGTCACTGAGTCCCTTGCCCGTATTCCCTTGGGTCGGGCTGGTGTTCCCGACGATATTGCTTTTGGTGTGCTGTACCTAGCGTCAGACGAATCGTCGTTCGTCACGGGCAGCGAATTAGTAATAGACGGCGGCTTCCTAGCCCAATAACTGCTCAGCCGCAGGGCGGGAACGCTGGCGCGCGGGACCGGGCATTGTTTATTTTGAAATGGAAATTTTGGAGATTGTTTTGCAGCGAAAAGTACTTGAAGGGAAGATTGCCATTGTTACTGGGGCGGCCAGTCCCCGTGGGTTGGGGCGGGCCATGACCGAGGCTCTGGTTATGGCTGGAGCTAAAGTTTCCATGATGGACATCAACCAGCAATGGCTGGATGAGACTTCCAATTACATGCGGGAGATTGGCGGCGATGACTGTGTCATGACCCAGGTTGTGGATGTCACGTCCATCGATGAAGCAGAACGCTCCATAGAACGAACGATTGAAGAATTGGGCGGACTGCACATCTTGGTGAACAACGCCGGGGTCGCTCCCCCCAAAATGCTCCTGGGCGGTGAGGCTTCGAATAATTTCTGGGAGATTTCCGCTGCGGAGTGGGATCGGGTTGTTGCGGTGAATAGCAACGGACCCTTCTACATGACCCGTACCGTTGTGCCCCACATGCTGGCCCAAGGCTGGGGCCGGATCATCGGCGTCACCACCAGTATGAACACCATGTACCGCGCCGGGGCAGCTCCCTATGGCCCCTCCAAGGCAGCCCACGAAGCATTGGTTGCCATGGCCTCCCGGGAGTTGGAGGGAACCGGTGTCACCGTCAACGTCCTGGTGCCCGGCGGCATGGCCAGTACCGACCTGATTCCCGATGACACCGACTACGCCCGCGAGAACATGATTAAACCCGATGTGATGATGGCCCCAGTTGTGTGGCTCGCTTCCGATGAGTCCAACGACATCAACGGCCAACGGTTCATCGGCTACAACTGGGATGCAGAACTACCCTTGGCAGAACGATTGGAAAAGGCGGCTGCTCCTGCCGCTTGGCCTCAGTTGGGCGCACAAGCCATCCGGTTCGACGCCAACCTGAAGGACAAGTACTGAGCCCAAATGGACATTGGTAGACACCAGCGATTCATCGGTTTCGCCTGAAAAAAGCGTCGGCACTTTCTGATTGCCCCCAGTTTGGCTCAGTGGCCACTCGGCCTATACTGGGAGGTCTTTGGACTCTTTATAGCGTTGGCAAACCCCCGTTATTCTAGTTTCATTCGTTTACGTGATTCAGCCCTTTACAGACGATTAATATCAAAAGCGCATGAACATCACGAAACATTTTCCGGGGTTAAGCTCGAAAAGCCCGCATGTCAGCCTAGGTTTTTCAGACAACTGGCGCCGGATTGCCCTGCTCGTTGCCACCAACATGTTTGTTGGCAGGATGATTGGTATGGAACGCACCATCCTGCCGGGGCTGGCAGAATCAGAGTTCAGCGTCACCTCCAAAACCGCTGTCGTTTCCTTCATCGCCACCTTCGGGCTGGCCATAGCGGGGTAAAACCTCGTGGTCGGCAGCCTCACCAAGCGGTTCATCCGCCGCCGCATACTCATCGCCGGCTGGATCATCGGCATACCCGTTCCACTGCTACTCATCTGGGCGCCCAGTTGGAGCTGGATCATTGGTACCAACTTACTTTTGGGCGTAAACCAGGGACTCTGTTGGTCCATGACCGTCAATATGAAGATGGACTTAGCCGGTTCCAGATGGCGCGGGCTGATCTTGGGATTCAACGAGTCAGCCGGTTATATGTCCCTCGCGGTGATGGCCTTGGTGACGGGGATTATCGCCGATAACTACGGGCTCAGACCCGAGCCATTCTTCCTGGGAATTGCAATCGCTACTACAGGCTTGGCGTTCAGCATCCTATTCGTGAGAGATACTGCCGCGCATTCGGCATTGGAGACCGCCGGGTTAGTCAGCGCTTCCCAAACGCCGCCCGCCACAACCACTTTCAAGTCCAATTTTGCGGACGCCACCTGGCGAAAGCCATACCTATTTGGAATCACCCAAGCGGGCCTGATGAAGAACCTAAACGACGGCGTGGCCTGGGGTATATTTCCACTCTATTTCGCCGCCCAAGGGTTGGCCCTGGACCGCATAGCGATCCTGGTGGCGGTCTACCCGCTGGTCTGGGGCGGCCTGCAACTGGCCACCGGCTGGGTCAGCGACATCGTAGGTAGAAAACCACTGATCGTAGCTGGCATGGTCTTGCAGGGTGCCTCAATCTCGCTGACGGCCAGCGTCGATAGCTACGGAATTTGGCTTGGCTCAATGGCCCTGTTGGGGTTGGGCACCGCGTTGGTCTACCCAATCTTGTTGGCCGCTGTGGGGGATGCAGTGCCAGCCCAAGACCGGGCCTCGTTCCTGGGTTTGTACCGGTTCTGGCGGGACTCCGGGTTCATCATTGGGGCACTGCTGGCCGGTATCTTCGCCGACTTATTCGGGTTCAGGCCGGCGATACGGCTAATCGGAGCGCTAACCGTCGATTCCGGCATATTGGCAATGGTCACCCTCAGGGGACGGGTCAAATAATTCCTTACTCCGACACAGACCTGTCATTCTGAGGAGCGCTGTAGGCCGACGAATAATCTCGTTTTACGGCAAAAACGGGTTTGACCAAAGCAACGAGACCCCTCGCTACGCTCGGGGTGACAGGGGAGCACGTTGGCCAGATCGAATTGCTCTCCCAGTTAGCCGGTGGAATAAGCGCCCGGCGGCAGCAGTGCCTCACAGAACCAATATCCGCCCTTCAACTCGGCCCGGCTCCAAGTCCAGCAGGCCGATGGACGGCACGACTTTGAAACGGCGTTTGCCCGCTGCGCCGGGGTTGAAAAAGGTCAGCCCGTCTCGCAGTTCGTGAAATGAATAATGGCTGTGCCCAAAGACGACGGCGTCGGCTTTTTGCTCCCGGTAGAGGTCTAGGCCAGCATCATCACCCTCTTTAGGAACTTTCACGATGTGCGTCAGATAGATACAGCAGCCGCCCAGATCAATCATCTGAACTTCCGGGAATTCAGACTCCGGCCCATCTTTATCGTTGTTGCCACGCACAGCGGTCACCGGGGCAATCTCGCCTAGCTGTTCAATTATCTGGCCCGTGCCAATGTCGCCCGCATGAAGGATGTGCTCCACGCCCTCAAGCATCGGCGGCACACGGGGGTCGTAGAAGCCGTGGGTGTCTGATACCACTCCGATCAACATGCCCTTATTATTCCATAGCCAGATTTGCTTCCGATGACTTTTCCCGTCACCAGTTAGCTAATATTGTATATTAGCGTCATGCCAGAAGCGCCAGACTTGGAAGTTGCCAAAGACTACCTGAACGCAGAACTGAAGGACGCGGTGGTGGAGTCCTGCCAGGTTTTGCGGCCCACAGTTGTGCGCTCATTGGCGGCTGACGTTACAGCTGATTTACCCGGCCGCACCTTTATAGACGCCCAGCGGAGGGGCAAGTTCCTCACGCTGCGGCTCTCCGGGGGCCGCAGCCTGGTCATCAACCCCATGCTCACCGAAGCGCTGCAACACTGTGACGACAGTGTCCGAGTCCGGAAAAAGACCTGCGTTGTATTGAATCTGGCCGACAGCATGCACCTGCGCTACCTCGATGACCGCCAAATGGGCAAGGTCTATTACATAAATAACGGAGAGGATAACGGCGAAAACGGCGGCGACTCCCAGGAAGAATTAATTCCCCAATACACCGGACGAGGCCCCGACGTTCTGTCCGGAATCACGCTGCAAGAGTTTGAAACCAGGCTCAAGAAGTTCAGCGGCGAGGTTAAGGGTGTTTTAACTCGGGGAGCATTTATTTCGGGCATTGGCAACGCCTACTCGGACGAAATTCTCTTTGCCGCAGAAATCTCACCCTTCAAGAAATGCCGGGCGCTGAAACCCGCAGAGTTGGGAACACTACACGCGCAATGCCGCCAAGTGTTGGAAGAAGCCACCGAGACGCTACGGGACCGCATGGGCAAGGACATCCACAAAAAGGTCCGCGACTTCCTGATGGTGCATAACAAGGACAGCCAACCATGCCCCAAGTGCGGCGGCAATATCACCCAATTGAACGCCAACCAGCGCATCACCAGCTATTGCCGTCATTGCCAACCAGGTTTGCTTATTCGCAACTAATTCCCGTCAACTTACACCAGCGTATTTAGAAAATCGTTATAATCCGGTTAATATTTCTTTAGAGTACCGTTGCCAAGCCTGGCTGTTGTGACATTTAGTGTTGACATCGTTTAGTCCAAATTATTAAATGTCGTCACATTCCACAAATCCGTTCGGTTAGATTTACCAAAACTTTTATATAGAATGAAATTCCCTAGAGAAGGAGGATTGAATGCCTGACCAAAAAATCGCTTTGATGGCCCACCTTCTGCGACGTGCCGGTTACGGGGCGAGTCGCGATGAAATAGAGACCAGGGTGGCCCAGGGCTACGACAATGTGGTCGAAGAACTTCTGAATCCTGGTAATGACCCGGGAATCGACGAAGACCTGATGTACCGGGCTTATCCTTCCTACTTCGATAAGGCCGCCATCGAGACCGGCCAGACCGAGTGGGTCTACCGCATGATTAACAACAAATACCAGTTGAAAGAGAAGATGTCCCTCTTCTGGCACACTATTCTCTGTGCTGGTGACAATAAAGTGGACAACGCCCGGACCACGGCGATTCAGATCGACAAGTTCCGGGACATGGGCATGGGCAACTTCAAAGAAATGCTCATGATGCTCTCCACAGACCCGGCCATGCTTTACTACCTGGACAACATTGAGAGCCACAAGACGGCAGTAAATGAAAACTACGGCCGGGAGCTTCTGGAGTTGTTCTCCGTTGGCGTCGGCATGGATGGCGAGAGTAACTACACTGAGGATGACGTCAAGGCCTGCGCCCGCGCCTTCACCGGCTGGAACCTGGCCCCGACGATTCCGGTATTCCCCTACGGTCGGACACCCTTCGAGTTCCGTTTCGACCCGGCAGACCATGATTACGGCGAGAAGACATTCTTGGGCGAGACAGGCAACTGGGACGGTGGCGACATCGTCGACATCATCTGCAAGCAGCCGGCCACTGCCAGGTTCGTCTCCCGGAAACTCTACGACTTCTTTGTGGCTGATGAGCCGCCGGTGCCCTCTTGGACACTGAGCCCGCCCCGCAACATGGACGCCATCAAGGCCCTGGAGCAAGCGTACTTCGACTCGGGGTACGAGATCACAGCCATGCTGAAGGTTCTGTTGAACTCGGACTTCTTCAAGGACGAGGCAGTCCATTTTGCCAAGGTCAAGAGCCCAGCAGACGTGGTCATAGGCACCATGCGCATGGTCGGTGATCACCTTGAGCCCAAGCCGGGCCTGTTCTTTGTGGCCATGGAGCCCAAGTACATGGGCCTGGACCTGATGAACCCGCCCACCGTTGAAGGCTGGCACATGGGCCGAGAGTGGATCAACAGCGGCAGCCTCATTGACCGCATCAACTTTGCATCATCCATGCTGGGCAACACTGAGCTGCCCGGCGTGCGTTCCATCATCGAGAGATTGATGGCCATCGGCGACGTGCCAAGCTCCGAGCAGTTCTTAAGCGGCTGCCTCGACCTTGTTGGCCCCATGGACTTGGCCCAAGAAACCAAGAGCCAGCTCACCCAGCATCTGGACTCCGGTGGCGCACTGAAACACAGCACGGAAGCCGAGCAGACTGAGTTCACCAAACGGGCCGGTGAGACCCTGCAAATGATTGCCACCACGTCGGAATTCCAGTTCGGATAAACCTGACGGGATCCATACAATCAAGAATCAAAAACTAAACCCTGATTAAAACAGCCCAATGGCTGTAGGCGGAGGATTAGAGATGGTATCAACGGTAAAAGACCCGGTATTAGCAGTCATGTCACTGTCCGGCGGAAACGACGGATTGAACACGATAATCCCGTACAACAACCCACGCTACCGAGACTATCGCCCCTCTTTGGGCATTGCCGCAGATCAGATCATTCCCATCAACGACCAACTGGGTTTCCACCCAGCCTTGGCCCCGCTGAAAAAACACTGGGATGAAGGCCATCTGGCCATCATTCTGGGAGTTGGCTACCCCAACGGCAGCCTCTCTCACTTCCGTTCCATGGACATCTGGGCCACCTGTGAACCCAATGAACTGGGCCTCACCGGCTGGCTGGGCAGCGTCATTCAAGATGTGGACCCCAAGGGCGAGAACGTGCTCACCGGAGTGAACTTTGGCCGCGGCCTGCCCCGTTCAATGGCCAAAGAGGGCGTGGCAGTTGCCTCTGTGGGCGACCTCAGCACCTACGGGCTGCTCACCGACATGGGAGCCGAGGCCCAACGAGCAGATGCTCTAGACCTGTTTGGACGCATGTACGCCCCGGCCATTGGCCAGGGAGCAGTGGACGATTACATCCGCCGCACCGGGATCGAAGCCCTGCAAGGCGCCGACATCCTGAGCACCGCGCCCGGCCTCTACCGATCAGAGGTTGAGTACGCCAGCACGGCCATGGGCGGTTATCTCCGTGACATGGCCCAAGTACACAATGCTGAATTCGGCACCAGGGTGATGTTCACCACCGCGCCGTACAACATCTTTGACACCCACGCCAACCAGTCGGTGGGTCACGCCAACTTGCTGCAGGATGTAGCCGTCAACATTGACGCCTTTATGACCGACATCAGGCAACTGGGCAAGAGTGACAACCTAACGTTGTTCTTCTACTCAGAGTTCGGCCGGCGAGCCATGGACAACGGCTCCGGCACCGACCATGGCACCGGCGGCGTGGCCTTCGCCATCGGCGACAACGTCAAGGGCGGCATCTACGGCGAGTACCCGTCATTGGAAGACGGCAAACTGGAAGACGGCGGCAATCTGCAACACAACGTAGACTTCCGCTCCCCCTACACCACCCTGCTGGACCGGTGGATGGGTCTGGACGCCAAAGAAATCGTCGGTGGCAACTACGAAACCCTCAATTTTATCTAAAGCGATATTAAAAGCCTGGGCTGAAACCCGGGCAAACCAGCTTCTAATCTAGAAAATGGGCCTCTGCTACGGCGCAAAACCGGAGCGGGGCCAATCCCTGAGGAGAATTGCTATGGCTAGCGTATTCCTGGGTATCAACGACCGGACGTTCACCTACAGCTTCACCGCTGGACGTTCCGAGTTCCAGGGCACCGGTTTCCGTAATCCTATGGACTTTGCTCTGGGGCCGGACGATGTGGTCTACATCGTCAACCGTTCCTATGAATCACGGTCGGACGGCACTCGAATCAATATGTTCCGCATCGGCGAGGACAAAGAAGAATACATAACTGAATTTGGTTCCTACGGCGAGGAGCCCGGCCAGTTCATCTGGCCCATGTCCATCGCCTTGGACAAAAACACCAACGTCTACGTGACCGACGAGTGGACCCACCGCATCACCGTCTTCAACAGAGACGGCGAGTACCAGAGCCACTGGGGCACCCACGGCTCCGGAGACGGTGAGTTGGACCGCCCAGCCGGTATCACCATCAGCCCGGACGGCACGGTATTCATTGTGGACAGTCGCAATAACCGGGTGCAGAAGTTCACCCTGGACGGCAAGTTCTTAGGCAAGTTTGGCAGCGCCGGTTCTGAGGATGGCGAGTTCAATCTGCCTTGGGGAATCTGCCTGGATAAAGAAGGAAACGTGTTCGTCGCCGACTGGCGTAACGACCGAGTCCAATCATTCACCAACGACGGCAAATGGCTGGCTACATTTGGAAGACCCGGCGAAAGCGGCCGACCCGGCACCGGCGGTGACTGCACCTTCGCCAAGGAACAGGGCGGCATGGTCTACGTCGATGCGCCCGTTGGCCAGTTCAACCGCCCCACCGGTGTTTGCGTCGACAATGACGGCGACATATACATTGCCGATTGGTTGAACAACCGGGTCCAGGTGCTAACCGCCGAGGGCCGTTTCATCACCGAGTTCACCGGTGACGCCGCGCTCTCCAGCCTAGGCGTCGACAAGATCAAGTCCAACCCGGACATGATCCGCCAACGCAACGGCGTCCGCGACTTCACACCAGAGAAGGTACTCTGGACCCCCTGTGCAGTACGCGTTGACCACCGCAACCGCGTCCTAATAGCAGACACATCCCGCCACCGCTTCCAGGTCTATCAAAAGAATTCGGTACCTGTACTGGTTTAAGTCAGCAGTCTCTTCTTAGAAACAAAAATGCCCGTGGGTAGGAACTCTACTCAAGTGCATTTTTTGCGAAATGTTTCCGTGCGCGGCGATCAAATATTTACCGTCAATCACTCCGAACAGATTAATCGTCTGGATTGAATAGTCTTTCTGAGGGTGTTAATGTTGGCTCCTTTTAAACTTACCAATTCGGCAGGTATTAGGATGCTATATGTCAGGACTCGATCTCTCTTTAACAAAATTCTAAGATTATAAGTTGGGGTTCGATTCATTTTCCGCTGGAGTTGCTGAGTTCATAAAAACCGAATCTCGGTTGCCATTTACTCTCGGCATATACGGACCTTGGGGTTCTAGCAAAACCACGATGATGAATTTCATTTAGCTCCACTTACAAGAAGAAACAGATATTAAGAGCGTTTGGTTTGATGCATGGAAATACGATCGTAAAGAAACGTTGTGGGACGCCCTTATTCATATAATCCTCCGTGGTATCCATTCCGTGGTATCCATAAAGATCGTGGAGCACCGCGTAAAGCCAAGAGGATTGCACTCAACCTAGCTAAGAGGGTCGCCAAGGCCAGCGCTTGAAGCACTATCAAAATAGCTAGCCAGGGATTGATAACTGACAAGGCTATGGACACAGTCGCTGAGGAATTTTCCGGCGTCGGACGAGATAATTTCTATGATTACATCGAAGGTTTCGAAGAACGATTTGCTGATGTGGTGAAGGAATATGTCGGGGAAAAATGGAGGCTTGTGGTTTTTATCGATGATTTAGACCGATGCCTCCCTGAAGGCGCGATCACCGTACTCGAGTCGCTAAAGCTGTTCCTCGATAAATCTCAATGCGTATTTGTCATTGGTGTAGACCAGATTGCATTGGCGGAGACAATTAAAACCGTGTACGGAGCCAGTGCAGAACTGTTGGGTAGGGATTATTTGGACAAAATCGTCCAAGTATCTATCCCGATAACGATACCAAGCGGGACCAATCTCATAGTGGCATTATTGACTGATAAGGATGTGGCAGGGCTCGATGATGACGTAAAAAATCGTAGCCATAGGAATTGAAGGAAACCCTAGGCGGCTCAAGCGATTTTTTATATGCTTTAGACCTCACTAAAGCTTTGTTACGCGAAACTATCCCCGACGGAAATGACGCGCTAATTGCTCTTGCAGTTATATGTCGGCTTAGATTTGGGGCGTTTGCTGAAGCGTGTGCAACCAACCCGGACGGATTGAAGCTTATTTCCGATACGGTTTCTACCAACCCAAATGGTTATTGTTTCAAGGATGCAGACGCAAAAATATTTTTAATTCAAAAAGGTTGTCCTGAATTCGTGCAATTCTGGAACGACCTTGATACTCGCGATTTTATCCAAAGGCTAAAGTGGGATAGCCTTGTGAATTTGGCTAATACCAACGCATTTGAAATACGATTAGTATTCTCACTGCGTCTTGACTGACTTTTATAGGTCAGCTAGACCCGCCACCTCTCCATCCCATACGCCATGTCCCAAAACCCATACTCTAGGCGTATGCTGGTTTCGTAGGCCTGGGTCATGGCGGCTAGTTCTGACGGGCCGGCTTCTTGGCCGATGCGGTCGGCCATTGCCCTGAGGTGCTCGGCTAGGTCGGCGAATTCTTGCGATGTGTACATCCCGATCCACTGGGCGTATAGCGGGGTGTTTTGCGGCAGGCCGTGCCGCATGAGATTATTGCAGATCTCCCAGTAACCCCACTGGCAGGGTAGTAGCGACGCCACCAGCTCGCCAAAACTGCCTTGGTGGGCCGTCTTTAGCAGAAAGCTGGTGTAGGCCAAGTTGCTGGGGGCGGCAACAGTCGCCTCTAGCTCGGCAGCGCTGATGCCAAACTCCTCGCAATAACTGCGGTGCAGCGCCATCTCCACGTTAAGGGTCTCGTCCAGTAACCCGGCAAACCAGGACATGTCGTCCAGCCGGGGTGCCATGGCCGACGCCAGGGCCAACGCGCGGGAGTAATCAATCAGGTAGGCATAATCCTGAAGCACGTAGTATTTGAATTTCTCAACGGGCAGGGTGCCATCGCCCACCCCGGTAACAAACGGGTGGGCTAGTATGGCCTGCCTCATGCCAAGGGTCTGCTGTTCAACGTTGTCTATGAATCCCATATCTGGCCCTAAATCGTCATTAAGATTGCCTGAAGAAAGATTGCCCGAAGATTACCCGATAATCACTCGAAGATCACCTGGAAATATTCGTTCCAAATTGGCTAATTTTGCCTGGATTTGTTGGGCAAATAGGGCTATATTTCACCGGTCGCAGCCGATGATAAATCGATTTACTCTCCCTCTTGACCCGTTAACCGGCTAAATTAGCCTGGAAGATAATTTTAGGAGGGGCGCAGCGGGCAGTCAATTTTAGGCACAAAGACACAGGCAGACCCATGGAAACACGGCAGGACCAGGCCGCAGACCGGCCCTGCTTCCCCCAAAACCGGGCATGCCGTATAATGAATTGGCCTCTTTAGTATGGGGCTTAATCCCTATTCCGATTGACCATACCCATCGGACAACCCAACGGAAGTGACCAATAATGGAAGTAGTTTTCACCCAGGACGTCCCCAATAAGGCCAAAGCAGGCGAGGTTCGCCGCGTGCCAGACGGCTACGCCCGTAACTATCTTTTGCCGCAAGGCCTGGCACAGATTGCCACCGACGAAGTAAAAAAGCGGATTCACAAGATTACCGCAGTAGGTGATGAGGTCCGCGTTCGCGAGACCGCCATCATGGAAG
>JAPKDE010000234.1 GCA_028822675.1 Dehalococcoidia bacterium | reverse complement strand
CTTTCGGATGTACACCGGCGACGATGGACAGAGTGTCATGGAAGAATTGCAGTTGGATGACCCAATATTGGAGTCACTCAAGACCTGCACCGGGAGTTCCATTCAGATCAATGAACCAACCGAGTTCTCAGAGATGCACCCGGCACCCCGTCGGAGGTGGATGAGCATGTTGAGCGGGCAAATCGATATTCAGTTGGCCGACGGCTCAGTTCACAGCTTTGGGCCCAACGATCTCAGACTCTGGGAAGACGTGACCGGCTCCGGCCGCAAAACTCGTTTTCCGGTACCATCAGTCAGCATATCTATGCCGTTCTCGTAGCGGACTCAGGGCCGCCCCCGTAGCGGCCCCAGGGTCGATTCCATAACGAAAACCAGAGCCAACAATAATTAAGAGTCACGAATATGAGTACACCATCACAAGACGAAGGGTCACCCAATGAAATCCCCTATGAGGTGCAGGCCTGCGCCAGATGTAGGAGCACGGAGATAGACCGCACAGAGGGGTTTCATCCCTTTGGACGGTGGCGATGCCGTAGCTGCACTCGGGCGTTCATGATTCCGTCACTTCAGATACGGATTCTCTCCGCTCAGGAGTCGCCGCCTAGACACTGGCACTGGAAATCATTTTAAAAAACCTTCGATTTAAAAAAGACCCTTTAAAAAAGGCCTTCGGCTGCTCGCCGAGGGTCTTTTTAATTCTTCCGGATGGAATGCCGTTATATTTTAAGTTTGTCTAGGTAACGGAAGATTGGCTCGCCAGCTAATAATGGCCCCACCACCTCCCCGATTCCCGTTTCGTCTCGCCAGGCCTGGTACTTCTGCTGGTGCTCTTTGGTAGTCCAATCTTCCACCAGTATTATGCTGCTGGGGTCGTCCTGGTCCTGATACACGTCCACTCGCAAACAGCCGTCATAGGCTCTGGTGTCTGGCAGCAAGCTCTCAAGCAGAGATTTGAACTCATCTGTTCGCTCTGGCTTTACGGAAAACGTCAATGTGATTGTGATTGGCATGATTTACTCGTATTCCTGCACTGGACATTCCCCGCGCGCCTTCATTTCCTGGGGTAGAAGGCTGTTATAGATAAAAGTGTTAACCGGAGTGAGCACCCCAGTCTCCAAGCCCAGCCGGACTACAGCGCCGTTCTGAACTTCCAACTCAGAGGGCCGTCCCTCCATCAGGTCGCGTTGCATCGATGATGTGCCGTTTGGCGGTGAGCCTTCCAGTCTGGCGACGGCGGCAGCCAGAGAGTCGTTGGGCATCTCAATGCCTTTACCGGCCGCCACAGCCAAGACTTCTCGGACCACCTGTTGGGCCATCTCCCAAGAGCCAACCACGCTGCGCCATTGGCCGCTCGGCACTCTGGTGATTGCGCCCACGCCACTATTCGCGGCCATAAACGCCAGTTTCCCCCATAGCGCAGCCTGGATATTGGTTGGGATACTGGCATTGACGCCAGCATTTTTGAACGCTGTCAGCAGGTTCTGAGTCCGTTCGCTGGTGGAATTGTCCGACTCGCCGAACGAAACAAAGGGCTCGCCACCGGCGTGCAGGATGTGTCCTGGACCGACGATATAACTGACCAGCCCACCCAGTCCGACCACCACAGACTTTTCACCCAGGACTGAGGCCAATTCCGCGGTAGCTTCCACACCGTTTTGCATGGGAACGACAAATGTGTCCGGGCCGATCATGGGGCGCATGGCTTTCGCGGCGTCTAGCACCTGCCAGGCCTTGACTCCCAGTATCACGGCATCAACCAGCCCAGCTTCGGTTGGGTTCTCGGTGGCCAGCGTCGGGGTGGCCACAAAATCGCCTTTGACGCTATCCACCCTCAGACCGTGGTCTTTGATCGCCTGTAGGTGTTCGCCCCGGGCGATTAGAACAACATCTTCGCCAGCCTGAGATAATCTCCCGCCCAGATATCCGCCGATACCTCCGGCGCCGAATATAGCGATTCGCAATCTATTTTCTCCCTAGTTGCCTGGTTATTTGATTTACCGGATCGCTTAGTTTGACTCTAGTCTCCGGTCTGGCCCGGCCAGATCCAATAGCCGACGCCAGATGCGGTTGCTATTGTCCTCCCGCAACATGCAGACCTTGATGTTATGCGGGCCCGGCCCGTGGGCGCAGGAGTGGCCAATCTTGCCACGGACTTTATCACACCAAACGTAGCCGTGAAGCAGGGGCAATGGGTTCTCCACCTGGGCGCCGCCAGACATGGTATCCCAACGCGGATCATGCAGGTCTGACCAGCGCACTCGGCCCATACCGCGGTCGTTCCAGTCACGCCGGACGTACACCGAGGATCGACCTAGCGTCTGCCGCCAGGCCAGGCCGATAGTCAGATGAAAGACCAGACTCACCAGCCACATAACCAGCCGCAGCAATCGCCAAACCAGCTTGAATACCAGTCCAATTATCTTGGCCATGGCGTTACTTGATGAACGCTTCTGGCTGGTTTTCTATGCCGTCGCGAATACGAGGTACGTGGTGCTCTAAGATGTCCATCGATTCCATCTCTTTTACCGTGTACCAACCAAATTCCGTCACCTCATCACTCAGGCCCAATTCCCCGCCAGTGATTTCAGCTTCAAAACTGAAGGCCACCGGCTGAATCCGGTTGCCGTCCGGATATTCCATGAGTATATCTGGGGTGGTGTAAATGCCTATCAACTTGGTTACCCGAACCTCCAGGCCGGTCTCTTCTAGCATTTCTCGAACGCAAGCCTCTTTGGCGCTCTCGCCAGCGTCCATACCGCCACCGGGGAGGCACCAACGGCCGTTGTCTTCGCGGCGGGTCAGCAAGATTCGCTCTCTATCAGCGTCAAAGATCAGTCCTGAGGCCCCGGGTCGCAGAACGCCTTCCCGGCCGACCCGTTCGCCAAATTTCATGGTGGCCATTCGTTCGGTGCCCTCCGTTTCAAATTAAATCGTGTTGCTTTAGTTTCAAACCTAGAGTGCTATAACCAGGTGATTTAATCAAGAAAATATGGAATCGCAATTTTACCTTTAGGGCACCCCAATTAATCACCCTCTGGGCATTGACGGTGTTGCGGCACTCTTTATAATGGCGTTGGCCAAGACTAAAAGAGTTTAATGCCACAGCCATGGACAACAGCAGGTTGTGGCCCAAAGAGGATTTTATGAAATTTGGATTGTTTTATCAGATACAGGTCCCCAAACCGTGGGACGAACACAGCGAAGCCAAGCGAATCTGGGAGGCCTTAGACCAGATCGTCTACGCCGAGGAGATGGGTTACGACAGCGTTTGGTTCTCTGAGCACCACTTCAGGCCTGTCTGGTCCCACAACAGTGCACCAGACCTAACTCTGGCGGCCGTGAGCCAGCGCACCACCAAGATTAGATTGGGTGTGGGCGTTGTTCTAGCGCCAATCCATCACCCACTGCACACCGCAGCGCGCATGGCCACCCTGGACATCCTGAGCAATGGCCGAGTAGACGTTGGACTGGGCCGAACTGGCTATCCGTACCAATTGACTCCCTTCGGTGCCAAGCTGGAAGACACCCGTGGCATGTGGGAAGAGTTTGCCCAAGTGTTACCCCGAATGTGGACCGACGAAGTCTTCTCCCACGAGGGAAAGTACTATCAGGTGCCGCCTCGTGAGGTACTACCCAAACCCATTCAAAAGCCCCATCCGCCGCTATGGTCGGCCTGCTCCAGTGAAAATACCACCCGCACCGCCGCTGAGCTTGGTTTGGGCGCTCTGGTTGGCAGCGAGGGCGGCCCGGAGAAGGTGGGCGAAGTCTTAGAGCTTTACCAAAAGGCCTTGAAATCGGCCTCTCCCACTGGGGTCTCACCCAACAGCCACAACGCGCTGATGACGGCGGGGTTCTGCCATGAGGACTCCAAAGTGATCGACAACCGGGCCACAGAACTCATTGGCTGGTACATGGAACAACAAAGGGAACGGGCTAGGCTGGTCTGGCAGGGCGTTGACTCGGCCACTATCCCGTCCGATTACCAAGGTTATTACGAGCGAGACATGAAACTGGCCGCCGGACCGCATCCGGGAGAGGCCACACCCAGCGAAACGGTCAAGAAGGGCACCTCTTTCTGCGTAGGCACGCCCGAACAATGCATCGAGTTCTTTGAACGCTATGAGGCAATGGGCGTGGAGCA
>JAPKDE010000233.1 GCA_028822675.1 Dehalococcoidia bacterium | reverse complement strand
GCTGATGAACTCCCAGACTATCACGCCGCTTTGAGTTACCTCAAACACCCTGCCCGGAGCGCCCTCACAGATCAGAGTGTTTCCGTTTGGACAACGCTCTGCCGAACTGATGTTGTAGCTGTAAAAAGACAGGGGCGGGTCTCCCTGGTACTCCCAGACAATCTCGTTGGTCTTGGGGTCGATTTCAATCACCCGCGAGAAGTTCATCCCGCGGCGATGAGCGCCGTTATCAAACAGCAAGATGTTTCCGCTATCGAGCATCGTTGGATGATGCTGGTGGGAAACATCTCCCGGCCCCCATTTCCAAGTAAATTCTCCGGTTTTACGGTCAACGATGCCAACGGTGCTGATCTGCCGGAAACTGATCAGAAAATCGCCGTCCGGGGTCAAGCTGATGCTGTTGGCGTGGGTCCATTCCCTCCGGTTTTCCAAAGGGCAAATCACGTCTTCCTCTGGATTGAGATATTCCCAGGCGTTCCAGGTGTTCATGGTCTCGCCGCTCTCGGAGATCTCCACAACGCTATCCCCGTACATGCCCGGATCCACGCCTTCTTCGTAATAGCCACCACCAACCGAGTCCGCAAGCTCCTGCGGCAGCAGTTCCCAGATCAGGGCGATTGTCGTCCCTGATTCGGTACGGTGGAAGTCATGGTGGACCATGGGGTTGTCGAGTTTCCAGACCACGTTTCCGTCCCAGTCAAGTTCAACAATCGACTTTGCTGAGCCGCCCATGCCTTTGCCTTCTGGCGCCGATCCGGTCCTGGTCAACAGGTTGCCGTTGGGCAGCAAAAAGCCATAGCTAAGTCCTTCTGCGTTATACCACCGGTGGCAGACCTGCCCTTCCATATCCAACAGGTTGGCGTAGTTTCCGCCGCGGGTGGCCGTTAGCGTGTATCCCGCGTAGGCTCGCATGATGGAGTGATGTATTAAACCGTTCTTGTGGTGTCTGGACCAGCCCATGTATTTCCCTCGCTATTAACAGCTTCAGCCAAGAGTATACAGTCACAAATCATGGCGATACATAGGCTGCCGATATTGGAATAATTTAGCTCTTCAACAGGCGTGATAAACTGATTCACAATTAAGAATCGCAGCGGAACTCGCAGCCGTATTAATGGAGTGTTAGGCATGGTCCGATGGGCAGATATTCCAGTAAGTCAGCAAGAGAATTTCAAAAAGCGAACGTCCCCTTTTGACCGCACGCCATGGGTTGATGCACCGAAGTTGGCCGACGCTCGAGTCACGGTAGTCACCACGGCTGCGATCCACCGCTCTGATGACCGTCCTTTCACCGGCCACGAGGGCGATTACCGGATTATTCCGGGTGACATCGACTACAGCGACCTGGCCATGACCCATTCCAGCGTCAATTTCGATCGCAGCGCCTACCAGCAGGATGTGAACGTCTGCTTCCCTTTGGACCACATGCGAACCCTGGTGGACGCGGGCGAGATTGGTTCCGTGGCTGATTGGCATTACTCGTTCATGGGATCTACTATTCCGACTCGGATGGAACCAGCAGCGAAAGAGGTCTCCAAACTGCTTCTTGGGGATAACGTCAACCTCGTATTGCTCATTCCTGTTTGACCCGGCTGCACCAACGCCGTTGGCGTTTTAGCACAATACATAGAGCGGCCGGTATCAGAAGGTGGGGCCGGAATCGCGACGGTCCAGATGAGCCTGGTGAGGATAGTCACAGAAAACGTTAAACCGTCCCGCGCGTTGTGGGTGCCGTTCCCCTTTGGCCGCCCCCTTGGCCCACCAAACCAACCCGAGCTGCAACTAGACGTCTTACGGCGCACCTTGGCGCTGGTTGATGAGCCCTCGGGACCAACCATTCAGGACTACCCAGACGACTTGGAAGATGAGCAGGCAGAGGAAACGGCGTGGTCCTGCCCTGTTACCTTTCCAGCCGCCGTACCTGAGACCGGATCGGCTGCTTTGACGGCCCAACTTCAGCAGGAGGCACAACTGCTAAAGCCGTGGTTCGACGAAGGGCTGCGCAAACGGGGTCGCACCACAGTGGGCACGAGTGGCAAGGGCGCCGATGCCATCTATGAAATGCTCGGGATTCTCGCTCGGTTTGCAGTAGATGGGAACATGGAAGTTCCAGACGGATACGCCCACCCGATGCCACAGTTGCTGCGCTACATCACAGATGATGTCCGTGATTTTTACAATGAGGCCTCGATCTCCAAGCCTGGCGCGGCCTTCCCGTCGCCGCAGGACCTGCTTGAGTGGTTCTTCTTGACCACCGTAGCCGGGGACGTTTTCTACCAGGTACGTGACCGCTTGAGGGCCTCGGATATGCTCGTGCTGATGGCCAAAGGTCTCAACGACGAGGAGATTGACGGTCGTCTGTCCCTACTTGGTGGAACGACAGGTTCCCTTTCTGAAAATCTCCTCCGTGAGCCTGGCGTCAGTCGTGAGTTGCTGCACAAATCCGCTGAGGTTTTTCAAGCCGGCCAGCCCAACCGTCTCTCCTGGACCATAATCCCAATCGCCATGCGGGACCGCTACAGTGAGCGCGCCAACGCCCCAAGCAAAGCCGCTGACCAGGGGTAACAATTCCGGTTAAAACAAGCTCATTCCGCAAATATTTATAGCTCAGCGGAACGGAAATATTAGACGGTAATTGACAGCATCAGCGGGTTTTTGTACAGCTGTTCAGCCCTATTCAGCAAATCAAAATTTCGGGTTTCATTTAAGGAAATCCCGATGGGAAAATACGACGGAGAAGGAGAAAGAAACGGCCCAGGCTTCGGTTACTCAACTGGAACAAGAAAACGAGAGTGTAAAAACTGACTTAACAAAAGCCCAGGAAACCGTACAAAGTTTAAATGCCGTCCATCCTCCAAGACGATTTGAAGACCGAAACGAGATTGAAGTTTGGTTAAGAAATGATGATATATCTGAAAGGGAAGATGCTTCATTAGCGGAGGGTTTGCTGTCGAAGGCTCTAGAACAGCAAGCCAGAGCATTAGAAAATGGATACATTGTCAGTGCGGATTATTTTAGCCCTGATGAAGATTATAATTTTGTGGTTTGGTTAAGTACAGTGACCACAAACTTGGATTATTTTTCGTGGAGCCCTGAATCAGACGAGGTCATTTTCGCTACCAACACCAACTACCTCGAGTAATTGTTTTACGGCTATTTCTGCTTCTAGCCCCTGGCGAGTATCTCACTGATGTACCAACCCAACCCAAAAGCAGCTTGGGTTGTTGGACTCATCTTGTTCAGCTACATCCCTATACCACTGTCATTTAGCCACTCCATAAGGCCCACCTCAGGAGAAGTTTTGTGGCCGTTATTTGGCTTTAAGTAACTTGGTAGCCGTGTGTTGTTAGGGTTTTTCTTTTTAGAGTGTTTAGGTTTATCAGCCCCAATGGAACGGTTAATGTCTGGTTGCTTTAGTCCTTTGAGCCTTAATGCTGAATCATCTGGTTGTACTTATGGTTGCTTTGGGTTAACCCTTGGACGTTGTACCCACCTAGAGAATTCCACTGGGTTGGTTGGTGGTGTTGGCCCTTTAATGTTTCGATCATCGGGCAATCTATTTGTCTTATCATTTGGCATATAGAACCTCCTTAAAAATAAAAAAGCCCCCACCAGTGGGAGCCATTGTTCGTACTGAATTTGTACTGAATTATTCTGTAAGGTATGGGGAGCTATGGGAAACTAAAAGGGGTATTTATCCTCAAGGATGGTACAATTATCCAAGCGAGCGGGCGTAACTCAGGGGTAGAGTGCTTGCTTCCCAAGCAGAATATTCCACGCCTAGCAAACCAAATCCATGACTGTCCATATCCCGTGGGTGCTCGTGGGTGACCTGACAAGCTCCAGGGAAAGACGGGAAAAACTTTGGCCTCCACCATATGTGGGGGCCATTTCTATTTCAAGGAGGTTCAATATGCCAATCGACAAGCCAATCAATCAACCCGATGATTACGATGTACAGTAGCTGAAACCACCAACCAATCTAGTGGAATTGAAAAATTGGAGGCAGATTATATAAGTACCCGGTAATAATATGAAGTTTAAGAATGAAAACCCTTCACCCATTGGCTATCGATATGGTGATTGTCAAAGGCTCTGTAGAGAAAACGGATATACGTTAGTATTTCGGAGTACCCAATATG
>JAPKDE010000232.1 GCA_028822675.1 Dehalococcoidia bacterium | reverse complement strand
TTCAGCCTCCAGTTCCGTTATCAAACTGCACGAGGATCCCGTCCGGGTCCAGGCAATAGAACGAGTTTATCTTGCCTTCGGCGTTGGTAAATGTCTCTATTCCACCGGGTATCTCTACGCCTTTGGTCACCAATTCCGAAGCCAAGCCGGGCAGGTCATCCACTGTGAATGAGTAGTGACTCACTCCCACTTGGTCCAGCTTGATTGGTCCGCCGTCGGTTTGGTCGCCTGGGTGGCTGGTCATCACCAGGATTGGCTCCTCGCCGTCAGCCCAGCCAAGATGCACCACTCGGCGGGTATCTCTCTCGTGTTTGTAGGTCTGGGTGCGGGATCCACCGCGAGTATCTTGGATGGCGTCCTTGGTCACGGTCATGCCCAGGATGTCACGGTAGAAGACCAGCGACTTGTCCAAATCACGGACACAGACGGCGATGTGAGAAATGGCTCTAGCTTTCATGATTAGTCGTTCCTTTTCAGAAAAGATAGGTAACCAGGATCAAGATTAATTATGTTTTTGTGTGTTCCTGGTACCGCCTCGTGTTTTATTGATACCGATTCTAAGGCAAACGTCACTGGAACATACCGCTCAATCGACACCCAATGTAGATTGAAAACTAGATTTTCACCAGAACGCTTTGTTTGCGAAGACACGAGTGATGTACTCGCATTACATTAGATGGTTTATCCGTATCTTCCGTAATTTCCTGAGCCCAGATTAAGGTTGTTGCAACGGGCTCTAGAAATAATGGTAATCCAATCATATACTCCCAATGCCCCTTGGCACACAACCCGATTTTTTGGAGATTAATCATGGCGAAGAGCTGGACGGACATGGTGAATGACGCCAAAGCCGTGGTGACGGGCGTGAGTCCCGCCGAAGCGCACCAGAGACTCCGAGACGACAAAGACGCGTTGTTGATTGAAGTCCGCGATGCTGGGTCGGTCCCAATGCAGGATCGGTCTCCGGATGTGGTGATGATTTCTTTGGGCTCGCTGCCAATGCGTGCTGACTTGGAGATAGCCGAGCGGTTGCGTGACTCGCGTTTGGAAGACCGTTCGCGGCAGGTAATCTTAACTTGAGGCGGCGGCCAAATGGCAGCACTTGGGGCCCAAGTGCTACATGAGATGGGTTTTACCAACGTGACCTATATGGACGGCGGTATGCGGGGTTGGAAAGCGGAGGGGCTGCCAACGGCAGAATAACCTCGGTCAGGCTAAGTTACATAGGGCTAAAAACGGAAGCAGGTGAATGTCACATTTCGAATTACGCTGCCCAAAGTGCAGCAAGACTAGGCCGCCGGATATGTCGGTAGAGGCTTGCGTAGATTGCGGTTCGCCCCTGGACGTTTCCTATCTAGATGACCACGCAACGCAGGTGGGCAAATTCGGTATAGAAATGCCATCTCCAGTGCATGGATCAAGTTTGCCGGTTTCACTTGGAGAAGGTGACACCGCCTGTATAGAGTTGACTACTCTAGGCGCTCGTCTTCCTCGAGTTACTCTGTTTGCCAAGCTGGAGTACCTGAACCCCACTGGGTCGTTCAAAGACCGTGGGACGGCAACCATGCTGTCTGTTGCTCAGGAGTTTGAAGTGACAGAATTGGTTGAAGACTCCTCGGGAAACGCCGGGGCGTCGGTGTCGGCCTACACGGCCCGCGCTGGTATCAAGTCACATATCTTTGTGCCCAAGAACGCGCCTGAAGCAAAGCTCCGGCAGATCAGAGCTTACGGCACTACGGTGCACCAGATTGGCGGCATCAGAGAAGATGTCACTGCCGCAGCTGTCAGATACAGCAAGCAGCACGACTTGGTCTACGCCTCCCATATGTTGAGCCCCTATTTCGCGGAGGGCACCAAGGGCTTTGCGTATGAGGTTGTGCAGCAGTTCCACAACAGAATGCCCGACCACGTGGTGTTCCCAGTGGGCAACGGTTCCCTGCTGATTGGCGCTTACAACGGGTTCAAGGAATTGCTATCCTCCGGAAAGACCGAAAAAATACCCAAGCTCCACTGTGTTCAATCACGCAATGTCATGCCCTTGGTTGCCGCTTTCACCGGCGAAGATTGGAGCCTGTCAGTCGCGACTAAGACCGTGGCTGGGGGAATATCCATCTCTGCGCCGTCACGCCAATGGCAGATTCTAGACATCTTGCGCGCTTCAGGTGGAACTGCCGTGGCCGTGGAGGAACCCAGTATTATCCAGATGCAGATAGGCCTGGCAGAACAAGAAGGCATCTTTGCCGAACCGACATCGGCTGCCGCATTCGCTGGACTGGAAGCTCTGGCCAACCAGGGCGTTATCCAACCAGGGGATTTGGTATTGGTACCGGTCACCGGATTTGGACTCAAAGACGAGTCGCCCAATTAAAATGCTCGTAGCCCGTCCCGGACCCCATTCTGAAAGATATAGAGAGTTAGCATGAAGTTGCAGATCATGTCACCGGCCGCAGACAGAGTTGATTTCAAGGTACCGCCAGCGCCCCGCCTCAGTGGCCTTGAGGGCAAGACGATTGGTCTCTACAACAATATGACCGGTGGAGCAGATATTGCGGTGGATCGGGTGGCGCGTCATCTCGCCCAGCGCTTCCCTGGCGTGAAGTTTGAGCGCTATGGGGGAGACCTCCGGCAGGGCAGGCCAATACTCAGTCGCGGCGTTCACATCGACGATGATGAAGCGACGCTGATTGCGACAGAGGTAGACGCCATGATCGGGGCCACGGCCCATTGAGGCGGTTGCACGTCGTGGCTTGCCCATGACATGGTTGCCGTTGAGAAGGCCGGTGTCCCCGCCGTAGCCATTGCCGCCAGGAGCTTTGCCAGGGCTTGGCAGTCTTGCGTGGACGGATGGGGGCAGCCTAACGCGTCGTTTGTGACCATCCCTCATGCCACAACCGGGCAACAAGAAGATTTCATCCACAATATGGTGGATGAACAGATCGATGAGATCATCGAAAGACTCACGTCCATCCCTGCATCTGCCGGTGCTGCCAGAGGGGCCCGTAGCAGCGACCAAACCACTGAGATGTTCACGGTAGAGTTGGACGAATCTCCAGAAGGACTGGACTCGGTCAACCGTTTCCTGGCCGAACGCGATTGGAGTGACGGCATACCCGTGATGCCTCCAACGCCAGCGGCTGTTGAGCAGATGCTGAAGGGAACGAAGCGAGCGCCTCAGGACGTACTGATGGTCATGGAGCCTGGGTTTGGTCTGGCTACGGTTGAGAAAATTGCCATCAATGCTGTCATGGCGGGCTGTCGTCCGGAGCAATTCCCGGTCCTTTTGGCGGCGATTGATTGCCTGGCCCAACCGGAGATGAACCACCGGGATATGCAGGTCTCCGGGCACACAGAAGCGCCAATTATCTTGGTCAATGGCCCAATTGCAAAGAAGGCAGGAATCAATTTTGGCACCACGGCCATGGGCCCAGGCGTGATCAACAGCGCTAACACGGCTATTGGCCGGGCTCTGCGTCTGTGCCTAATAAATATTGGCTACTGCAACGCCGGAGCCGGCGATCCCAACTTCATCGGCCTGCCAACCAAGTTTGGTATGTGCATCGCTGAGAACGAAGAAGTCAGCCCTTGGCAGCCGTACCATATGGACCGGGGGTTCAAGCGCGACGAAAGCGCGGTGACTGTAGTGACGGTCACGGGCCCAACCACTATTATCGACCCTAGATCCAAAACCCATGAAGACACACTGAAAAATATTGGCTCTATGATGTTCTACCCCAACGCCGGGGCTGGTGGATGGGTCAAGGGTCGGCAGTCGGCACAGGTTGGGCACACCAACAAGCGAGTGCCCTATCAGGGCCCGTACCATCCCATAATTCTGAGTCCATCACGGGCGGTGATAATGGCCGAGGCTGGATTCAGCAAGCAGGACGCCCAGGAATGGCTGCACCACAACTGCCGAGTCTCGATGAAGTCCATCTTGGCCTCAGGAGTAATGCCTGTGGACGCCAACGGCAAGTGGCTGCACCACCCTGAGTTGCAACACCTGGCGGACGATCCGGAGTCGACGATTCCGGCGCTGGAAAGCCCGGAACAGTATCTGCTGTTTGTGACCGGTGGATCGACCCACTACGCCAACTTCTTCTACGGCACCTATGGTATTGCGACTTCTCCCGTAGAAGACATTTAGTTGGAGGAATTTAGTGGC
>JAPKDE010000231.1 GCA_028822675.1 Dehalococcoidia bacterium | reverse complement strand
CTCGTTCAGCATTTTGCAGATTGTCCGCAGTCCCTCGCGGCGAATCTCGTCCGTGTCCACTGGGATCAGGCCAAACCGAATATGGTCAATGGCCCGCTCATAAACAATGCCATTTAGCTTGCCAGTATCCGGGTCGCGACCCAACCGTCCGCCGGGCGGGTCTTGAGACTCGTCGTTGTAGCCTCCAGCTTCCAAACCGGCAGAGTTCATATAGAAGACGTGCCCGCCACGGTGGGCCACCATCATGGGATGGTCGGTGGTCACAGCGTCTAGGTCTTCTTTATAGAGGTGGCGACCGTCGTTCGAGGCCATCCGGTCGGTTTTGGTGTCGTCAAACTTGAAGCCCTGCACCCATCCACCGGCGGGTGTTTTCGCGGCTCTCTCTTTAAGTCCTGCCTGCACTTCCTTGAGGGTCCGAACGTCGCAGTCGGCCATGTTCACGTGCTTAACGCCGCTGCTCAATACGTGGATGTGCCCGTCAATGAACCCCGGCAATACGGTCTTGCCGCCCGCATCGATAATTTTGGTGTCTGGCCCAATCAGACCTTCAATATCTTCGTTGCTGCCGACGCCAGCAAACCGACCATGGGTCATGGCCACCGCTTCGGCCCGGGGGTGGCTGGTGTCCATCGTCATGATGTTCGCGTTCTTGATAACTGTTTCGGCTTTGCCGTTGGAGGTGGTCATTTCAGGCTCCTTCAGACGTTGATTAAATGGCTAAACAAAGACGGTACGCGGTTCTTCCAGGCATTGTAATCCCATATCCGGCACAGGTCACACAGATATCTTCACGGGCGACATTCAATCTCAGGAATAAATCTTATGAAGACAAATATCGTTGCAGTATCAGCGTTGCTGCAATTTCGTCCACTGCGGCTCGATCCCTTGACGGCTGGAATCCAGACTCCCGGAGCAGACCCTCCGCTTCAACGCTCGTGAAACCTTCGTCCATCTCGTAAATCGCAAAAGATTCTTCGGAAATTGCTTTGCGTAGGGCGCGGATAAAGCCGCGTGCCAACTTGACCGCGGCATCGGTCTGTCCTTGGGGGTTGTGAGGCATGCCGACGACGATGCCAGCGACTTTACGCTCCGTAGCAGCGGCAATCACGCGATCAACGTCCTGGGCCAGCTTGGTGCGGACTATGTGCCCGGCGGGGAGAACCATGCCGCCTGGGCCGCTGACGGCCAGGCCGATACGGCGTTCACCAAGGTCCAGTGCGATCAGCTTTGGTTGGTCGGCCATAGCCGGGTTAAGACAGCCCCCGACGCACCAAAGCCGGCACGCCTTGCAGGGCTTCGTTGACCTTCTCCGGTTGCTTGCCGCCGGCTTGAGCCATCTCTGGTCGTCCACCGCCGCCGCCGCCCATGACCTTGGCGGTATCCCGGGCGATGTTTCCAGCGTGGAGTCCCCGTTCCACCAGGTCTGGGGTGACCATGGTAATCAATATAGGACTGCCATCAACTACTGCGGCCAGGGCTACAACCACGCTGCCCAGTTTGTCCTTCAGGAAGTCGCCCATCTCACGCATAGCATCGGCGCTGCCAGCCGAGGTCTGGCCAGCCACAACTTTTACGCCATCGATGTCCTGAACCTTGCCCAGCAATTCTTCGGCCTCACCGCGCAGCGATGTCTTCTGGAAACCTTCCAACTGCTTTTTGAGGTCTTCGTTCTCTTGGATGAAGGACTCAAACCGGGATTCCAAGTCGGCTACCGGAGTCTGCAACCGATGCGACAGGGCTTCAAGTCGGTTTGTCTGCTGCACGTATAGCTCTGCTGCAGCGAGGCCGGTCACAGCCTCAATTCGGCGCATACCACCGCCGATGCTTGACTCGCCCAACACCACCAAGGTGCCGATCTGTCCGGTAGCAGCAACGTGAGTGCCGCCGCAGACTTCCACACTGAAGGCGTCGCCACTTGCCTGGGCATCGGGGGCCATGGTCACTACTCTGACTACATCGCCGTATCGATCACCGAAGAATGCCAATGCTCCCTCGCGCACGGCTTCGATGTAGCTGGTCTCGTGGGAGGTCACAGTCAGGTTGCCTCGCACTTTTTCGTTGGCCAAAGACTGGACCGTCAGCAACTCGTCACGGGTCAATGCGCTCACGTGGCTGAAGTCGAAGCGCAAACGCTCCGGGGCCACAAAGGAACCAGCCTGGCGGACGTGGGCGCCAAGCACGGAGCGCAAAGCAGCATGGAGGATATGGGTGCCGCTGTGGTTTCTGGAAGAATCAAGTCGGCGCGCCAATTCAACCTCGGCGGTTATAGCATCACCAACGGCTATCTCTCCTTGGGAAACGATGCCCCGCTGCACGATTAATCCCGCCACCGGACTCTGGGTGTCTTCTACAGCAACAACGCCGTTGGGGCCGTTGATGGAACCACGGTCTCCAAGCTGCCCACCGCCCTCTGCATAGAAAGGCGACTGGCTGATTATGACCTCCACCTGCTGCCCCTGGTTGGCGTGGTCAATGGATATCCCGCCAGAGAGCAAAGCAACAACCTTTGAGTCCTGCTGCGTCAGGTTGTAGCCAACAAACTCGCTGGAACTCAGGCCCAACTCCGTGTAGGAAACCTGCATATCCATGCCGCCAGAGAAAGAGCCCTCAGACTTAGATTGGTCCGAGTGGGTTTCCATCTCCCGGTCGAACCCTTCCATGTCCACAGTCAGGCCTTGTTCCTTGGCAATCTCGGCGGTTAGTTCTGGTGGGAAGCCGTAAGTCGCGTAGAGAATGAATGCTTCGCTTCCTGTGACAACCTGAGACATTTCCGAAACCACCCTCCGATATGCTTTTTTTGCAGCCGCCATGTCTCCGCTTGTTCCCTCGTACTCGCTCTGCAAATGGACAACAGTCCTAAGGGTTAACGCGGCTCCTGTGTTTTCCCCATTCTGACTTTCAATGTCGTCGCCTCTGTCGTTGCTAACAATCGTTGATGGATAGTTGATGACGACTGGGTTTGAAATAGTTTCTTCAAGTTCATCAATCATCCTCTTTCGATATTTGAACATTCCATTTAGGAACTCGATTCCTCGTTCAAAGGCTTCACCGAACCGTTCTTCCTCAAGCCCAATCACCCGGAGAATAAAATCCTGGCTTTCTGAAAGTTCTTTGTAGGTGGCGCTGAATTGGGGGATTACTTCTTCCACTACCTGGGTTAGGAACGCGTCGTTCAGGCCGAGTTGGCGGCCGTAGCGGATGGCGCGGCGTATGATTCGACGCAGCACGTAGCCCCGGCCTTCGTTGCCGGGAACCACGCCGTCACCGATCAGGAATGCGGCGGCCCTGGAGTGTTCCACCACTACCCGCATGGCGTAGTCGGTCTCGGTGTCTGAGCCGTAGGTCTTGCCAGTTAATTGGGCGACCTTATTGATGATGGGAACAAAAAGGTCGGTCTCGTAGATGTTTTGCTTGCCTTGCAGAATGACCATCGCCCGTTCCAGGCCCATGCCCGTGTCAACGCTGGGGGCGGGCAGGGGAGTGCGCTCGCCGGAGGAGTCCTGGAAGTACTGCATGAACACCAGGTTCCACAGCTCCACGTACCGTTCGCAATCACAGTTGGGGTGGCAGCCGTCGATGGGCAGCGTATCTCCAGTCTCTAGCTCTTTGCGGAACTGGGCGGTCAGCGCATCTGGTTCAATCATCCGGCCGCCGTGGCACCCCTTATCAGCGCCACCGTCATAGTGGACTTCAGAGCAAGGGCCGGTGGGTCCTTCATTACCGGCGGGGCCCCACCAGTTATCTTTGTTGCCGTAGCGGTAGATGTGCGGCTCCGGGACTCCGATCTGGTCACGCCAGATGGCATAGGCCTCTTCGTCGTCCAGATGGATGGTCACATACAGGCGCTCCGGGTCCAGTTTGAAGAGCTCGGTGACCAGCTCCCAGCAGTAACCTACTGCCCCTTCTTTGAAGTAGTCACCAATGCTGAAGTTTCCCAGCATCTCAAAGAAGGTCAGGTGCTTGTGGTCGCCAACCTCGTCTATGTCATTAGTACGAAAGCTTTTCTGGCTGCTGGTGAGCCGCTTGGAGGGCGGAGTTTGTTCGCCCATGAAGAAGGGCTTGAACGGGACCATGCCAGCGCTCGTGAAAAGCAGGGTGGGGTCTCCGGCTGGAATCAATGAAGCGGAGGGCATGTGCTGGTGCCCTTTGCTTTCAAAAAACTTGA
>JAPKDE010000230.1 GCA_028822675.1 Dehalococcoidia bacterium | reverse complement strand
TGCCGCCGCCACGTCCGGAAAACACCGACATTTCTCCTGCTGCATCTGAAGTGAATGACGAAACCGTCATTGAAGTCCAGGGTGTTTACATCATTAGCGTGGCGGCCCGAATTCTGGACATGCACCCACAGACCCTGCGAAAGTACGAGCGGCTGGGTCTGATAAACCCCGGACGAACGATCGGGATGCTCCGGCTCTACTCCATGGAGGACATTAAAAAGGTCCGGTTGATCCGGTATCTGTCCGACGAACTGGGTCTTAACCTAGCTGGCGTGGAATTCGCCCTGGCGGCCTTCGACAATATGTCGGCCATCAAACAGCGGATCAACGGCCGCCTTGAAGGCATCCCGGCGGCGCAACAGGTGGTCCAAGAAGAAATGGACCTTTTGTTCCAGAGCTTGAACCTACCAAACGACCGGTAGCCCGGTTTTACATCTAACAAAAATCAGTCACACCTAGGGGAATGCCTTAATGGCGACAGGACCAACCGAATCAGATGGCCAGCCGGAACAGCCAGAAAACTCCACCGAAAGCTCCACTGAAAGCTCACGAGAGGATTCAGGAGAGAACTCAACAGAAAGCGCGGGTTCCCAGCCTGAAAACTCAGGCGACCAGCCGGAGAGCCCCGGATTAGAGCAAGAACTGGAAGAGCTTTTAGCCCAGGCCAGCGTTGACCTGGACAGCCTCCCATTGGAAGAACAAGTGAGTCTATTAAAGTCGCGTCTGGAACAGGCAGAGAAAGAGGCCGCAAATAACCTGGATACCGCCCAGCGGGCCCAAGCAGAGATGGTCAACTTTCGACGCAGAACAGACGAGGACCGCATCTCCAACAGCAAGTATGCCAACAGCCGGCTGATCTCAAACGTCCTACCGGTCTTGGAAGAATTGGAACTGGCCGTAAATCACGCGGAGAGCAACTCCGGTGGCGTCAGTGATTCTCTGCTGGAAGGTATCAAGCTGATTCAACGCAAACTTACCGGCGTGCTAGAATCCGAGGGCGTTGCGTCCATCGAGGCTGTGGGCCTCATGTTCAATCCATTGGAGCACGAAGCCTTGGGCACCGAAGAAACATCAGAGGTTGAACCTGGGTATATTACCCAGATCCTCCGGCCTGGTTTTAGGCTGCACGACCGGGTCATCAGCCCGGCCCAAGTCATGGTTGCTAGGGCACCGCAACTAGAGCAAAAAGACTGACCGGCCATCGGCCAACAACTAGGCGGCGGTCAATCAACAACGAACTAAGAATCATTTAACAAACTGAGATAGTCACCAGAGGGTGAGAAATTAGGAGAAAGAAATGGCTAAAGTCCTGGGAATCGACCTCGGAACAACGAACTCGGTCGCGGCAATCATTGAAGCCGGGGAACCCGTGGTCGTGGAGAACGCAGAAGGCGGCCGCATAACCCCGTCCGTCGTTGCACTGAATACCAAAACCGGCGAACGTTATGTTGGCCAGGTTGCCAAACGGCAGGCCGTAACCAACCCGGAGAACACTCTGTTCTCGGTAAAACGGCTCATGGGCCGAAGTTTCGACGACCCCGAAATTCAGAACGCTATGTCCAAACTGCCTTACAAGATTGTGAAGGGCCCCACCGGGGATGCCATGGTCCAATTGGGCGATGATTCTCACGCCCCGCCCCAGATCTCTTCATTTATTTTGCAGAAGATTAAGCAGGACGCTGAAGCCAAATTGGGCGAGAAGATCACCCAAGCAGTCATCACCGTGCCGGCCTACTTCAACGACGCCCAACGTCAGGCAACCAAAGACGCCGGGACCATCGCCGGGCTTGAAGTTCTCCGGATCATCAACGAGCCGACAGCTTCTTCACTGGCTTACGGCTTGGACAAGACCCAGACCGACGCCACAATTGCAGTCTTCGACCTGGGCGGCGGTACCTTTGACATCACTATTCTCCAAATGGGTGATGGCGTCTTTGAAGTTAAGTCCACCAACGGCGATACATTCTTGGGCGGCGACGACTTTGATCAGACCATCCTTGAGTGGATGATTGACGAATTCAAGCAGGAAACAGGCATTGACCTGGCCTCCGACCGCATGGCCCTCCAGCGCCTCCGCGACGCCGCAGAACGCGCCAAGGTGGAGCTATCCAGCGTACTGGAGACCGAAATCAACCTGCCGTTCATCACGGCTGACGCCAGCGGCCCCCAGCACATGGTCAAGACACTGAGCCGGGCCAAGTTGGACCAGCTAGTCTCCGGCTTGGTGGACCGCACTGAAGGTCCTTGTCGGCAGGCTCTGACCGACTCCGGCCTATCTGCCGACACCATTGATGAAGTCATCATGGTTGGTGGTATGAGCCGCATGCCGGCCGTGCAAGAAAAAGTAAAACAGGTCTTTGGCAAAGAGCCCAACCGCAACGTCAACCCCGACGAAGCCGTGGCCATGGGCGCCGCCATCCAGGCGGGCGTGCTGGCCGGTGAAGTCGACGACATTGTGCTATTAGACGTAACGCCACTGACGCTGGGACTGGAGACGTTGGGTAGCGTAATGACCACCCTGATCTCTAGAAACACAACCATACCGACGAAGAAGAATGAAACGTTTACCACCGCTGCGGAGAACCAGACCACGGTCGACATCCATGTGCTGCAGGGTGAGCGGTCCATGGCCGCAGACAACAAATCAATTGGCCGGTTCATGTTGGATGGCCTCTTGCCAGCTCCCAGGGGAATTCCTCAGATCGAAGTGACCTTCGACATCGATGCAAACGGCATCCTGAGCGTCTCCGCCCAGGACAAGGGCACCGGCAAGGAGCAGAAGATTGTCATCCAATCCGGATCTGGTCTGGAGAAAGAAGACATCGAGCGCATGGTCGACGAAGCTGCCCAAAACGAGGAAGCCGACCAGGTACGCCGCGCAGAGGTTGAAACTCGCAACCAGGCCGATTCACTGGTCTTCAGCAGCGAGAAATTGTTGGCCGATAACGCCGACAAGGTGCCTGAGGAACTCAAAACTGAGGTCCAAGAAAAGATCGATACGGTGAAGGTGGCCATTGCAGCCAACAACACCGTGGACATGCAAACGGCTACTACTGACCTCAACGGTGCCCTGCAACGCATGGGTGAAGTGGTATATAGCCAAGCTGCCAGTCCTGAAGAAGGCGCACAGGGTCCGGATGACGGTTCGGCAACGGGCGGTCAAGAAGGCGGACCCGAAGGCGGGGCCGACGACTCTTCAGACGACGAGGGCACCGTAGAAGGGGAATTCAGGGAGGTCTAAGAAAAAGTCTAAACCAGGGTTTTACCTGGAGTCCGGCAAAGCGGTTTGACCGTAGTATCTATGCTGGAAGAAAATCCAGGTAAGAAACAGGTTAGAAACCGGCCTGAATTCTCTCGTACACGAAAAAATAACTTAGGTATTATGTTCATTAAGGAACCCAGTCTGCTATAATCATTGCAGCAAATCGGTACTCCTTAACGAACAAATAGACTCCCTAATCTGGCTCGGCCTTTGACTACTCGAAGGTATTGGTCGATGGAGGTAGCATGAGCGGACAACAAGATCAAGCGGACCCGGAAGTTATAGGCGACGGCAACACAGAAGAGGTAATGTCGAACTTGAGTTCAGACATCGAAACGCCAGTGGTGGACAACGATTGGCGCGTGTCTGGCATCGACTTAGACCTTACGCCGCTGCAGTATCATTATTTGAGCCTGCTACAGCGCCTGGTAACCCTTAAGAATACCTATCAAACAGATGCCGACTACGAGGTCTGGATGATGGGAGCACTGAATCAGGCGGTTTATTCAACGCTGCGTGACTGTATAGAAGCCAACGTTGGAGAAGAAGCCAAAGAACTGTTAAACGGAGAGCAGCACGTAAACTAGACTGCTTTAGATAGAAACGAAAAACGGGGGCTCAGGCCCCCGTTTTTTTGTGCTTCTTCATTGCGCGTTATGTTAATCCATGCAGCGGAAATATCTGCTGTCGTATCGCGCCCACCGTATCCTCCAAGTGCCTTCTGATTTCGATTTTTACGTCGCTCGGCACCTCCGGGCTGGCCTCATCACGCAACCTCCCCGCCCCGTGTTCTTGGGCAAACGCCGGTGGCAGTTGGTTTGGCCATTCAACCTCAAGCATTACACCGTAAGCCAAGGTCCACGCCCGGGCCACCGCATTCACGTCATACCCGCCACCGCCCATTGCCAACCACGGCAGCCCCAGTG
>JAPKDE010000229.1 GCA_028822675.1 Dehalococcoidia bacterium | reverse complement strand
CCAAGGTGGTGGTGGTCGCTGTCAGGGACGAATCTCGTAGTAGAGGTTCGTGGGGCCACCGTGGTGCCAAAATCCGCAGGATTCCCTCTGGATCTGACCTGTGGGATCGGCGAGAGTCGCCGGGGAATCAGGGCTTCCGTAGAGAAGTAATCATGCTTGACCACGAGTCTGTTCTTCTGGTGCCCACGGCACCACTTTGCGAGCAATTATGCGGATTACCGATGAGAAAATCAGGCCCATGAGAGCAGCCATAGCGATTCCGACATAGGTCAGTTCCGGCAAGAACAGCGTTCTCCCCTTCTCGATCAGTGCTCCCAGGCCATCGCTAGCCAGAACCAGTTCAACGCCGATGAGCATCAGGACGGCTACTCCAGCAGCTATGCGAAGACCGACAAACACTTGAGGCAAAGCCGCCGGAAAGAGAACGTGGCGGAACAGTTGCCTGTTGCTGGCACCGAAACTGACGGCTGCCTCCCGGTAGCCCTCGTCTACTCCGATAACCGCCGACATTGTCGCGATCCAGACGAAAAAGAAGACTGTGACCGCTATCAGAATAATTCTAGGAAGGTCGCCGAAACCGAAGAGCGTGACGAAGAGCGGAATCAGTGCGAGTTTCGGCACCGTGTAGAGCGCTGACAACAACGACTCGAGAGAAGCTCGAACGATTCGCGACACCCCCATAGCGACCCCGAGGCCGATACCCGCTGCAGAACCCAAGACGAAGCCCTTCAACATTCGCTGGGCGCTAGTCCAAATTTCGGACCAGAATTCAAGCTTTCGAAGTTCATCCGATGTCACAATCTCCCAAGGAGACGCGTAGAAACGATTGTCGATGAACTCCAAGTCGAACGCCACCTGCCAGATAGCCACGAGAGCGACAGGTACGCCGATAGCCAGAGAGAGTTCCGTCCGCCGCTGACGCCGGTGAAAGCGCTTCGGATCAACATCCGCGGCCGTTGGAGCGACCCTCACCGTAAATCCCGTTGGATCTTCGCGATGCTCCAGGGATGTCAAGGGTGCACCTGTTGCAGATCGGATCCAGAGTTGGAGCCGCTAGTGGCTTCCACCTCACCCCTCAGGCAATCCCATAGACGAGTACGGAAGGCATTAAATGAGTTACTAGCGCGAAGCTCGGTCGACCTGGGTCGTGAGAAAGGAACCGGTTCATCCAATACCACCCGACCCGGTCGAGCAGACATCACCACGATCCGGTCACCTAAGACAATCGCCTCCTCAAGGCTGTGGGTCACAAAGATCACGGTGCGGCGATCTCGTTCCCAGATCTGAAGAAGTTCTTCTTGAAGGACCTGACGTAACTGTGCATCAAGGGCAGCAAACGGTTCGTCCATTAAAAGAATCTCAGGTTCCACGGCTAGAGCCCTGGCGATTGCAACGCGCTGACGCATGCCCCCGGACAACACGTTGGGATAGGACTGAGCAAATGCCGCCAAGTCAAGGCGGTCAAGCCATGACTCAACCACCGAGTTCGCTTCCTCGCGCCCTGTGCCGGCTATATCTAGGCCGAACCGGATGTTGTCCTCCACAGTTTTCCAGGGATAGATGCCGTAATCCTGAAAAACCATTGCTGTAGGCGATGGTTTTAAACGCGATACCCGAAGTTCGACTGATCCACTGGTGGGCGTGATCAAGCCAGCCACGATTCTCAGCAGAGTCGACTTCCCGCAGCCCGAGGGTCCCACGATGCAGACGAACTGTCCTTCCTCAATGCTCAGGTCAATTGGACCGAGTGCGTGGACTCCCGTCTTCCCCCTGTCGAGGAAATGTTTTTCGACCCGAACGGCTGAGACTTTGGCCGCCAAAGTCACTGAGTCAACGTCCACAGGATCTTGCAGTCGTCCAGTCACAGGGTGCACACCGGTGACCGTCGCAGAACCACCACACATGCCATTCCGAGCGCGGCACGGCCTTGGCGTGGGGCGTGGTCAGGCTCCACGCCAAGGCCGTGCCGGGACACATAGAGTTTTAGCCCTTACCGATGGCGTCTAGATAAAGAGATCGGTCGTAGACATCATCCTCAGAAATTGGTTCTGAGTAATCAACCGATTCAAACTCGATGTAGAAACCCTGCGCATCGGTGGAGGTTCCCTTCTTGAGCTCCCAGTCAAAGACGAGCTCACCTGTCCCAGTAAAGGCGCCCTCGGGATAGCCCGACTGGTTCACCAGCGCCGCCACCACTTCTGGATTGCTCTGATATGCCCCATTCAAATGAGTGTTAATGGTCCGAATGTAGGCACGGGCAAAGGCCAGTCCGACATCACGGTTTTCGCCTCGAAGGCAAGGCCCAACATAAATCCCGCCTAGTGCTTCACCGGGCGTCTGCGTTGCAACAAGCACGAGATCTGGATTCTCGGCCGCTGGCAGCCAGTGGGGGTCTAATAGCCAGGCAGCCTGTACGGCGTTGTTCTCAAGTGCCAAGACCATGTCAGACGAACCAATTTTCTCTACGGTCATGTCAAGCAAACTCACTCCCGAAGGCTTCAAGGCAGCACCAATTGGGTAAGAAATCACACTCCCAAGTCCAACTGCAGATGCAATTTTCTGACCACTCAACTCGGACAGGTCGGGATTGTCTGGATCGCTGAAAGCGTCCCTCCGTGCCCATAGCCCAGTTTGGTTGACCGAAAGATCGCCCGCATCTGGCGGGTAGTAATTGCCAAGAATCATTTTCACATCGACGTCATTGTTGATGGCGTTATGCAGCGCTGCCTCAGTACCACCTACTGCGAAGTCAAGATTGCAAGAGTCGAGTTGCGCTAGGGCGTCCGCAAATCCGAGGTCAACAAACTCGATCTCCAGATTCTCAGCCGCAAACTCGCCGAACTCGATACCTACGAGTATGGGGGCTACGAACTCCGCCCTCCAGCGGGTCACCACTGACACCTTGGTGAGCTCACCCAAAGGTTGTGCCTTCGGGTAGCCGGCTGCGCACCTAGCAACCGACCGACCTGAACTGCGATCTGTGATTGGCGTAACGGAGTCCGCGCTACACCCCTCCGTGCCGAACTTGCTGACGGCGGAATTGCTGCCTCCCCCGCTGTCGTCGCTGCCACATGATGCTGCCACCAAGAGTAAAGCAGCAAGCAGGCTCAACCACCAGCGCCACGATCCTGGCTTAGTCACGATAGTTCTCATATAATTTTGCCTCCCCATTGCGACCGATAAACCGCTTTAGACAAACGTATCTACCAGTCATACCCGACATTCAAAAAACCGTAAAGACCACCATGATTCGAAGATTTTTCGCAGAAGCGAACCTCGACTCCACACTTCACTTTGATAACGGTACACCAGAAACAGGCGTGCATGAAATTTTGGTGCCCGATCCCAGTTGGAAAATAGGCTGCTTCTCCCCCCCCACAAACGGGCGAAGCTTGACTGCAATACCGAGTTTTCAGCGCCCTCCCCCTGGTCCGCTCGGGTTCTACATCTGCATTGCGATTATGTCTTCCAACGACGTGTAAGGACCCGTGGTTAGACCCTCGACTAGACCCGCGTTAGTCAGGGTGACCTGACACCGCGTAGCGCTTTCAGCGTCCGGTGCAGTCTGGATGCTGACGATCTTTCCTAGAGCCCCCGACCAGCCCGTAGAGACAGCCTCCACTCCGCAAGCCGCGTAGATCGTGAACAACTCGGCCATAGCAGCGTCACCCTCGGCGGTACCGACTGGCGAGTCTCTGAACCTTGGACCGATGTCGCTCACGCTCATGTAGGTGTAAGACATGCTTTCCTCCATTTGTTGTGAAGGGGTGATGCTTCCATGAAAGCGGAAACCCTGCTCCGAAACCCACGCTGGCCTGGACTGGTTTGCCCGGACCGGTTCGGAAAAAATAGAACCGCTAAAAACATGCTGAAACCTGTGCAGGACACAGATCGGGGGAGCGCAGGGTGATTCGAGGGGCGTGCTGGGGGTTTCAGACCCCCTACAGGCGGTGCGATAGCGCCGGGCGGGTAGGCGCGGTCTGGTTGCGTTGTTGTGGTGACCGTGGTGTCACTGTGGTGCCAAAAGAGTCCGGAATGCTCCTGGAGATGACGCTACCGAATGCACACGGTCCGGTGCAGTTTTGGGGTCTGACCTGTGATTTTGTGGAACACAGTGCTAGGGCGTGAAACGCCCTGAGACTCAGGGACGGATCTCGTAGTAGAGGTTGGTGGGGTCATCTACCTGGTGCTGGTGGAAGCGGTTGAAGCCGGCTTCGGTGACCA
>JAPKDE010000025.1 GCA_028822675.1 Dehalococcoidia bacterium | reverse complement strand
CCGAAGTATTTGGCATCACGCCCATTGCCCGTATCCCAGACCACGACGACGCCACAATCCTGCGTTTCCTGGACCGGGGCGTACAGGGACTGATCATCCCGCACGTCAACAACAAAGAAGAAGCAGAATCGGTAACCAAGGCAGCACGCTATTACCCTGAAGGTCATCGCGGCGCTGCCAGTAGTGGCCGCGCCCACGACTATGGCACCGCCGGCACCAGGGAAGAGTCTTCCAGTTGGGTCAACTCCCAGGTAATGGTGATACCCATGGTCGAAGAAACCCAGGCCGTAGAGAACCTAGACGCCATATTGAAGGTGCCAGGGATAGATGTAATTCACGTCGCTGCTAGTGATCTGGGACAGAGCATGGGAAACCCCGGCACGGCCAAGGTACGTGAATTGATGGGCCAGGTGATACCCAGAATCAGGGCCGGAAATATCAACGTTGGTGCCGGTGGTAACTCACCGGCCGACGCTGCCGGTGTGGCCGAGTTCATCAAGCTTGGTGCCAACTTCATCACTGTTTCATCTCAGGGCCTGCTGCGTTTGGCCGGAGAAGACTTCCGCAAACGAGTAGAAGCCGAACTTTAAATTATTGGACTGCCAAAAGGCCCTGCCATCCCAACACGGGGCGGCTGGGCCTTTTTGTCCGAATCACAAACTCAACGAGAAATGGCTGGATCAATTGCGTAAATATTGCTCCTGTAGTTGGATGAACTCACCAGTGCGGTTCACCTGCCGGATCAGTTCTGCGTTGGCTTCTCTGGGCGCTAAATCCGCCACCGAGCCGCCGTCTTTCAGATGCTTGAATGAGTCGTAGATGGCCTGAATTGCCATGCCCAATGCCGGGTTGCCAGCCATCACGATGCTCACACCGTTGGCGGCAAGAAAATCCATATCATCCATCATGTTGTCGGGAGGGCTCAACACTGTGAGCGGCAACGACGTTGCTTGGTGGACCGCTTCCAATTGCTCCCTGGTCTTCAGCCCCGCCAGCCTGATGGCCTCTACCCCGGTCTGAGAATAGGCCTTGATGCGCTCCAGCGCCTCTTCCAGGGGAAATTCGGCCAGGGCTGTGGTTCTGGCCACAATGACAGTCATTGGGTCGGTACGGGCCGCAACGGCCGCTTCTAACTTGCCCATCTGCTCTGCCTGTGAGAACAATCCCAGGCTTTTCTGGTTGAACTGAGTTGGCGGTATGGCATCTTCGATTTCGATTGCTGCCACGCCCGCAGCCTCCAATTCTTTAACGGACCGAACCACGTTGACCGCGTTGCCAAAGCCGTCTTCACCGTCGTGCATCAGGCTAACATCGGCGATCCTGGTGATTCGGCGACAGACGTCCACCAAATCAGACATGTTGACCAGAACGGTGTCGGGCATCGCCAGGTTGGCGACTTTGTGCACTGAGCCAGACAAGAAACAGACCTCATAGTCCAGCATGTGGGCGATGCGGGCCGATAGCGGATCAAATATGTTGGCGGCCAGGGTACATTCTGGCCTGGATAACACGGTGCGGAACCGCTCACGTGCAAGGGACATGATGTTTCTCCCGGTTGGTTTTTATGTCTTCAAATGTGCGTCGGAAAGTAGCCGGTATTATGACATGTTGGCGCAGTTCCAATCAGTGCTACGGCGCGTAAAACTCGCACAAAAAAGCGCCCCGACTTTTCAGCCGAGGCGCTTGGTTTAGCTTATTGGAATCGAAGGGTTAATGTCCCTTACTTTCCGTCTTTGGCCCACATTGCTTCCAGCACGTTGCCGGGGGACATTGGCAGCACTTCCATCCGGACACCAGCAGCGTCGTGGATGGCATTGGCCATGGCGGCCAGTGGAGGCACGATACATACTTCGCCAACGCCCCTGGCTCCGAAGGGATGGCCCGGGTTTGCTACTTCTACAATGACCGTGTCGATCATCGGCAAGTCCAAGCTGGTGGGCATCCGGTAGTCCAAGAATGATGAGTTATCCATCTCACCGGAAGCGTTATAGACATACTCCTCGTTCAAGGCCCAGCCGATACCCTGGGCGACTCCGCCCTGCAATTGACCTTCCACATAGCTGGGGTGGATGGCCTTACCAACATCCTGTAGCGCGGTGTAGCGGAGAACGTCCACCTTGCCGGTGTCCGGGTCCACTTCCACATCTACTATATGGACGGCGAAGGCGTTGCCAACACCCGCAGGGTTGACGTTGCCCCGACCAACGATGGGTCCGCCGGTGCCGTTTAGCCGGGCAGCCAATTGTTTAAAAGTCAGTTTCAGCTCGGGGTCTGATTTGTGGGAGGCCACGCCCTTGGTGAACTCCACGTCATCAGTGGTCACTTCCCAGATCCGAGCGGCGCGCTCGATCATCTGTTGTTTGATGTCATGGGCCGCTTCGTAAGAAGCCCAACCAGACTTGAAGGTTGCTCCGCTGCCGGCGGTCAGTGAGGTATATCCAACGGCGTCGGTGTCGCCGACCGTAGGGTGGACATCTTCAGCGGGGATGCCAAGAACCTCAGCCATCTGCATGGCCACGGATGCTCGTCCGCCGCCGATGTCTGCTGAACCTTCAACCAAGCTCACGGTGCCGTCACCATTAACGCTACCGGTGGCGCAGGCTGGGCCTGTGCCGTTGAACCAGAACCCGGCAGCAACGCCGCGACCTCGGTTGGGGCCTTCCAACTTAGATTTATAGTGATCGGTATTCATGGCCGCTGCCAGAGTCTCCATGTAGCCCACCTTCTGCAGGACTGGGCCTGGGATTCGGCGGCTGCCTTCTTTAACTCCGTTCTTGACCCTGAACTCCAGCGGATCAACTCCCAATTTCTGGCAAATCTCGTCAATCACCGATTCCACGGCAAAGGACGCTGCAGGCACGCCTGGTGCGCGGTAGGCGGCGGCCTTGGGCTTGTTGACCAACACGTCGTACCCTTCGATTCTGCCGTCGGCGATCTCGTAGGGTGTCAACACGCACTGGCAGGCCTGGACGATGGGCGAACCGGGGAAACCGCCGGCTTCGTAGATCATAGTGACGTCAGCGGCCGTGATCATGCCGTCGTTGTTGGCCCCAATCTTTACCCGCATGGAACTGCCCGAGGTTGGGCCGGTGGCCTCAAACACTTCTGAGCGGCCCATAGAAATCTTCACTGGTCGGCGGGCTTTCTTTGAGAGCGCGGCAACCACCGGTTCCAGATAGATGACTGTCTTGCCACCAAAGCCTCCGCCAATCTCCATGGGGACAATCTTGATCTGGGAGACTGGGATGCCCAGGACCAAGCTTGTGAGGTCCCGTATTTGGAAGTGGCCTTGGCTGCTAGCCCAAACTGTCAGTTTGCCATCTTCGCCCCACATTGCCGTTGCGGTGTGGGGTTCAATATAACCCTGATGCACAGTGGCGGTGCGGTACTCCCGCTCCACGATGATGTCAGCCTTTTTAAAGCCCGCATCAGCATCTCCCAATTCAAATACGAAATGGTTGGAGATGTTGGTAGCCTTTTCTGTGTCGTCTTCGTCGCGAAGTCCACCGGGGCGTATGTTCGCGTTCGTCGAGTTGGCGAGTCTTTCGTGCAGGATCGGTGCGTCGGGTTTCATGGCTTCCAAGACGTCGGTAACTGCGGGCAGAACCTCGTAGTCCACCTCAATCAAAGCGGTGGCTTGTTCTGCCACCTCGCTGTTGATGGCCGCCACCGCAGCTACGGCGTGGCCTTTATACAGGACCTTCTCAGCGGCCATTATGTTGTTGCTGATCCACTTGGGGTTGGCCATGGCGCCTTCGCCTAGGTCCGTGATTTTCCCGCTTGGCTGGGCAAAATCAGCGGAGGTAACCACCGCCAGGACACCGGGCAGGGCCATGGCCTTACTGGTGTCGATGGACTTGATCTTGGCGTGGGCGTGGGGGCTGCGGAGAATCTTGCCTGTGAGCATTCTAGGCAGAGAGATGTCAGCGCTGTAACGCGCCCGTCCGGTTACTTTGTCGTTGCCATCGTGGCGGATGGGTCTGGTACCGACCACGTCGAATTCTTCGTTAGAAAGGACCACATTGGAAACCATAGATTTCTCCTATTGAACTAGTCTACGTCCTAGAATGACGAAATTTTAACATACGCCGAGCCTGAAATGGCCTCCAACTCTAAGGGGCCAAATACGACTCGCTTGGTAGATGCGAGGCTAACGATCACCAGCCAAATACGAGTCGGTGGCCCGCTTTAACCCGGCTCTGCGGTTGGCCTGAAGTGCTTCCTTCATGCTTGCCGACCGCTGTTGGGAATCGATGATTCCCGTAAGACTTCCTTGGTAATTTGGCATTACGTAGCGAGCAAACAACTCGTAGCTTCGGTGCAGTTCGGCGCGGGGAGCCCAGTCTTCTGCCCTTAATAGCAGTCCACCAAAGCCGCCGCTGGCCTCTTGCAGACGTTCGATACCGGCAATGACATCGTCCGGTGTGCCCACGATCCATTGGTTGTGCTCCACCATGTAGTCCACAACCTCATCGGCTGGAACATCGGGGATCGGGTTGCCGTTGGTGCCGCCGGTGTATTCAGTAACCACCCTGCCAGCGCCAACGCGTATGTCTTCAAATGCCTGTTCCCTGGTCTCGGCCACGTGGCAACCAACGGACAGACGCCAGTCTTCACGTCGGACAGTCTTGCCGTGTTTCTCAGCAGTCTCTTCTGCGATGGCCCACTGGTCTTTCAAGCTGGTGTTACGCACCGAGTCTCTGGGCACGCTCAGAGAGATTACTGATGCGCCGTGCTTTCCGGCCAAGAGCACCCCAGACGGCGATTGAACCGAGGCCACTGCCACTGGTAGGGATGGCTTCTGGTAGGGCCTTAGCTGCAAAGTTGCATCTTTTAGCTTGAACCAATCGGTCTCGCAGGATACGGGTTCGCTGCCGTCTAGGAGCTGCATAATCACGCCCAGCGACTCGTCCATCATCTCCCGCTGTCGTTCCGGGTCAATGCAGAACATATTCGCGTCGGACGCCAAGGCTCCGGGACCAACGCCCAGCATCACGCGGCCACGTGTTAGGTGATCCAGCAACACCATGCGGTTGGCCACCATGTAGGGATGGTGATAGGGCAGGCTGACCACGCCGGTGCCAAAGCGAATGTGGCGGGTTCGTCCGGCGGCGGTGGCTATGAACACTTCCGGGGAGGCAATGGTCTCCCAGCCCCCGCTGTGGTGCTCGCCAACCCAAGCTTCATCAAACCCCAGATTATCCAGCCACTCGATCAATTCCAGGTCTCGTTCTAGGGCCAGTGTGGGGTTTTCACCAACACGGTGAAAGGGGGCCATAAAGGTCCCAAAGGTCATGTTATCGGTTAGTGCAGTCAATCTTCTTTCCTCCATTCCACTTGGGTCGCCGCGAATATATGGGTGGTCATCCACCCAACCTGTCTGTTCTATAGCAGTTCAGAACCCATAATAAATGAAACACCCTCAGGGTGCGAGAGCCCAAAGGTGTTTCATTTGTAAGCGCGCGATTAACACCGGTGGTCTCGAATTTGAATGAGCCGTTCCGAATAGCGTTCGTCGGATGCGCCAATGGTATTTTACAGGCTCACCAGACTCTTTCCCGGTTCAAAAAGGGTTATTACGCCTGGTTGGGAGACCATTTGTAGATCTTCATCAGGGACCCGCCCATGAGAGTGGTACGTTCCGAATCGGAGAGTTGGTCGGTTACACGGAACGCCTCAACGCCCTGCTCGTAGTTCAGCAACTCAACGGCTCGAGTCCAGTCGGTGCCCCACATGCAGCGGTCAAAGCCAAATGCTTGGAATACCTTGCCCAGAGGCTCCCAGATGTCGGCGTAGGGGTACGGTTGATGGGACAAAGTCCCGGCTCCGGAGATCTTGATGGACACGTTGTCGCATGCGGCCAGCGCCAAAACGTTATCCAGGTCAGCAAACGGATTTTCGGGAACGGGCGGCAAGAATGGCTGAACTATGCCCACGTGGTCTATAACTATCTGGGAGTTAGGGTTGCGGCGTGCCAGTTCCAGCAGAAGAGATAGCTTGCCTGAGGCCATGACATTAACCGGGATTCCGGCTTTGGCTCCAGCGGCTAGAATCTGGTTTAGACCGGCGTCGTCTGCTTGGTACTCCTGGGCCGTGAGCATGATTCTTGCCCCAACAACTCCCTTTGTGGCCGCCCAGGCAGCAAAATCGTCCGCCACAGTATCCGACTGCGCATTGATTGGCCTGATCACGCCGAAGCGGTTTGGGTGTTGGGCGTACACCGCCAGGGCGTAGCTGGCATCATATTGATACAGGCTGAACGGAGAGATCAGCAAAGCCCCATCGACACCAACCTTGTCCATTGCGGCCACCATATCGTCTCCGGTGACTTCATCCGGGCCCTGCAAGAACCCAGCCCAAGGACGACTGGGTGTGTTCTTCTCGTAGGCGTGTACTTGTACATCTATCGTGGGGATCTGCATAGGCGTAGGGGTTTGAGTTGCCATTCTGATACCTCTCATTTATTGCGGGAATTTCTGCCCTGGGATTGTCTGGTAGCAGTGTAGGAGTGCCGTTTGCCTCAGTCAACAACCCGCATTGGGCGCAATGATTCGTCTGAAAGGTAGATATACCAGACAAACCGCAATCAAAAAAACGGCCCAACGAGCAGTCACTCATTTTGCGCTAGGAAATAAAGACTGCTCTCCTTGGCCTTGGCCATTAAACGGGTACACTGCATCGTCATCTGTTTCACTCCCGACATCAGTCGGCGGCCCAGGACCGTCGAGCCCGACCATCATCCATGGAATCGTACGGAGGGCCGTACGGCAAAAACACCTATCTCATTGAGTTTTCCAAACATGCGAGACTCTGGCTTGGCTTTCCTGGTTGTCTTGATCTAGGCGGCTGATTAGCTTTAATCCAATTCAATCTCTGCTATGCCAATGCCGCTTTCTCCGGCCACCGAGTACAGCAGATAGGTCTGGTCGCCCTCGGAAAAAATCGCCGGATCACGCAGTTGGTTAACGTGCCCATAAGCCACGCTTCTCACTGACGCTGCCAGGGGAGCATCTGCGCCTTCCCAATCGCGCTCCGGGCTTAAGACGTCCACCGCCTCGGTGTCGTGCCATTCCTGCCAGTCCCCTGAGAGATCAATAGTGCTCAGCAGGATGCGCTCTGGTATATCGCCCACCTGAGACCAAAACACGTGTAGCAGGTCGCCCCTCAGCAATAGGGCAGCATGACGCATATTTCGGTTGAACAGCAAGGGGCCAAGCTCAAGAGGTGGCAGGCCCTCGGTGAACCGAAAAACTTGTCCAGGCATGACCAGGGCATAGGTCTGGCCGCCGTGATTGAAGGCTCTCAGGTAACTCCTGCTGAGAATCTCCGGACGTGCAACAAAATGTATTCCGTCAGCAGACGTTGCCACGCGGCTAACCTGATTGCCCAGGCCCTCAAGACCATGGAAGTACATCACGATCGATTGATTGTCGGCATCAACATGCACGTCTGGTGAAGCGATATGGGGCGTGGTCAACTCCGTTACCAGATCGTGGGGCAGTTCGTCCTCGCCCCGCTGTGTTTGGCGCTGTCTCTTGAGTTCCTCAACCGCTTCTTCCGGGGCGTCTGGTGGCTCGGTCAGGAATAAAGAGTCGCCCAGTTGTAAGCTGCCGGTGGGATGCACCTGCCACGGCCCCCGTAGGTCGTCCGCGTAGGCCAGACGGATGTAGCTACCTTTGTGATCAGCGAAATAAAGATAGTACTTGCCCAGCGGGTCTTTGACCCAATCTGGCACGCGAATCAGCGACGGCCCTTGGATGTTCTCTCCAATACTTGGATGTAGGTCTGGGCTGATGATGGGGGCGTCTACAAGACGGGTAACACGCATTGCATGGTCTCCAAAAATTTACTGCCATATAGGGGATGAATTTTAGCATCAAACCAGTGGTTCTTGTGTCCCAGCCAGGCCTTGCGGGGCAAAATTTAGAAGGCTGAACTTGATTTGACAGACTCGGTTGCCCATATCTAAAGAACAGTTATACTGACGCGTCAGCTTGAGAGAATTAACATGCTAGGCCGGGCTTGTTCCGTGCCTACTACCCCAGGTGAAGGAGAACACTTATGCATTGCGGAGTGATGGTCACGGGATATAACCAGGGCGACTGGGAACGACTGATAGCGGAAGATTATAGCCGGCCTCCAACAATCTCGGACGCCGAGAATATGGATAACACTCTTTACATGGGGGAGCTGGTCGAGCCGCTAGGCTTCGATTCCATCTGGGCAACAGAACATTATGGCTCGGCCTACTCAATGCAGCCCAACCCACTGCAATACCTGGCCTATTGGGCGGGCCGCACCAGCCGAATAGATGTGGGCACCGCGGTGATCGTTGCGCCCTGGTGGAACCCGGTGAGACTAGCCAGCGAGATATCCATGCTCGATATTTTATTGAAGGGTCGCCGTCTCCACTTGGGAATCGGCCGTGGCATCTCCCCCCACGAATACGCTTCCCTGGGCTACCCAATGGATCAGTCGCACAAGTATTTCTATGACGTAATCAATGTCATCAAGGCCGCCGATGGCGCAGAGCGTTTTGACTTCAAGGGCGATATCTACGATATCCCACCGACTTCCATCCGACCACAAGCACGCCACAAGGGAGACCTGACCAATAACATTAAAGTGGCCTTCAGCACTGAGGCGTCGGCAAAATTGGCCGCAGAGAACGGTCTAGGCCAGATGTTTGTCGCCGGTGACGACGTTGATGAGATGGTCGCCAAGGTGCAGCGGTTCAACCGAATTCGCAAGGACCTGGGCCTAGAACCAGATCAGCCGACCACATTGCTGTGGATGTACTGCGCCGAAACGACCGAGGAAGCCGAAGAAGGCTGGGAATATTTCAAAAACCAGGGGGTCGCAGCCCAGCATCACTACTTTGACTGGAACAACCCCGGCTACGAAGGCATAGCTGGCTACGAGGAATACCTATTGCGACAGACCGCTGACATTAGCCCAGCGGAAGCCAGACTAGCCGCCCGTCGCGCAACCCAACCGATCGGCACTCCGGAACAGATCATTGAGAAGATCAAGTCCATGCAAGAGATGATCTCTATGGAGAAGGTCGTGATTCACATGATGTACGGCGGCATGCCCAGAGACAAGGCTGAAAAGAGCCTGAGGCTCTTCGCCGAGAAGGTCCTGCCTGAAGTACAGGCAATGGCAACGCCGATTAACCCCAGGTCTTTGGCCTAGCCTGGCCCGGTTTTTCTATCCGGCCTTTCTATTCTAATTTCCTGACGAAGTCCTGCACGGTTCCGGACAACAGGTCGGGAATCTCTACCTTCATGTTGTGACCCACGCCGTTGAAGGTCTCTAGGGTGGCGTTCGGTATCTGATCGACCATCAGATGCTGAGCGTCCAGTGGCGTGATTTCATCTTGGTTCGACGCCAAGATCAAAGTCGGCGCAGAAATCTGGGGCAACAGCGGGGTGAGGTCTTCTCTCAAGAGGCAATCCTGTAGAGCCAAGACCACTTCAGCCGTGGTTTTCTCGCCTGAGGATGCGTACCAATCTATTAGTTCTTGTTTTGAATTGGGGCCAAACCGTTTCTTAGAATCCGCTCCCAGCCATGCTTTGGTCCCTTCTTCCTCAAGTATCCTCCGCCACACGCTGGCATCCATGCTCGCCCCCATTCCGGCCAGTCTGGGAGTGGATGCCACCAGACTCAAGCTGTGGAGTCGGTCTGGGAAATCAATGGCAAAACGCAGGCTGACGATGCCTCCCGCAGATGCGCCCACCAGGTGGACCTTCTCAATCTCCAGGCTGTCCATGACCGCCGCTATGTCTGCAGCTAAGCCCGGCAGAGTGAATTTACCGCCAGAGGGAGCGTCGGTTCCCGCGTGGCCGCCCATATCAAACCGGAGTACCCGGTGTTGGCGGGCCAACGTTGGGACCCAAGCCCGCCAACGGTGGAGGTTTCCGCCTGCTGCATGGTGCAGCAAAACCACACTTTTTTCTTGCCAGGGATCAGTAAAATCGTCCCAATGGTAGTGAAACTTGCTGCCATTTAATTGCAGGTACGGCATTCTAGTTAAACCTCTGTTTCTTTGGGTCTCTTGTTTGGCTTAAACAAGAGGGAACGTCGCTATGCGACCTGGAGGGTTAGTTGGATTAGCTTGTCGGCCCGGTCCTGCTGATCCAAGTTGCGGCAGGTGGCAATGATCTCTTCAAACTGCGCCTCTGGGATCGGCAGACCAGGTATGACATCACGGATCCGCCTGGCCTCTTCTTCAAAGTCCCACATGAACTCACGCCCGGTGGACTGCTTGGTGTAACTCTTGCCATCCTTGGTGAAGACTGTGATACGGGGTCCAAAGAGCGTCATCTTATGCGAGGGTATGATTTCCACCCGGTGCATCAGGTCCAGCACTTCAGGCGGGTCTGACGCTCCGTCGGCAGCGCCCATCTGCTGGCTTCGCAACACCGGGAAGCCGCGCATGGCCACGCCATACGCAGTGTAATACTTGGTTCCGCCTGTTTCCGCCTCGCCATCTTCGCGGCGACTTGGGAAGGCCGGACTCGGATACTGGGTCTCCATCCAGTTGACCACAGCCTCGACGCGTTCAACGTCCTCGTACTTGATGTCATTCTCGATACAGAGCTGGGCAGAAACATCAACGTGGGCAATGTTATAACCGGCGGTGGAGTAGATGCGGTAGAGCGTCTCCAGGAACATCCAGTCCTTACCCAGCCCGGTGGTAATTTTATCCAGACTGGTCTGCGTGTCACCGACAAAACTGTAGGTGAGTTTCCCTTGGTTGTTGCCGGTGTAGGCGTGGTAGAAACCAGCCTCGCCTTCAAGGGTAGTCTCGCCGCCCACCTGACCCATCTGGGCCAGTGCCACTGCAAGCATTGCGTTCCGCACGGCAGCGCCCTCACGCAAGGCACGGCCACCACTGCGAGGACCTTCCAAGTTTCCTGCTGCCAGGTGGACGCACAGGGCGATGGTGTTATTCACCTCGTCCTCGGTCAGTTTCAGAATCTTGGCGGCGGCCATCGCCGGGCCAAAGATTCCAAACACGGGGCCGGCGTGGAACCCACGAGACATCACGGTTGGAATGAAGTCTGACGCCAATCGTTCCATCACCTCATAGCCAGCGGCCACGCCAGTAAGGAATTCCTTCCCCGACACGCCGGCGGTTTCTGCAGCCACAAATGCTCCGGGCAGAATGCTGGTGCCCGGGTGAGTGAGCATGCGGAAAGAATCCAGTTTGCCGCCAGACATGGCCATCTCCGCGTTGGCAAAGGCCGCACCGCCTTTGGTTACGGTGGTGCCGTCCACCATGACGGTTGCGCCACGGTTCACGCCAGCTTCGTCTGCAGTGATGAGTTTCACGGCGCTCTGGCCACTGCTGGACTGAGAACCCAGAAGTACGGATGCCAGGCTGTGCAGGGTTACCCCCTTTGCACGGTCCACCACGGCGGGCGGGAGATCGTCATAGCTGAGTCCCACTACCCACTGCGCAAGTTGTCGGCTGAGAGATACCATTTTCTTCTCCGATGCGTTGTTGATGTTTTACTATTCGTCGCCCAATTCACGACGCAGGTAGTCTACGCCATCACCGCCCCGAAACCTACCGCAAAAGTCGGCATGTTTTGTACCAGCCACATATACCCAATGTCACCCTGTCTGGTTATCGGACGCAAAAACGCCCCGGCAATGTTTGTCGAGGCATTGGCAATCAAGCTGGAAGGCGGGCGACTACGATCATTCCCAATCTACGTTAGTTGTATAGAACCAATTGTCTTCAACGGCAGGCGAAGGGTCGATGTAATTGAGCTCGATCTGGGCACCATAGGTGTAGCACCAACTGTCTCCCCACCAGCGTGATTCCCAGCTCTTCCACGTCTTGCGCTCGCACCATCCAGACCCAACGGCAAACCAAAATTCTCCCGAGAAAGCGGTACATGAGCGGATATTATCGTTGTTGCCATCACCAGGACAATCTCGTTCACCCGTACTTGTTCCGCCCTCCGGCAAGCGTTCGACTTCGACGCTGAGCTTGCCACGCACGCTCATGATGCAGGCCACTTCGCCCGAGGCTGAACCGCTCAGGAAACCGCCAAAGACGTCCGTTTCACCACTGAAATACCAGACCCTTAATTCGCCACCAATGTCCACTACCAATGCGCAGCCATATTCTATGATTGGGCAGTTTCCGGAAACTGCCAGATAAGCGCCGGTATAAAGCGGCTGGAATTCCCGGTCAGGCTGGGCAGAGAATTTGTCCAGCAAATCGCCCAAGTCCAAATCTCTGCCGATACTCTGAACCGTTGGATTGGACGGATCAAGGGTTCCAAATAGCACGCCACTGCCCACACCAAACCCACCCCAGTCACCTTTAAGCCCGCCGCCCAGGAAGAAGTATTTCTCTCGAGGGTAGGTTGTACAGCGGGAACCGGGACGGCGGTTGCGGCGGCGGTGGGCGATGGCTGGCTAGGCTCCGGTGTACTTATAAGAGATGAAGTATCGCAAGCCAGGGCCAACGCAAGCGGTGACGCAATCAAAACTATGAATCGGTGGTGTCGAATCATGGCCTGGATTATACGTAGGGTCTGACTTTGGTCAAGGCATGAATCTACTCGACCGACTGGTATTCAGCCTGGGGCTTTTGGTCTATGTTTCTGGTTGAAACGCGGGATGGTAGCAATGCAGCCTTTAACTGAGCTGTTTGGCGATGAACTCCGTAGCTACCTTCACAAACTCGTCTACCTCCGGGCCTGCCGCTCTAGCCCAGCCGTGGCCCTTTCCTTGGAAGGGGATTAATTGAGCATTCCCGCCGGCCCCGTTGTAGGCGGCAACGAATCTCTCCGACGCTTCAATCGGCATCACGTCGTCATCCGTACCGTGCATGACCAACGCGGGAGACAGTGTCAGATTCTCGCCTCTTTCGATGACGTTCAAGGGGGTGGATTCGTGCATCGCTTCGTCGCCTTGGAAAAAAATATGATGCTTTTCCAACAAATCTGTTTTGCCTTTTTCCCTGGCAATCTCATACCTGAAGTAGGGTTCAATAACCGGCCAGCAGGAAATCGTCCAGGCGAATTTTGCGTCTTCCGGGGATGTTCCTTCCAATGGCAAGGCTGAATATCTGGGATCATCTAGCCTCATGGCGGCTAGGGGCAAGGTGTGTCCTCCGCTGGAATATCCGATACCACCCACGGCATCAGGGTCACCATTGAAATCGGCGGCATGGGCTTTGAGCCAACGGACGCCATAGTGAATGTCTTGGAGCTGCAACGGATAAGGGAATCCCTCGCCAACCCGCTGGCTAATTGCCGCCACAACCAGGCCCGTAGCGGCCAAAGGGTTGCTGGTGGACTCATAATCAGTGTGGTCTTTATCAGTCCAAGCCCCGCCGTGAATGCTTAAAAGCATGGGGAAAGGCCCTGGGCCTTCAGGCTGGTAAATCCGGACCTGACGGGTTACCCCATCCACATTGAGGTATTCCTGATCATGGACTTGAACCTCGTACAAATCCGAAGGGTCGTACCGGTGCGCATTTTGGGTAGCCATGGTTCGTCTCCTTGGTATCTCTGGAATACCCAGTTGGGTCGGGTTTTCCCGAATCGGTCAATTGTGAATTATCGCGAACTATAAGTCGGCGCTCTGAGCGCGTCAACCTCAGCCAAAAAAGTCATTCAATCGAGTAAGTGGAACTTTCCTGATTGCGGCTTAGATGCGGTATTCGCCTAGCGACCCACTGCTGTGAAGATATTTTGGTCTTGAGCGCTGTGCGTGCCAGACATAAACCTGTCTGGTAGACCTTCCTCCAACAAAGGCTTTGAGAGTAATATCAGTACGGAAATCATTAAGTCGAGTTGTAAATTAATCGTACGGCTTCGTAAGTACCCCACATGGTGAGGCCAATCAAAGAACAGCAATCAACCAATGGAGTCCACACACCCGGATCAATTGGACTAGACCATGGTTCTGTCTTAACATCTAACGAATAATCAGGAGGGAAAATGCCAAAGATAATCCCGACTCCCAATGAGTTGAGCAAACCTTTTTGGGACGCCGTCAACGAGAAGCGTCTGTCGTTGCAAAATTGCACCGCTTGCGACAGGCTCCAGTACCCACCGCAACAGACATGCTTTTCCTGCGGCTCCGCTGAGAAGCTGGAATGGAAGGATGTGGAAGGCAAAGGTCACGTGTCTACCTACATCGTGATTGAGGATGGCCGGCTGAACAGACGTATGCCTGATCAGCCCTACAATTTGGCGTTAATAACCCTGGACGAAGACACGAGCGTTAATTTTTACTCCAACCTTCCGGGAGTTCCACCTTATGAAGTCCCAGTGGGGGCTGCTGTCCAGGTAATTTTTGAAGAAGTTGGGCCGGACCAACTGATCCATGAATGGCAAGTGGTTGACTAAACTGCCGGTCCGTTCCCCAGGTCCGTTCCAAAACTAATGTAATGAAAATAGGTGAGTGATGGCTACGCAACCATATAAATGGCGAAGAGATACAGACGGGCTGGGAGTCTGGGAGCACCGCGGCAAGGTGGCGGTGGCCGGAGTTGGTCATTCCCCCGTTAACCGACGTTGGGATGAGACATCCATGGATCAAACCCTGGGTGCATACTCCATGCTCGCCTGTGAACTGGCCATGGAAGACGCAGGAGTTACTCCAGACCAAATCGATGGGGTCATCTGCTGCGACAGTCATATAGCCGGCAGCAGCGGAGGCACCGCGTCCAACTGGGCGCCGCGGCCCTACTTCGACGCGCCCTACGACTCTGAATTGGGTCTCACGTTGGTAAATGGCGATTGGCTTGTAAAACAGATGGAGTTGCCCAACGTAAAATACGCTCCGTCCAAGGTGCCCACCATTGGGGAAATGCTGGGTCAGGCCGCCCAAGCAGTAGCCGACGGGCTTTGCACCACATGTTTGGTGATTTACCCAACAGGAAACATGGAAGGCAGGTATCGCCGCGGCGGCGAGAACGCGCTGGACAATGCTGACGGGGCCCGGCAATGGACCTTCCCCTGGGGGAACCACGGAGGCAACGATTTCATAAACATCTTCCCCCACAATCAATATTGCCTAAAATACGGTGGAACCCACGACGACGTGGCCCCTTTTGTGATCAACCAACACCGCAACGGACTTCTGACCCCTTGGGGTTACAACGCCTCCAGTGGAATGGTTCAACTGACCGAAGAGGATTACGTAAATTCTAGGTATATCCTGAATCCGCTCCGGATATTTGATTGTGACAGGCCGGTCAATGCTTCCGCTGCCTACCTGGTCACCACCGCCGAGCGCGCCAAGGATATGAAGCAGACACCCGTGTATGTACTCAACCATTCCCAGCACAATTTCACGCAGCGCACCACCCAGCCGGATTTGGACGAGATTGAAGACTGGACAGACCGCGCCGCCGCGAGAATGTATGAGGGCGCCGGATTAGGTCCGGCAGATGTTGATATTTTCAACCCCTATGACGGTTACTCCATAATGTCCCAGTTTTTTCTGGAAGCCTTCCAGTGGCACGGCGTAAAGAGGGGGGATTCTTTCGCCTTTTACGCGGATGACATTAGAGTCGAGGGTCCGCATCCCTTCAGCTCCAGCGGTGGCAACCTAGGAAATGGCCGTACCCGCACCGCCATGTATACCGACAGTATCGAACAGCTTCGCGGAACGGCCGGCCCACGGCAGGTCACAGTGCGAGCTGAAACCGCGCTGGCGGCCTTCACCACGCCCAGTAGTGGCGGCTGGATGATGTTTGGCAAGCACCCCAGCTAAATAGTTTCATTAACCATCCAATTCCCAGGAAATAGTCATCGCTAGATTATCCGCCCGAATAGGAAGTGGGACTTCCTATTCGGGCCGTTGATTGAGTACGGGTAACGAACTTATGAATGCCGCTATGCCGCAAAATCGAATTCTTGAAGGCGTGCGCGTCCTCACCTTGGAGCAGGTTCACGCGCTGCCTTGGGGAACCTCTTTCCTGGCTGACCTTGGTGCGCAGGTAATTCGAGTGGAGAGCTTGGCCCATCTCCAAGACCGCAAGGCAGGGCCGTTCCCCGACGGGCAGCCCAGCCAGGAATGGTGGAACGAAGGCGGCAACTTGGCCTACTTTGGTACCCGAAACAAGCAGAGCCTCTGCATGGATGTGACCGCTCCTCTGGGCAAAGAGGCTTTCCTCAAGATGGCCCAAAATTGCGACATCGTCACCGATAACTTCCGGCCTGGCACCATGGAGCGGTTCGGATTTGATCATGAAAGCCTGGCCAAGCTAAATCCGAGGATCATCACCTTGAGTTCCTCGGCTTATGGCTATACCGGACCGTGGCGAAGGGCCGGCTCTCGGGCCCGCACGGTAGATGCCACCTGCGGCATGTCTTACCTCACAGGTTACGAAGATGGTCCGTCCTACCGGGCCAGCAATAACTACATGGACCACTCGGTTGGCAACAACGTGGCCTACGCCCTCTTACTGGCGTTGTATGAACGTAACAAGACGGGTAAAGGCATGCGCATTGACCTGACCATGCAGGAAACTGGCGTGTCGGCCATCGGCCCCGCTATTCTGGAAACCCAGCGTGGAATCAGTCGCTCTCGTATGGGCTGTGGCCACCTGTGGAAATCGCCTCACAACGTGTTCCCCTGTCGTGGTTCCGACCGTTGGATAGCCATTGCAGTGTCCACCGATGAAGAATGGCAGAGGCTGCAAAAGGCCATGGATGAGCCGATCTGGGCAGCCGATCCTCGATTCGACACCGCCCAAGGCCGCTGGAACCACCGCAACCACCTGGGCGATCTTTTGGCAGATTGGACCCAAACCCAAGACGATCAGGAGTTAATGAGCCACCTCCAAAGTAACGGCGTTGCCGCAGGCGCGGTGTTGACCGCTGAGGACCTCGTGGCGAACCCTCACCTCGAAGAACGGGGTTACATAGAGGAGTTTGAGAACGTCAACGCACCCCTGGCTGGCCCACGAAAATATGCTGGCCGTCCTTTCCGAATGCCAGGGGTTTCCTTTGCCATTCGTAATGTGGCGGCTCTGGGTGAGCACAATGTGGAAACTTTGCGAGATGTTGCCGGATTGTCCGACGAGGAGATCGCCACCCTGGCCAATGAAGGGATAACCTCCACTCAACCACTACCCACGGAGACACCTCCTTAGGGAGCAATTGCTCAAGCAGGGCCATCAAAACGGACGGAAATCCGAGTGCAGCAGACAGGCGCTTCCTTATAAAATTTCGAGGTTTCGACTAAATTGGACATCTTATCGGATATAAAGGTATTGGAAGTGGCCCACAGTCTGTCGGGTGCTTTCTGCGCCAAGTTACTGGCCGACCAGGGCGCAAATACCGTCAAAGTGGAACCGCCTGGCTGGGGCGATCCAGCGCGCCGGGAGCCGCCTTTCATCAATGGCGTTCCCGACCCCGATGGCTCCACTATTTTCTTGGCTTTCAACACCAACAAGAAGGGAATCACTTTAGACATTGAACAACCCCAGGGCCGTGAGTTGCTGCTGCGACTGGTGGCCGATGCGGACGTTCTGATTGAAAGCTTTCCACCGGGGCATCTGGAAAGCCTGGGATTGGGATACCAGGTCTTGAGCGAAACGAACCCCAGACTGGTCGTCTCATCCATTACGTATTTCGGACAGACTGGCCCTTACAGTAACTACCGGGGCGGCGACTTGGTAGTCCAAGCGTTGGGAGGTTTCCTTAACGCAGTGACCGGCTCAGCGGATCGCCCACCCATGGGCACAACCCTAGAGCAGATGGAAATCACCGCCGCCCGAAACGGAGCCATCGCCATCATGGCTGCACTACTCCAACGCCAGCAGTCCGGGGAGGGTCAACACATAGACTTGTCCACCATGGAAGCCGCCGTTAGTACCCCCTCTGGCTTGATCCATCCCTACACTTTCACAGGCCGTAGCCCCAAACGAGGGGGCAGCGATGGGAATGTGATGGACGGGATGCACCTGCCCACCAAAGACGGCGAAGTGACTTTGACCACCGCCGGCACCGGAGGGCGACCAATGGAAGCCTGGTCCGAGTTCCTAGAGGAGCCGGGTTTGCTGGATCCCCAATTCGCTACCCGCCCAAGCCGCCTGGCGAATTGGGAAGAACTCCACAGCCTGGTGGCCCCAAAGCTGGCCAGTTGGAATAACCTGGACCTGATGCGGGAGACCATGGCCCGGGGATTGGTCATCGGGTTGGTCCAGAATCCTCAGCAAGTGGTGGACTCACCCCATCTGGCCGAGCGAGGCTATTTCGTAGAGATCGACCATCCAGAAGCAGGGAGTCTCAAATATCCGAGTCCTGGTTTCCTGATGGACGGGGAGAATCCCATGGAGGGCAGTAAGTCGGCCCCCACGCTAGGCGAGCACAACGCGGAGATACTCGGCGGCCAGTTGGGTCTTTCTGCTGAAGAGTTAGGTCTGCTTCGCGCCTCCCAAGTCATCTAGAAATTTAGCTTTAATAGCCACTATTAGCCCCGTATTTTTTATGACCTGAGTTCGGGATGATCAGTAAACCGTGTGGTCCCCCAAAGCTTGCGTTCAGAGGAGACCAAGAATGTACATGATTCGAAACGTTTGGAAGTGTGCTCGAGGAAAGGTGCCTGAGTGCATGGAGGTTGTTAAGTCGGTTAGGGCTT
>JAPKDE010000228.1 GCA_028822675.1 Dehalococcoidia bacterium | reverse complement strand
TCAGGTCACCGGAGTTGGCCTTAGTGTTATATCCATAGACGGTGAACCTCTCCGTGCGCCCAATGTCATCTATCCTGTAAATTTTGACACCACGGGTAGCTGGGCTGCCTCAATCACTGTGCCATTGACCCTAGGGACCGTTGCCGGAAATCAACTGGTGATTACAGCAGAGGATGACCTTGGCGTGAGCCAGACCACCGTGTTGGATTTCAAGACCCCGGTCATCAGAGCAGACCCGGAAACAGGCAGCCGTAATTCAGACCTGATAATTAGCGGCCTGGGTTTCCCTTCTTCCAACACTGCAACTGCGCCAAACGTAGAAGTATCCATCATTTATGCAGGAATCGAACTGGGTGTAATCACGCCAAATTACTTTGGCGAATTGGACGCTATTTTTGAGGTGCCTGCCGCCGCTAATACGCCATCAACCAATATCGTCCAAGCTAGGATCATTGGTTACAACAGAATTGCCGTTGCCACTCACTCCGTACCTGGTGCCAGCATAATTGCTTCTCCTAGCGCCGCTCGGCCTGGTAGCGTGATTACAATCACCGCGTCAGATTTCCCAGCCATTCGCACTGTCACCAGCATCAGAGTTGGCAATACCACGGTTTCCACTTCGCCAGCGCCCATAACCAGCCGGAATGGCGACTTTGTATCGTCGTTTATCATGCCGCTGCTGTCAGCAGGAGCGCACACAATCACGGCTACAGCAGGTGGGATATCGGCAGTGGTCCCATTCACCGTCACCGAAGGCGAAGTGGTCGTGGACCAAGTCCTGCCTACACCCGTGCCTATTCTGACATCAGCCCCAATCAATGCGCTGGAGAATTTGTCCCAAGACGACAATCTAGTCCGGGTTTGGACCTTTAACAACGCAGACAAGAGTTGGGCGTTCTACGATCCACGCCCGGCGTTTGCCAAAGCCAATTCCATCAAGACCATGAAGGCGGGGAGCGTTTACTGGATTAGGTTGAACAACGTCCAAACCACGGCGCTCAACGGCAAATCAAGGGTCTTGTTCAGCGGCTGGAATCTGCTCCCCTGGTGAGCCACGCAGCGTGCCGGCATACTGGCGTACGCTGAGACCCTATGGGATAATATGGATTCAGGCACACGCTTGGATCAGGAAACCCTGGACACAAATTACGTCGTTCACTAAAACTTCCCACTAAAACTTGCCAGTGAATGACCTTGACGATAGGTACCCCACACATGGAACTCAAAGTCAGGCTATTTGCCTTGTACCGGGAGCGCGCCGGTAAAACCATTGTCACAGTAGACATGCCTGACGGAGCAACAGTCTCCGATCTTACTGACGAAGTTCGTCGGCAAATTCCTAACCTGGCGCCGCCGGAAGTTAAGATAGTGGTGGCTGTGAATACCGACTACGCCGATTCAGATGTGGTGCTCCAACCCGGAGACGACGTCTGCCTGATTCCACCCGTGAGCGGGGGCTAACCCGATACCGGGGAGAAAACATGATGATAGAACTAACCGAAGACACTCTTAATGCAGAGAAAATCACTGACCTGGTGCGTCGCGATACCAACGGGTCAGTTATAACTTTCCTTGGCACCACACGGGACAACTTCGAAGGCAAACAGGTACTGACTCTTGAGTATGAAGCCTTTGATGAAATGGCCGTAAAAAAGCTGGAAGAGGTGCGTCAGGAGTTGATGGCTGAGTTCGGCTTGGAGCAGGTTGCCATCAGCCACCGCATTGGCACCGTTGGCATCGGCGAGATCAGCCTAGTGGTAGCCATCGGCTCTCCCCACCGCAAAGAAGGTTTCAACGCTTGCCAAAAGGCCGTGGACCGGATCAAAGAAGTGGTTCCGATCTGGAAGAAAGAAGTCTACCAAGACGGTTCCCGTTGGGTGGCCTGCGAGGACCACGAATTCTCTCCCGAACAGACGTCAGCTCAAGGACATACCCACTAACTCCCGTCTAATTTCAGGCTAGTTAGGCTCCATTGCGGTCTCGGGTGCCCAGTCCCGATCTTCCGCTCGGTCCTCTTGGTCATCCCCGTTCCGGCTTTCAGATTGGCTTTCCGAACGGCCTTTGTTTCGGTCTCTAGTCAGCACGGCGTTAATTGCTTGCCGCAATGTCCTCACACCGATTGCCTTCATGCCTTCGGGTACTTTCAGACCTTCCAGGCACGTTTCCGGCAGGATGCATTTCTTTAAACCCAAACGGCCTGCCTCATTAACCCTGCGTTGGGCCTGGGGAACCGCACGTATCTCGGCGCTCAGTCCAATCTCGCCAAAGGCGAACAGGTCAGGGTCCAGCGGGCTGTTGTAGAGACTGGAGGCCAAGGCTAGGACCAGAGGGAGATCGGCTGCAGGTTCGCTAATCTTGAACCCACCAGCGACGTTGGTGATGATGTCTTGGCCGGACAATTCCAGTCCAGCACGGCGAGATGCCACTGCTGACAGCATCAGAAGTCTGTTGTAATCCACACCGTTGGCCACCCGACGCGGCGCGGGCAACTGGGAGGGTGAGGTCAGCGCCTGTACCTCCAGCAGCAACGCGCGACTGCCTTCCACGACGGGAGCTAGGGAAGCACCAATCGCCCCTCCAGCACGTTGGGAGAGCAAAGCCTTTGACGGATCAGAAACGTCCATCAATCCCTGTTCTGTCATCTCAAACACGCCAACCTCAGTGGTGGCACCGAAACGGTTCTTTCCAGCACGTAACACCCGGTAACCACCGTCTTCTTGAGACTCCAGATACAAGACCACGTCAACCATATGCTCCAGCACTCTTGGGCCGGCCAATGAGCCGTCCTTGGTCATGTGTCCGGAGACAAACACTGGAATTCCACTGGCCTTGGCCCAACGGAGCAGCCGCAAGCCGGCTTCTCGCACTTGGCTCACGCTGCCCGGCCCGGAGGATTCATCATCGCTGTATAGCGTTTGAATGGAATCAACTATCGCCAGACCAGGTCGGATTGAGTCCAGTTTCTCGATCACTGTCGTGAGATCGGTCTCGGGGAGCATCAAAACTCCCTCACCGGCAAATCCCAAGCGTTCTGAACGCAGCTTAATCTGTTGGGGGGATTCCTCACCGCTGACGTACAGCACTTTCTGGCCTTTGGCGGACACGTACTGGGCCATCTGGAGTAGGAGGGTGGATTTGCCAACGCCCGGCTCTCCGGCAAGGAGTACCACTGATCCCGGCACTACGCCGCCGCCCAGAACCCGGTTCAGTTCTGCGGAGGGTAACGGATCGCGAGTCTGGTCATTGGTAGAGATAGAAGAAAGCTCAACAACCTCAGTTGGTTGGGCGGCGAGCCATCCCGGACGGCCTTTCTGGTCCGGGGCCACGGTCATTTCTACCAAGGGGGAATTGGAGCCGCAACCTTGGGCAGGGCAAAAGCCCATCCACTTGGCAGTCTCATTGCCGCAAGAGGCGCACATGAAAACTGTTCGCCGCTTATCCTTAGCCTTTACCACAACATCACTACCTCACCCCGAATCCTTGAAGAACCCCCATGGGAACGCGGCCATTATAACAACAGAAGGCCCCACAATCGTGGGGCCTTCTGTCAGTAGATCCTAAGTTCCCCGATTATCCACCGGAGTTAGTCGGCAGATGCTGCTGCTTCCGGTTCGGTTTCCGGTTCAGATTTTCCTTTTGCCTTGGGCTTGGCCTTGGCTTTCTTGGAAGTGATTTTGACTTTGCCATCATCATCCATGTCGATCATGGCTACGTCTCCGGCCACCAGCCTGCGGCTGAGGACTTCATCAGACAAGCTGTCTTCAATTTCGTCCTGGATGAGCCTCCGTAGTGGCCTGGCACCCAGGACAGGGTCGAAACCGTTCTCTCCCAGGTGAATCTTGGCCGCTTCGGTGATTTCCATTTCGATATCTTTTTCACCGAGCTCTCCCCGTACCTGGTCCATCATCAAATCGACGATCTGAAGAATCTCAGGCCTGGTGAGCTGGTGGAATACGACAGTGGAGTCGATGCGGTTGAGGAACTCCGGCCTGAAGAAGCGTTTCACTTCCTCCAAGACCTTGTCCTTCATCCGTCCGTAGGCGCTTTCATCGGTCTGGGCGTCCGTGGTCTTAGCGGAGAACCCTAGGGCTGTCTCGCGTTTGATTAAGTCCGATCCCAGGTTGCTGGTCATGATGATGATGGAGTTCCGGAAGTCTACCTTCCGGCCTCTGGCATCGGTCAATTGGCCGGCGTCAAAAATCTGGAGCAGAATGTTGAACACTTCTGGATGGGCTTTTTCAATTTCATCAAGGAGCACTGCGCAAT
>JAPKDE010000227.1 GCA_028822675.1 Dehalococcoidia bacterium | reverse complement strand
TTCTACCGGGGTGCCCACCGGGTGGAAAATGGGGCGTTCCATAAAGGTTGTCTCCTGCCAATAAGAGTTCTAGGTTTCTTACTGAGTTTCTTACTGAAGAAATATTTTCTAAATCGATACTTAAAATCTTACGTTCTGGTGGCCGTTAATGGAGCGATATTGGTCACGTGTCAGGTGGGCAGAAGAATACCATAAACCAGTCATGCATTGAGTCTTAAGGGCCAGGCGTGGTTGCAATTCCCTACGCCCGGTGCAACAATCTCAGCGGCTCTGGGCGGGTATTCCTGCCTGAGATTGCCTGAACCCGTGCCCCCGTTTTATTCAATTGGAGAAAATAAATGCCAGGATTGCTGGAAGGGGTCAAGGTCTTGGACCTGACCCACTATATAGCCGGACCATACTGCACCAAGTTGCTCTCTGGCCTCGGCGCAGACGTACTCAAAATAGAGCACCCCACACGCGGCGATGGAATTAGGTGGCTGGGGCCGTTCGCCTCAGGCAAGACCGTAATTCCACCTAGCCCCCCTTCACGAAAGGAAGGAACTCCGCCTGAAGATGGGGCCTGGTTCTTGTATCTGAATACAGCCAAGCAGAGCGTGGCTTTAGACTTGCAATCCTCTGAAGGGCGGCGGGTGCTGCTGGAGCTGGCCGCCAAGGCCGACATTCTGGTTGAGAACTTTGCCCCCGGCGGCATGGACAGCCTGGGTCTTTCTTTCGCAGAATTGCAGAAGGTCAATTCGGCTCTGGTGATGACGTCCATCTCCAACTTTGGCCAGACCGGACCGTACAGGGACTGGAAGGCTTCAGAATTGAACCTCTACGCCCTGGGTGGGTTGATGAATATCACTGGAGAGCCGGAGCAGGAGCCCTTGAAAGAAGGGATGCCTCTGGCCCAGTTGGGCGCCGGGCAAAATGCCTTCGCCGCCACCATGGCTGGTTTAATGTACGCCGAAGAAACGGGCGAGGGCCAACAGATCGACTTGGCCATCGCCGAGTACGCCACCAACATCTTGGAAAATGCCCTGATGCAATACAGCTACTCAGGCCAGGAATACAGTCGCGTGGGCAACCGTGGCTACGGCCGCGCTGCCTGGGGCATCTACCCCTGTCTGGACGGTCACGTTGGCATAATCGCCGGGCCGGACCACCGCTGGCCGGAAGTGGCCCGGATTATGGGGCGAGAAGAATTGTCCGACCCCAGGTTTCTCTCCCGTGCCGGCAGGCTGGAAAACGCCGACGAGGTTGACGCCTACATGCTGCCCTTCCTGGTTGAAACCAATAAAGTGGACATCTTCAAGGCCGGACAAGAGAGCGGGCTGGGTTTCAGCTTTGTCGCCACCATGAAAGATATCTTGGAGATGGAGCAACTTTTGGACCGCAATTACTTCGTTGAAATCGACCATCCGGTGGCCGGAAAGCTGACCTACCCCGGAGCGCCCATCATGCCCGAAGCGAGTATTGACGCCTGGGTCTTCGAGCGCGCACCACTCCTCGGCGAGCACACCACATCGGCGTTGGACTCGTGGCTCGGCTACTCAGAAACTCAGGTATCTGAGTTGATTACCCAGGGTGTACTTACCCAGGGCCAGGGGGTTTAGTCGCATGGAAACACCGCCAAAGAATATGCCCCTAAAGAACTACCGAGTGCTGGACCTTTCCCGCATCTGGGCCGGGCCCTACTGCACCAAATTGTTTGCCGACATGGGCGCTGAGATCATCAAAATGGAGTCCTTGAGCGTCTATGACTCCCACCGTGGCCCGGTCACTCCGGCCCGGGGCATCGCCGCCTATCCCGACGGCGAACCCGGCGAGGAACCCTGGAACCGCAACGGTTGGTTCAACTGCCTGCACATGTCCAAGTACGGCATCACTCTGGAACTGACCAAGGAAGAAGGCCGCCAGGTCTTTGAAAAACTGGTTTCCATCAGTGACGTGGTCATTGAGAACTTCCGACAGGGCAGCCTAGAACGGCTGGGCTACACCTATGAAGAACTGAGAAAACACCGGCCAGACCTGATCTACGTATCAATGCCGGCCTTTGGCAACACCGGCCCCTGGAAGGGTTACCTGGGCTACGGCATCGGCCAGGAGCAGCTTTCCGGCATGGCCCACATGACCGGCTACCGGGGCGAGGGCCCTATGAAGTCGGGCATCAACCACGGCGACCCCATCACCGGCTCCCATGCCGCCGGGGTGTTGATGGCCGCGCTCCGTCACCGCCGGAAGACCGGCAAAGGCATGTTTATCGACGTCTCCCAGCAGGAGTCCTCAGTCTCGCTGATGGGGCCGGAAGTGCTGGCCTACCAGATGACTGGACAGGAACCAGAACGCCAGGGCAACCGCTCCGGCTGGTACGCCCCGGCCAACAGCTATCCCTGCGCCGGTGAAGACCGCTGGGTGACCATTGCCGCCATCAGCGAAGAACAGTGGCAGAACCTGGCCAAAGCCATGGACGCAGCCGGTTTGGCCGACGACCCAAAGTTCGCCACCCTGGAAAAACGCCGCGATAACCATGACGAATTGGACCGGATCATTGGCGAGTGGACGGCGGGCCAAGAGGCATATGCAGTGACTGAAAAACTGCAAAAAGCCGGAGTGGCATCAGGGCCGGTACTACGCGGCCCCGACCTGTTGGCCGACGCCCATTACAAAGATCGAGGGACTTTTGTCACCGTGGACCACCCTCAGGTGGGCGTTAAACAATACCCAGGGATTCCCTGGCGTATGTCGGCAACCCCCGGTCAGGTGCGCTGGCCATCGCCAACCCTGGGCCAACACAACCGGGAAGTCTACAGCGAACTGCTGGGGCTGACCGGTATTGAGATAGACCAACTGGACGAAACGGGGATCATCGGGACCAAGCCCACCGGCTCCCGAATAATCTAGGTTGTATTCCAGCGGTGAACGCCCGCCTCCCAGCCGGGGTTTGATCCGTCCCAACGGCATCTTTTACGGATGGGTCATTGTGGCGGTCATGTGGCTGGTCAATTTCTCCACCATGGCCACGGGCAACCTGAGTTTTGGTCTGTTCGTGATTCCCATGGGCGGCGAACTGGGTATGAGCCGCAGCCAATTGGGTTGGGCGGTCACCTCCCGTCGCATCGCTGCCGGAGCGTCCAGCTTCATAGTTGGTCGCCTGCTGGACCGCTACGGCCCCCGAGTCATGATTCCGGTGTCCGGGGTGATCATCGGCGTGGCGCTGCTGGCCGTGAGCCGTGCCGACTCGCCCTGGCAGGTGATTGCCCTCTTCGGAGTTTTGGGGCTGACCGGCCTGGCCGCGCCGCAAAACATCATGACCTCGGTTCCAGTGGCCAAGTGGTTCCAGCGCAAGCGCGGCATGGCCCTAGCTTTAGCCGTCAGCGGCGTTGGCATCGGCGGCGTGTTCTTCTTGCCGTTCACCCAAATGCTCTTGAGCAGCGTGGGTTGGCGCACCACGTGGGTGGTGATGGCCGTGATATTCATGGCCATGTCTATTCCGCTTTCGGCCATCTTCCTCAGAAGACAACCAGAGGACATGGGTCTGGAGGTGGACGGCAGACCCACTGCTCAGGCCACAAGCTGCCCGGCGACTACCTCTGCGCCTCCCGCTCCTGAAGAACGATCATGGACCGTCCGGGAGGCCTTCCGAACCACCACCATGTGGAAACTGCTCCTAGCCTTTGCCCTGGCCGGAGTGGCCCAAGGCGGGACCAGTGTGCACCGGATTCCCTATTGGATCGAGAGCGGATTTGACGCCCAGATTGTTTCGTTCTCGTTCGCGGGTGACGCCGGTGGCGCGGCGACCATGGCCTTGTTCGCCGGGTGGATGGCCGACCGAGTGCCCATCCGAATTATCGCCGTTGGATCGTTCTCCGGATTGGCGTTGGCCATGGGGTTCGCACTGATTGGGCGCAACGAATTCTTTCTCTTCGCCTCCGGCATCACCTTTGGGTTATCAGTGGGCGCGGGAATGATTGTCCACTCGTATATCTTTGCAGCCTACTTTGGTCGTGCCTTCTTGGGCAGCATCCGAGGTATAGTATTGCCGGTTATGTTAATCAGCGCCGGTCTGGGCGCACCGTTGGTGGGTTACATACATGACAGCACTGGGAACTACATTTCTTCCTGGTGGATGATTGTGTTCCTCAACCTATTGGCCGCTCTGATCATCAGCACCGCTACCCGGCCAGCGCCGCCAGTGGCGTTGCCAAGACCGGTCACTGAAATCGGTGGCTGAAACCGCCGTCTAAAATCCAGGCAAACAAACCCTTTTATACCCATGCCGTGGGC
>JAPKDE010000226.1 GCA_028822675.1 Dehalococcoidia bacterium | reverse complement strand
ACGGCGGTGGTATCGCCAAAGTTGCCGCTGTAGAGGACGTGGTACGGTTCCGGGCCGCCCGAGACGACCACAATGATGTCATCAGCCGATTGGCACGGGCAAACACGGTCACCGTCCATGGCGAAACCGTCTTCGTAGGTGATGACTGAAGTTTCTTTGGGAAACTTCGTCAGCGGGACTTTGCACATCTCAAACAGCTCTTCTTTGACCCTCTGTTTGGAATAGCCCTTTTCTTTAAAGATCGAAGCGTGTCCCGGCGTGAGTATGACCAACGGGTTACCGGCGGCCAAGAGATAGTTATTGTGGCTGATGTCCGCCATGGCACTGGCGATCATGGTCAAAAAGCTTTCCGGCTCTTTATAGAACGTAAGGCAGTTGCTGAGCCCTTGAGCGCCAACCACTGTGACGGTGCTCTGATTCGCAGAATAGCCCCGTTCCACGTGCAGCGCGTCCCAGACGCTATCTTCTTCATTCTCGCCCATGCAGGAGACGTACTTGCCTGGGCTGCCGTGGACTGCCATGTCTGTTGACCAGGGTTTGGCCCCGCCAATGTTCAACAACAGCAGCCGAATTGCCCGGCCAATAGTGGCGTTGGCGCGGTAGCCCGGTCCAAGGGTTCCACGACCACTGTTAAGCCCAATCAACTCGCGCACTGGCCCGTTGATTATGAGCAACGGCGATACAGGGTTGGTGGTGGTCTGCAATCCGTGAATATTGAATTCAGGCTCGATGATTGCTTTGACGGCGGCGATCAGCACCGGCATGTATTCCGGCAGACAGCCGGCCATCACGGCATTCACCGCAATCTTCTCCACGGTAGCCGACCCGGCGTCCGGGTTGATGTAGCCAATCAATTCTGAGGCGTCGCGCTGGGCGTAATCCAGCATGGCACGCACTCGGTCAGCCGTCGGCGGAATCACCGGCAGACCGTCGGACCAGCCCTGTTCCAGCATGAACTGAAAAACAGCTTCTGGGGAATCGTCTATTTCAATTTCAGTAGAGTCCATTAAACCTGAATTGTCTTGGATTTAGGGGATTGTCACTTCGGTGACGTACCCGGGTATGGCGTTATCAATTGCCTGCAATACTTGGATAAATGCCGGTTGAATACGAGGCCAACTGGTTTTTGAGAGAACGATGATAGCAAACGGAATCGCGTCCAAGTTCTGTTGTTGGGTCATGTTTTTATCAGCGGTCACAAAAAATTGAAAGCCTTCACGTGCCACTTCCGCTAGCAGGTTGCCGTTTGTCAGTTGGTTCCAGCCACGCTCGTAAGCTATTTCGACCTGATGTGAGTCCAGAAGATTTCTGAGTAGGACCGGTGTTCCCTGATCAAAAAAGGCTCGCAATCAGGCAACCTGGGACTCACCGAGGTTATTGGCAGCATGGTCCAATACGGCCCGCACTTGTTGATCCGTGACCCCAGGGAACCACTCTAAAAACTGGGAGGTTTGAGCGCCGTCTTTAAGGTTCTCAAACAGGGCGGTTACGGGCACGCGCGTACCGACGAATACCCATTCGCCGTGTACCCGTTCCGGGTCCCGTTCAACTGAAGTGCAAGAAGACCAACCCAACATAGTTTTTACTAACACCTGTAAGGAGGGCATCTGCAATCACGCTGGGATTACAGGGCCGTTTCGGATTCCTGCAGTTGGGCTATTATCAGCTCAACTGCTTCTTTGGCCACGGCGCGTACCGTGTCGGGGTCAACGTACTCGGTGAGTTCAGTCTTGGGCAGGACGACCATGGGCGCATTCGGCACGCCGTTGCCCCGCATGGACGCTTTGGCCAGAGTGGTGAACCTTTCGGTCACCAGCACCACTGATGGCATTCCGTTCTTGATCAGTTTGACGCTGTCGTGGACACTCCACGCTGTGCAGGAGCCTCAATTGGCCAGGCCGACGATGGCCAACTGAGCCCGTGCTTCAACCTCGTCAAATGTCTCCTGCGGCGCGGCTGAAGCTAGGGGAATCAGCTTCTCAAAGACTTCAGCTACCCCGTATTGTTCCTTGAGGATGATGCCGATCTGCTCCGAGATGATATTCATGCTGGTCCAACGGTTGTTCAAAATGGCAACCGTAGCACCCTTGAGATCTGCGATGTGGGGTACATCGTCCTGCATTGGACGCCACGCCTCCGCCGCCGGGCTGAGTATGGACATTTTGGTGGCCATGATGCTGCTCCTTAGCTGGTGCGCCGTAAATCTTAGCTCTGTACTGCTTGGCGCTGGAAACCTAGCCCTGTACGGCTTAGCGCTGAATAACTTAGCTCTGAACGGCCACGCCCTTCTCGGGGTCGTAAACCGGGCGGACCATCTCGTAACGGTCGTTGGTGCGGCAGTACATATTGCCGGCCATGCGTCCGGTGGCCATTAGTTTCGCTTGGTCGATACGGTGACCGTCGATAATGTCGTCGCGGACGTGCATTAGAAGAATGGTGCCAATGACCAACCCGTGCTCATGGTCACCCTCGCCTATCTTGATGATCTGGTCCAGCTTGCACTCGATATTCACCGGGGATTCGGCGACTCGGGGCGCTTTGACTATCTGAGACGGCGCGTGGGTTAGCCCGACAATTTCGAACTCGTCTTCACCCTCTGGGAACTCGGCGGCAGTCGCGTTCATCGCTTCCGCGATGGGGTCGACCACGATGTTGATCACGAACTCACCGGTCTCTTCAATGTTTCTCAGGGTGTCTTTACTCTTGTTGCCCACATTGCGGGAAGACGAGAACACCACGTTCTGATACGAGATGGCGTTGAAGAACGAATATGGGGCCAGGTTGACCTCACCAGCCGGGGACACAGTGGATACGAAAGCGATCGGCCTGGGCACAATCACACCAGTTAGCACTGCGCTAAATCTCTCAAAGGTTTTTGGGTCTATTATCAATTAAATTCCTCCGATTCCATAAACTTATTCGAATCTTAATCAGGACATGTTCAAATTATTAGAGGGATTATATCCTGCCACAGATGGGCCGCCAATAGCCGCCAAAGACGGTTCGCCAATAAGATGAAGACCCTAGTTTTGACAATCCAAAGTACCACTGTTATGTTGGTAGCCGCTCACGCCTGAGGCGAACCTAGAATCAAGCATAATACGGCCAATAACGAGGGCCGAAATTGGAGACACAAAATGAACTGGGCGGAACAGATCGTCAAGACGCTCAAGGACTGGGATACGTCCATGATTGTCTACGTGCCAGACATATCAATCCATCAGGTAACCAGCCTGATTGATGCAGACCCGTTTTTTAGACTGGTCCCAGCCACCAGAGAAGAAGAAGCCATTGGCATTGCGGTGGGCGCTTATGCCACTGGAAAGAATACCGCAGTGTTCATGCAATCCAGTGGGTTTGGTAACAGCATCAATGCGCTGGCCAGCCTGTGCATCCCCTCCAGAACGCCCATCCCAATCTTCATCAACTTGCGCGGCGGACTGGGCGAGTTCAACATTGCCCAGGTGCCGATGGGTCGCGCGGTGATCCCAATTCTGGATCAGTTGGGTCTTCCCCATTACACGTTAGAGGACGACGGCAATATGGAAAGGTCATTGGACGGGGCGATGAAGCTCTGTTACGCCAATCGCCAGCCGTTAGGCATCTGCCTGACCACAGCGCTGCACGGAGGCAAAGTTGCGTAGATTCGAAGCTACACAGTTGGTATCACGTCTGGCTGGGGAATCCCCCATTGTCAGCAACCTGGGTCCTACTTCCAGCGATCTCTGGCACTCGGGGCACCGTGACCGAAATTTTTATACCTACGGCAGCATGGGCCTCTGCTCGTCCATTGCATTGGGTATGGCCATGGGGACCGATGAACAGGTCATATCCCTGGACGGCGATGGATCGCTCCTCATGAACCTCGGCACCATGGCTTCCATTGGCCGCGAGCAGCCCAAGAACCTTACAGTCATAGTCTGGGATAACGAGAAGTGGGGGCAGACCGGCGGGCAGACCAGCCACACCGGTATGGGCACAGACCTGGAGCAGGTGGCCCAAAGCTGCGGGATAACTCACACCAAGACAGTTACAGACTTAGAAGATTTCGAAGCCGCAGTATCAGAAGCCTTGGCATCTTCAGATGGACCACACTTTATAGTGGCCAAGATTGAGGAAGCTGGGGGAACAACGTCTGTAGCCCCCGTTGAGCCGGAACTCACGCTGTACCGCTTCCGGGATTCCTTCGTGGAGCCACGCGAACCCGGCGATTAGACTTTGCCACTGGCCTCGATTATGGAGAACCGCTCATCCTGAACTTGTCGAAAGACTTGCGCCGGCCATTCTGCAGATGAAAAAGTCTGACCACAAGCAATGGTTC
>JAPKDE010000225.1 GCA_028822675.1 Dehalococcoidia bacterium | reverse complement strand
AGCGAACGGTGTTCTTAGTCTCGCGCTCGAGAGTGAATGTTAGTTGATGCGTTTCCATCGCGTCCTCCCGTGTTCGTGCAATTCGGGTGAAGAATAGCGCATCAACTGTGGTATTGGTGAACAGCGGCGAGCCCAACGACCAACCCAGCCACACGACAGCCACTAGCGCCGGCGCGGCAACGATGCCCACCGGCACTCTGTGGCTCCAAAGATAGCGGTGCCAGCCCCTCTGATAGGCAAATCCGCTATTACGACCATCACCCAGCCGCAAAAACCCAGCGGTAGGGATAAAGATCAGCGAAGGTGCGTTCAAGGTCTCCGAAAGTAGACATCGGGTTTTTACTACCGTTGGTTTTTATATATGTGGTCTTGACTACAGGCGGTCTTCTATTTGAGAGCTTGCCGCTGGGTTGGCCCGCGTTTTAAGTCGGGTTTAGCGGCCTTTGAACTTGGGCGCGCGTTTCTCCAAGAATGCGATGCGCGCTTCGTCGGCGTCTTCGGAGCCACTTAGGATGCCGCCGGCGTTGGACGTCAGCACCATGGTGTTCTCCAGTGTGGTGTCCATGGCCGTGCGCATAATCCGCTTGCTGACCCAGTGCACCATGGGCGGCACTCGCATGATTCGGTCACACAGGTCGCGGGTGGTCTGCTCCAGTTCGCTGGAATCCACCAGGTAGTTCAGCAGGCCCCATTGGTAGGCCCGTTCAGCGTCCAATCGCCCGGTATAGGCAAACTCCAGGGCCCGGCCTAGTCCCGCCATCTTGGGCAAGTAGTAACTGCCGCCGTTCTCAAATATCTGGCCCAGTTGGTGGTAACCCACAAATTGAGTAGCCTCGCAGCCAACCCGGATGTCGCAGTGCAGGGCCATGTCCATGCCGGAGCCCACAGCCGCGCCGTTAATCATCGCAATAGTGGGTTTGCGGATTAGGGAAATGTCCCGGTGTAGTTGGGTGAAACCGTGGAAAAAGTGTTGACGGACAAAGTCCGGACTCTCCGTATCGTCCCGGTTACCAACAAAGTTCTCGCCCAAGACATCAGCGTCGTTGTCACGGCGCATGTCGGCCCCGGAGCAGAAACCTTGGCCCTCGCCAGTGAGCACAATCACCTTGACGTCTGGGTCGTCATCGGCCGCCCGCATGTATTCTCCCACCTTGGCCACGGTGCTCTTCTCCTGGGAGTTGCCCATCAGGGCGTTACGACGCTCAGGCCGGTTGAAGGTGATCCAGGCAATGCCTGAGTCCTCAACTTCATATTTCAGGTATTCAACTAACTCTGGTCCCATAATTTATCTCCTAATTAACTACGCAATCGGTGCAAGGGATTTATGGGACGTATTCTGGCAAGGATTTGGGGTGGCGTCTAGCTGGCCGGCTAAACCGAGTTATTGATACCGGTGGCTTAATTCCCTAGTCGGCTCAAAATGAACCCCAAGTTATTCGGCTAATCAGTTCCTAGACGCCTACCAATCTGCGGCCTTATTGAGGCCTATTTGGACCAGCAGCCATACTAGCGGAGAAAATAGGACCCAGGCGATAAACACCACTATCAACGGGTATTTACCGTCATTTAACTCCGAGAATTCACTGGAGTGGTGCCAGTAGGCGAACAGGTTCGAGAATGGAATCAACGCCAGGATGGCCCAGAGCAAGAACTATCTGCATAATCATGTTGCGTTGGCATATTCGGTTAGGGCTGGAAACCCAGCAGATGCATGCCAGAATCTATCTTGATCATCTCTCCGGTGGTATATGCGGCATCTTCCAACAGCCAGACCACGGTTCGGGCCACGGATTCAGGTGTTGCCACTTGTTTCAAAGGCACTTGATCGTTGAATTTTTCAAACAGCGCTTCGGTTGCCTCTTCGCCGATTCCGTTGGCCCACCAGCGTGAGGGAAACGCGCTGGGCATGATCGCGTTGACCTTGATCTCTGGCGCCAGGGATCGGGCCAAAGACAGGGTCATGGTGTTCAATGCACCCTTGGAAGCTGCGTACGCAATGGAGCTGCCAGCACCAGTGACGGCTGATATTGACGAGACGTTGACGATTGAGCCGTGGCCCTGCTTTTTCATGGCGGGCACAACCGCACGGGCCATTTGGTAGGGACCGACCACGTTCACCGAGAAGACGTCCATGAATTGCTGACCTTCCAAGGCTTCTAAGTCCTTGGAGTTGGCGAAGACCGAACGAGCGGCGTTGTTAACGAGCCCATCTATCCGTCCCCATTTTTCAATGGCCTGGTTCGCCATGCGGCGGCAGTCTTCATCAACCGACACATCTGCTTTACATAATATGGACTCCACGCCCAGGTAGTCGCAGACGGCCTCGGTTTCGTGGGCCTCTTTTTCGCTCTTGGTGTAGTTGATGACTACGCGCGCGCCTTTGGCAGCCACTTGCTTGACGATGGCGGCACCAAGTCCGGTGGCTGATCCGGTGACGATGATTACGGAATCTCTTAGGTTCATAGTTCTCCTTGGGGTTGGCTTTTAGCTGACAACGTTCAGCGTTCAGCGGTTGGTTTGTTGGGTTTGGGTGGACAAATCCCCTTCGGTCCCCATTTACGAAAGGGGGATGTTTTTGGGACTTCCTTGGTTCTCGGTTTCTAGATTGTTCTTGGGAATGTCACCCTGAGGGAAACGAAAGGTCTGCCAAGGTGTAGATTGGCAGATTTTTCGTCGGCGTACGGCGCTCTTCAGAATGACAGTTGTGCGGCAGGGTTCCATAACGTGGTTTCAGCTAGGCGTTGGCCCCTATCCTAACCTTCCCCCGGCGCTGGGGAAGGGACTTCTGGCTGAACGCTGTCAGTTTACAGCCCTAATATCCGCTCGGCATTGCCGTGGTTGATTAATTCCCGTTCTGATTCTGAGCAATCGAGATTGTCTACCATTTCATTGAATACCTCAAAATGGGCGAATGGGTGGTCGGTACCGTAGAGCAGCTTGTCGGCCCCGTAGACCTTGTAGCAGTACTCCAGTGCCTCCGAACTGTGGGCAACCGTGTCCACGTAAATCTTGGCGAAGGACTCTTGGGATGGATCCGAAAGATTGGCCCAATCATCGGGCGAAGACCAAGCGTCAATCATGCGCCCGACGCGACCTTGAATGAAGGGAACGAACCCGCCGGTGTGGGGGACGATCAATTTCAGTTCGGGATATTCTTCAAAGACGCCGCTCATGACCATCCGTACGGTGGCCAGGGTGGTATCAAACATGAAGGCCATGCCGGGCACCAAAGGCTGGTGGTCGATGCCGTTCATGTTGATGGGTGCGGTTGGATGCATGTCCATCGGGATTCCCAGACTTTCAATGTGCTTGTACACCGGCCAAAATTCTTTGCTGTCGAGGGTCTTCTGGTTGATGTTGGAGAAGAGATAAACGCCTTTGAAACCCAGTTGCTGCACACAGCGGTCAATCTCGGCGATGGTCCGGTCGGCGCTGCCCCAGCCTAGGGTGGCCCAGGCTAGGAACTTGCCAGGGTGCGTCTGGATAACCTCTGCCAGGTGGTCGTTGATCCGTGAGGCCCAGTCGTCGGCTTCAGACCCGCCCAACAGCTCAGGACCCGGCATTCCATGGCTCAAGATAGACATGCCAATATCGAGATCGTCCATGTCGCGCAGCTTCTGGTCTATGTCGGCGTGGACCAGCGGTGAGGCGTGCTGGTAGCCGCCGGTGCAGCTAACAAAGTAGGTACCGCCCTGCAGCACGCCCTGGGGCAGAGAGCTACGGCCCGCCAGGTATTCCAGGTATGGCAGGTAGACCAAGTGGCTATGAACATCTATTCGCATGAGTCCCCTTCAATTCCCTTATTGGTTAAGGGAAGGCTTTTAGCCTCTATTAATATCGGGGACAGTTTAACCTGACGATCCTGGTGTCTCAATGGCAGTTGCCGTGGTAGTTAACGCCATTCCTAAACAACCATCCTGATGAGAGATTAACTAATTACTTGGTCAAATCTCCCTGGATAGGCAATAATGATGTGGTTTGGATACCAGGCTTGGACCGGAGAGTGTATGAGAATCCTATTGATCGCAACCAACCGCCACGGGCGCTACATGAACAACATTCAGGCCCAGCCCCTACCACTGGGGCTAGCCTACATCGCCGGGTACTTGGATCCCGTGAAGCACGACACTAAAATGCTGGACCTCATGTTTGCCGACGACTACCTGGGTGAGGTGAAGCAGTCAGTGCAAGAATTCCAGCCCGACATGGTAGGGCTGTCTATCAGAAACTTAGACAATGGCAGTAATCTGAATCCCGAGTCGGTACTTCCCATCACCAAGGAGGTGACTGACCTGATCCGGTCAATCAGCAAGGCCACCATCGTTTGCGGTGGG
>JAPKDE010000224.1 GCA_028822675.1 Dehalococcoidia bacterium | reverse complement strand
CTGCAAGATACGAGATTCTTCGGCTGACGCCTCAGAATGACAGTTTGAACATCAGCAACGACTAAAGTGTTTGGTTGACTGAATCAAAATAGGCGGCGCATTTATTGCGCCGCCTATTTGTTCGTCTTAGCCCAACTAACCGTGAGTGCCGGAGGTATTTGCCGCGATGCAATCGCTAGAAGATGGCTATGGGGTTTACTGGGGAGCCGGTGGTGTTGTGGAGTCTTAACGGGCCAATGGTCACCATGAACTCCCAGCGGTTGCGTTCCTTGCAGGCCGCAGCCACACCCTCCAGATCGGCGTTATCCAGAATCCAGATACCCATCGCCGTGATACTCACCTGGTGAATTGGACTTTGAACTTTTTCATACTGGGGTGGGTTAACATCATTGCCAGTGTCGGACCCCATCATTGCAATGCCCCGTTCATAGAAGAGAGGCAGCACAGAAGCCTGGCAGGCAGTGGAACCCATTGAACGGTCTACCGGGCCCTCAACATTGCGGCGGTGCAGTTGGCCGGTGCGGATGAGCAGAATGTCACCCTCCTCGACTTTGAAGCCGCATTTCTCCTCGGCGGCTAGAATGTCGTCAATCATGACGCCCTCGCCCCGTTCCACCCAGTCGACGCCACGAACATAGGGAACGTCGACTAAAACAGCGCGGGAGATGATACCCTCATGGGCTTCTTCAACCGAACCAAAAGTAGCACCCATGCTGGTGGACACTAAATGGGCCGGTTTGCCGTTGTAAGTCTTCCCGTTCCAGAAGAAATGCGACAGGGCATCAACGTGAGTGACAGTGACGCCGTGGAAGATCATGCCAAAGTAGTCGGTGGCAGCAGGGTAGGAACGTGGGCTGACTTTATCTCCGGTGGCCCAGCCCTCGCCGCTTTCAACCATGAAGTGCACCGGCACATTGTTCGGAGCGTCAATGCTGGGTTCAAATGTCACCGTGCGGGACATGGAGACTCGGACGCCATCCTGGACCGTCGCAATCGCCTGTTTTACCTTAGCCGGAGTGATGTAATTTGGCGCGCCCAGTTCATCGTCATCGCCCCATTTGCCCCAATTGGACAATTTGTCGAAATAACTGAGAACTTCATCTTCGCTGGGGATATTTGCCTGTGGCATGGTATTTCTCCTGAATAGCTGCTGGTTAAGAATTGTTGAGGATGCAGTGCGGCTAGTTTCCCACTGGAGGGAACAGGTTTACGTCGATTAATTTTTCGCACCACCGGGCGGTAGCCAAAAGCTGGGCTTCGTCGAATGGCAAGGCAATCAATTGGATACCCATCGGCAGCCCCGACTCAGCTAGGCCCGCTGGCAGGGTTATCGTTGGCAGACCGCATGAAGTCCATGGGCCCTGGAATCTGGTGTCGCCCGTATTTGTCAGGTCGGCCAGCGGCGCAGTGGGAGTGGACGGCGTGAGCAAGACATCAACCTGATCAGCCAGAACGCGCATGTCGGCAGAGAACTGAACCCGCCTTTCCAACGCTCTGGAGTACGTTACAGCGTCGGTCTCCAGGCCCTGGCGGAGCATTTCACGCAACTTGGGCTGGTAGTTCTGCGCCTGTTTCTCGTACATGGGCTTGTGGAACGCTGCGGCCTCGGCACCCATGATTAAAAGCTGGTCCTCAAAGGCCGTCTTGAAACTCTCCGGCAGTGTCAGTTCCACCACGGTTGCACCGGCGGCATTGAACTTGGCCAACGTGTCCCGGGTCTTCTTTTGGGTCTCAGCATCAGACTCTTCCATGAAGAAGGAGGTAACCAGGCCAATGCGCGGCGGTTTGGCAGATTCCAGGCCAGATAAGTAGTCGTCTGCAGGTAGCGTTGAAGCTACGGGGTCTTCTTGATCCGGGCCGGCCATCACCTGCAAAAGCAGGGCCACGTCCTCAACAGTGCGGCCCATCCAGCCTACGGTGTCGAGCGACCAACTGACTGGCACCACGCCGCGGCGGCTGACTCGACCATAGGTGGGTTTGAGGCCAATTATGCCGTTGTAGGACGCTGGTCTCAGTACCGAACCCACCGTCTGGGATCCCATGGCTATGGGGCACATGCGGGCGGCGACGGACACAGCGGAACCACTGCTTGACCCGCCTGGGGTATGGGCTGGGTTCCAGGGGTTTTTGGTGTTGGAAGGGTCAAGACAGGCGAACTCGGTGGTGACCGTTTTGCCCAGCATGATTGCGCCGGCTTTCTGGAGCAGGTCAATGGTTACTGCAGTTTCGTCGGGCACGTAGTCGGCGTAGACCTTGGAGCCGGCAGTGGTGGGGATACCGGCGATGTTATAGATGTCTTTGATGCCAATGGGGACGCCATGCAGTGGGCCGGTAGCCTCCCCGCTTTCTAGTTCGTCCTGACGCTGTTGAGCGTCGGCCAGAACAGTTTCGCGGTCGACTCGGACCCAGGCGTCTAATTGGGGTTCCAGTGCGTCCATCCGGCCCAGGAGCGATTGTGCCACCTCGACCGGAGTGATGGTTCGTTCTCTAATCTGGCGGGCTAGCTCTGCCGCCGATAGTTCATAAATCTCTGGCATGGTTGCTCCTTTGGAAATGGGCACGAACGGTGCGATTTAAGATGCTAGAATTGAAGGTCAGAATTGATACTGTCACCCCGAGAGAAGCGAGGGGTCTCGTTGCTATCAACCAGTCTCGTACCAGCCTTCGGACAAATCTTTCAACTCCGGGTTGGTTTGCTCGATTAGGTCAATTTTCTTAGACCGGCGCCACCATTTAATTACTTTTTCTGTCGAGATGGCCCCTTCAATACTGGTACCCGCATCGAAGTAGACCAATTGGTTTAACCTGTACCTCTTCGTGAAACCGTCAATGGATCCTGTTTTGTGTTCAAAGACCCTTCTTTCCAGGTTGTTGGTTACCCCTACATACAATGTTCGCGATCGGTCGGTCATGATGTAAACGTAGTATTGTCGTGTCATGGTTGGGTGTAAAACAACGAGATTCTTCATCGGCTGCGGCCTCCTCAGAATTACAATTCCCAGAGTAGGCCTTCATTTTTTACAGGTTGTTGCTTACACCGGTGGGCGGCGGGAATTCCAATCGGTGGCCTGCTCGTAGGCGGCGGCCACCTGGAAGACTGTGGACTCGTCGAAGGGCTTGCCGGCGATCTGCAGACCCACTGGCAATCCTTCAGCAGTGAAACCACAGTTGATGGATAGGGCCGGGGTGCTGGCAAGGTTGAAGGGCGCGGTGTAACTACGGCGTCCACCCAGCATCTCCATGAACGCCTCTTTGCTCTCGACTCCGGCCTTCTCCGGGATCAGCGAAGCCGGGATGGATGACGTGGGCATCACAAGGACGTCCACCTTTTCCAATGCGTCCAATATTTGCTGCCGGAGCATGTGCCGCAAGCGAACCGCTTTCTGATGGGCTTGGGCCGGCATGATGGCCCCGGTCAAAAGCCGAAGTTGGACGTTGTAATCATATTCATGTAAACGCTGGTCGATGCCCTCACGGTGGACACCGGAAACATCGCCATAGGTTACGGCCGTTGAGATCGCGGCAGATTGGGCGATCAACGGAATCTCAACCTCAGAGATTACTGCCCCAAGCTCTCCAAGTTGGGCGATAGCTTTAACCACCAAGTCGCGCACCTGTGGGTCTACGCCTTCGTATTCGATCCGTTCGGTGATGATTCCGATTTTAAGTCCCTGTACTCCTTTGTTGAGTGATGACAGGTAGTCAGGCACTGGCACGTCCCAGGTTTGCCCGTCTTTGGGGTCGTGACCAGCGATGGCCGCCAGGGTTATTGCGCAGTCGGAAACCGTGCGTGAAATGGGGCCAACCTGGTCCATGGACCACGATGCTCCCAGAACGCCATGACGACTGACCCGTCCCCAAGACGGCCTGATACCCACCAGACCGCAGAAGGATGCCGGGCCACGAATGGATCCGCCGGTGTCTTCTCCCAGTGATGTTGCGCAGAGGAATGCGGATGTTGCTGCTCCGGAGCCGCTGCTGGAGGTGCCAGGGTTGCGGGCGAGGTCCCACGGGTTGTGCGGGCGGCCATAAGGATGGGCAAAGGCGTCACCCATGGCGAATTCGCTCATATTTAACTTGCCTAGCAGCACGGCACCTGCATCGTTCAGTTTGGTAACCACGGTGGCGTCTTCGTCCGGAATGAAATCTTTCAGGATCATGGAGCCGCCGGTGGTGAGGATGCCTTTGGTATAGACCTGGTCTTTGATGGCGATGGGCATTCCGTGCATGGGGCCACGGTAATTACCGGCGATAATTTCTTGTTCGGCTTTGCGGGCGTCGTCCATAGCCCTTTCGCCGGTGATGGTGATGTAGGAATTGAGTTTGCCGTCAACCTGGGGAATGCGCTCTAGATAAGCC
>JAPKDE010000223.1 GCA_028822675.1 Dehalococcoidia bacterium | reverse complement strand
TCTCCAGCAGCAATTTCCCCAGGTTTGACCGCAACACCAATACCGGCAACATCATTGCCGCGGATACAGAGTTGAAACCGGCGCTCCAAACAGTGTTCCATGATAATCAGCAGGCTTCTTACGTCAGCCTCCAACTCGTCCCCAGATAATTTAGGACCAAAGCATGCCTGAAAAAACAACCAGAGAATGGGAAGCCAATGAGAAGGTTTCCGGAAACCCCTTCCGAGAGTGGTACTCCAAAGAGATCTGGGGCCAACGGGCAACCGACGACGATGCCCTGTTTGAGGTAATGAGCCTGCAGGTGTTCCAAGCTGGTCTCACCTGGCAGATGGTGCTAAAACGACGGGATAGCTTCCGGGCCGCCTTTGCCGATTGGAAGATCAATGAAGTTGCGGTGATGGGCCCGACAGACGTTGAGCGTCTGCGGGAAGACACGGGGATTATCCGCAATCGACAGAAGATTCAGGCTGTGATCTCCAATGCCAGTGTGGTCCAGGAACTTCAAGAAAAACACGGCAGTTTCTGTAGTTGGTTCTATGACGCGTTGCCGGGTACCGATTACCCGTCACTGCAAAAAGAACTACGGGCCACGTTCAAGTTCATGGGGCCGGAGATCTCCCGCATGTGGCTGATGGCTTCAGGCCGCATCACCCGCCAAGAAGGCGACAAATACGACCCCAGCCGCTAGCGGCCATTTGTAGCTGCCGCTCACGGCTGAGTTGTCCTATCTCTAGCCTACGAATAACCCTAGAGTCAGGCACGATGATTCCCTTTTTTAGAACTGTGAGATTGGTCACATTTCTGCGTTTCGGCTCGCAATTAGCGGGATAACATGGGAATGTAAGTGCATGTTTATTAGTTTCTTGCACCGCCGTAAACATTCATTTACCGGGCTACTATTTGCACTGAGCATGGTCGTTGGCCTACTTATTTTGTTCGCCAGCCCGGCCCACGCGGAGCATGAAGACTTTGTCGGTCATGAGCCGTCCTAGTGCGACATTTTAGACTTTTATGGGCCTCTTGAGGGCACGATTATCAGCACCTCCCTTTCCATCTCGTCCGAGATTACAGTGATGTTCAATAAATTTGGCTGTCGAATAACCGGTGAGTTGGAAATCATGGCTTCCCGGTTTGCCGGAACCGGCCCATTCTACGGAATCGTCGATGGCAACGTCCTCAGGTTCACGGTAACGGAAGAAACGTCTGACGCGCCGCGAGACCTCAATTTCTCCAGGTTGATTGACGGTGACCAGATTGTCCGACAGTATTCCATCCCCCACACCAGGGTGGTCGGTCATTGGTCTTTGAACATTCGCGATCGGGGCGTCGTTTCTCGACTGGTCAATTTCAAGGACCAGGTCTCAGATGCTCAAGTGATCGCTCTGATCCGAGAGCTTCAGTCTAGATTGTCGGAATTGCGCCGAGAACGAACTGAACTGACAGAAGAATTGGAGCACCAGTACGATGTTGAATCTCAAGAGATAATCCAGCATTGGGACCGCGCAATTGAAGACCTAAAAGCGGACGTGGAGTACGAAATAGACCAACAAACCGACCGCATTGACTTGGAAAAACGTGAGGTCACCCTCGGGCTCGGCAGAAACCGGGTTGTGGGCGAACTAGACCGGGAACTTGATCTGATCATTGCGGAGAAGTGGGCCTGGTTCGACGAAGAAGCCAGTTCCAAGACGACCGACATGGAAGATGAACTGCATGACCTTGAGCGTCAGAAAGCGTCCCAAATAAAACGCATCTCAAGGCTGATGGAAGATACTGAGCTAGACCTGGAATACAAGCTGGGTCAATATGGGATTACGTTGGATCAGGTCAAGAATCAAGACCAAGAGCGGCAGACCGACAGCTTGATCAACGTTAACGTCAGTGACGATAACCCGGAGCCACCCCGGGAATCACGCTCCAACATATCAAACGAACTCCCAACGGTTGGAGATAGCTCGGCTGAGACAAACTCGACTGATACCACTGACGGGGCCGGTGAGAAGCAGAGTAGAGGGTTCTTCCTCAACTCGGAGACTGGCGCGCTGGCTGATTTGAGCGGCTCTCTGGACCCAACAACACTGGCGATACTTGGCATACTAATCACGCTGTCCGCCACGGGTATTCAGCTAGTGAAGGGTAACTAGTATGGTTGCTTCCAACACACAGGTACAGATCAACGCCCAGGTCGGCTCCAGAAGCAATGCTCAGGGGACCATGCTCCGGAAAATCGCCATTAGCTTCTTGATTTGCGCGCCTTTCTTAGGCGCAGGTGCGTACGGATTTGCCGGGTCGGAGTTGCCCATCTGGGCCGCGTCAGTGGTCTTCTTGGTGGGGGTTTTACTGGCCGTAGTGGGGTTGGTCAGCGTTGGCCGGGTCATCCCGCCCCTGTCTTTGGTGTCTGGGGAAGAACTGTTGGTCAGCCGTCATCCCACCATGAGACCGGCCTTTGCCAGGATGGTACTCAGCGCCCCATTTTCCGTTGGTGCGTGGTATATGTTTGAGTTTACTCTGACGCCCTACGTGGTCCAGTTCGCGCTCTTTCTGGTTGGCCTGTTCTTGTTCTTCAAGGGCTCCACGCGTTACCTGCGAAACCTGCACATCACCTACACAGTCACAGACCGGCGGGTGGTACAGCAGTACCGTTTCCTGTGGTTAAACACCAAGGAGATCCCCGCGGCCAGAATCATTTCCATCTCGGAATCGCGCAGCTTTTTTGAGATCATCACCGGCCGCGGCAGCATTATCGTTTCCAGCGGCATTGGCGAGCGTCAGACTATCAGGATGCAAGACATCTCCGACCCTGGCCTCATCGCCGAGTCCATCCGCCAATTCTTCGACTAACCGCCGGCACAGCCGGGTTTTGCGCTGACGCGGGATTGTTAGTTGGCCTTTGTTGTTGTTGCTGGACTGCGTTTTATTAGCGAACCGAGTAGTTGGCGCGAGATTACTGAGATTTCATCCACGGCCATTTGAAATGCCTCTGTGTTAGCTTGGGACGGGTGGCGGTAGCCGCTGATCTTCGACACAAACTGCAATGCTGCTTCCTGAATCTCTGTATCTGACGCGTCTCGATCAGGATTTCGCAGTATTTTAATGCTCCGACACATCTCTTACCCCCGCCTGTGACGTATATTTGGTTATTGTACCTAATCAAAAAATAGGGGCCAAAGGGTTTTTGAGTTTTTGTTAGCCAAACTGATTCACAAGTGGCGATGGCCAAACTTATTCTTGGTGGCTGTGGTTACTTGGATTATCGCCCTAGCGGCGTGCGGTGTCGACGGTGAGAAGACCATCACGCCTGTTCCAACCGCCATTCCGGCTGCTGCTACCGCCGCAACTATCCCGGCAACTGCAACCCCAGATATAGCGACACAACAGCCGGATGACCGGGTCACCGTTGGAATTTCCATGTATCTGCTGGTTGACGACCTGGAAGACCCCGACCCTGCACTGTCCAGTCAGCGCACCGAGGAAGAACTGACTGTGATTTTGGCTGGTATGAACGAGATTTGGACTAAGGCCAACATTCACCTGGAATTGGTCAACTTGGACACAATCGAGGTGGACCCAGCAGTGCTCCAGCAGGTGGCTCAGGGTGACATACGGGCTTTTTAGGTCAACTGGGCGGGAGTGTCCCCTTTGACTTGACCGGCCCCGATTCCAGTCTCATCAGGGGGTTCTATACCAAGGAGATTGGCGGTCCCAACGGTATAACTCCCTTGGGCGCCGGATGGTATCTGGTGATGGATGAACCAAGCGTGTTCGACAGACGGGTGAGCAGTCACAAGGTTGGTCACATTCTTGGGCTGCGCCATACACTGAACGACCGAGGCCGGCTACTCTACCCAGGCACGAATGGCATGAGCTTAACGCAAGAAGAAATCACTATAACGAGGTACCTGGCTATGGAGTTGTTGAAAACCCGGAAATAATTCTATACGACCCACACTGGATAGATTACGGTCCGACGGTGATATCCAACAGGAAGATGCCTGGCTCGTTAGTGTTGGAATCCCCTTGAAGAACGCAACCAAATCTTGGTCGACGTCTAAGTCACCCGCCTGATCCACACTGAGCCTGAACTGAGCATACGGATAGGAGTCATCTAGGGAATTCTGCACTGCCTGTGAATGGTCACACTCAAATGGCCCTGTCGCTGTTTCTGCCAGAGTGCAGGTTGCACCGTTGGCTAGCGGCTCCAAGTTCCACAACGCCGATGAAAACTCGGAGTAGCGTACCTCTACCGCCTTCAAAGCGCCCAGGTCTTTGAACGGTGTTCCAGTAATTGAGGCGTCTGCCGAGCGCAAGACTGCTGACTGAACCTGGCCCGGAGACAACCCGCTTAGGTCAAATGACAAGAA
>JAPKDE010000222.1 GCA_028822675.1 Dehalococcoidia bacterium | reverse complement strand
ATCACATCGACAACAAGAATGACGGACTAGACAGGGAGACGGACGAAAAGGCATTGTTCAACTTCCGTGACCGTCTGCGTACGATTCGTGGCGGCGAAGTCAGCGACAGCACAATGTTCTAGGCTTCGAATCTTCTTGGGGTTCGATCCGACAAATACGTGAGCAAAAAAAGGGGAGCAAGAGAAATCTTGCTCCCCTTTATATTTGAATCCTAGACAGGCGTGGACAATGGACTGTATCGTTGCTTTTCCAGGCAAGGACTAGTTTTGAGGGAGTTGATTATGGCGGTAGAGTGGAGCGGGAAAGGCGACCTATTTGAGGGTTGCAGCTGTAATTTACTGTGCCCTTGCCACGTTTCCTTTCGTCAGCCTGCCACCAACGACTTTTGCGACACAATCTGGGCTGTTTCCTTTGATGAAGGCACCTACGGTGATGTGGACCTAGCCGGACAGAAGGCAGCCATTTTCTTGCATTGCCCAAGTGCGTTGATGGCAGACGGAAACTGGACGACTGTGCTACTGGTGGATGACCAGAGTTCTCCAGGCCAAGAAGATGCGCTCCAGGGGATTTTTAGTGGAAAGAACGGTGGTCCCTGGGAAATAATCTCCCAGTTCTACCTTGATGGTGAACTGGAGTCGGTTGCCAGGACACCGCTGGAAATGACAATTGACGGTCGAACTAGGACCATCAAGGCAGCAGACCGGCTTTTCTTGGAGATGCAGACGTTACGCGGCGCGGACAAAGAAGGCTTGGTTTCCCTTAACAACCTCAGAAATGTCATCCATGGAGACGAACACGTACTGGGGCTCTCAAACTTTAAGGTCAGCGATGAGACCCTGTCCTGGGAGTATCAGTCCAAGCATGGTCTCTATAGTAGGTTCGACTGGGCCAGCTCTTAACCCACTGGGATACCCAAATGGTTTAAGGGTTTTTTACAGGGGTTTTAGAGAGAAATTGCCTGCCAGTAACGACGGCCCTGCTCCCGAATAACCTTGCCAAACCCCGGCTTAGCCAAGTGGCCTGCCATCACCGGGATACCCTCCCTCTCCAGCCGGTCTATCAAGTCGCGGCGCGTGATTCGTGTCTGTTCTGGGTCAATATCGGCTCGGGATACCCAATCAGGGTTTTCAATCTGGGCGGTGTTATGTAAAACGTCCCCCAGTACCAAGCCATTCTCGCCCTGTGAAGAAATCATCAGACTCATATGGCCGGGAGTATGTCCCGGAGTGGCAATTGTACTAATTTCAGAGGTTATCTGATGACCGGCTTCCATTAGATTCAGTATCCCCAAATCCTGCAACGGCCAGACGCAATCCGGAGCGTTGGGGAACCTGGCCTCGATCAATTCCGGATCATGGCAGGCTTCCCAGTCCGTGTTGCTCAAATAGTACTGGGCGTTGGGGAAAGTGGGCGAATATGTTCCGTCTTTGGACATCAGGTTCCAGCCAACGTGGTCACGGTGGGCATGGGTCATCACCACCATATCCACGTCTTCAGGCTGCAAACCGTGGGCTTTCAGGTCATCCAGCAACTCTCCCCACGGGGTTTCTGGGGTTTGCTTAGGGCCTAAGCCTGTGTCTACAGCAATTGTGTGGCCGTCTGACTTAATTAAGAAAGTGGCCAGGTTAAAGCTCACGCCGGCAGAAGCGCTGAGATGATGCTCTTGACCCTTCCAATCATCTTCTGGGATGTCCGGGAAGAAATTGCACAGATCAAACTCCAACACTCCGTCCGACAGCGAAGTTATCTCCACGTTACCGATGGTCAGCTTATCGTTTGGCATTACAAAACTCCTGAATGGATGATTGTTTGTCTGGATACGGGGCGTTTACCGGTGGTCAGCTACGATCCGACCTTCTTTCAAAACTAGTTCCAGCTTTCTAAGGTTCTCAATGTCGGCCAGCGGGTTGTCACCCACGACGATCAGATCGGCCAGTTTTCCAGGCTCCACTGTGCCTAGTTCAGGCCCAACGCCGCACATTTCGGCGGAATTCTTAGTGGCGGCGACCAACGCTTGAAACGGAGTGGCCCCGCATTTCACCCACAGACCCAGTTCCAGCAGTGCTGATTCTTTCATCGGGGAAATGTCCGAGCCCAAGGCCATTTTGACACCAGCGGACAGCGCTTTCTGGAACGAGCTTCGGTGTTCAGCGGCAGCAGCATCGGCCCGCACCACTAGGTCAGGTGCCAGTTGTTTTCGTGCCGCATATGCCTTCTCATGCACAGTTGTCGCTAAATTGGGAGATAGCTGGCTGATGGCTAGCGTAGGCACGTACCAGGTCCCGCTGCTCACAAAATCCGTGACGCAATCTTCATCCATGATGTAGGCATGCTCCACGCTACGGGCACCCAGTTTAATTGCCATCTTGACGGAGTCTGGGTTGGTGGCGTGGGCCATGACTGGGAAATTTCGCTGTTTGCAAAGGGCAAACGCGGTCTCCATCTCCTCAGGAAGGAGGAACGACTCAGTGTGCCTGTCCCATCTGGGACCCATGATGCCTCCGGAGAGATTGAGCTTGATGTGGTCAACATCATGCTTCATCTGGTCCCTAATGGCCTCAGCGTAACCGTAGGGGCCGTCGCACTCTCTGGCGTGACCTGAGGTCAGGAAATGCCCACCTGTTGTGGTTAAAAAGCTACCGCAGGCGAAGACCCGAGGCCCATCCGGACCAGGCCCCTCAAATGCTTTACGCCAGGCCACATCCATCCAGTGGTTTGCGCCGCCACTGCGCACTGCCGTAACGCCCGACTCAATCATCCCCCGTTGCAGGTTCTGGCCAAAATCAGCGGTGATCTGGGCGACAGTGGTGCCCTCTGGAACGGGGTGTTGCGGGTGCACATGGCAATCCCAAAGGCCCGGCAGCAGGTAGGATCCGGCCAAATCGATTGTCTGGTCATCAGACCCACTGGCAGGCTGCTCGCCGACTCGGATGTCCACAATACGGCTGTCTTCAATGACAACCGTGGCGTTGGTCCTTGGCTCCGGGTTTACGCAGTCGATGACGTTGCAGTTGGTCAGTATCAAACGCAAAGGATTCACTTCCTGTAAGATGGTCGATTTATTGGGCCTACTTTAGGATGACGCACCGGGCCGGGTCGGACTCAGATAATACAGACGCCGGATGCCCGGTGTGTATGTAGTCTGCTAATAGCTTGCCGGACATTGGGCCGCGGCCGAAGCCGGAAGACGCCAGGCCAGTTAAGACAAACAGGTTATCAAACTGGGGAATCTTGCCAATGATGGGTTTGCCGTCCATGGAGAAAGGCATAATGCCGGCCCAGGTGCGAACGATCGGTAGCTTTCCCACCAGCGGGATAATCTCTGACGCCTGGCCTCGGTTCACTTCGATTCCGGTGGCGTCTGGCGTGTAGTCATAGCCTACCAACTGTCGGTCTCCGCCATAGATTATCTCCCCGTTTCTGGACTGGCCGCCGTAAAGGTGGCGGGTGACACGGGTCTCGCCCCGGTGGGTAATCTCCGGCGGGAAGTTGTCATCTGATGATTGTTTGCTCCAATCAAATGCTGATTCCATGGAACCGCTCAAATGGTAGAGGCTGGGCGATACCGGAGCGGTGGCCCACATCTGACCCTTGACGGGGGCTACGGGAATCTCTATGCCGAGCATATCGCCGAGAGGCCTCGACCAGGCACCCACAGCCAACACTAACGTCTTGGCCCTGAATTCTCCCTGGTTGGTCTGGACCTGCCACGAACCGTCCTGCTGTTGGGTCATTTCCTCAACATTATGTCCTGTTTTGATGACGGCACCCAATGCTGTAGCGGCGTCACCGAATGCCACTGTGGCTTTGGTTGGGTTGGCCTTGCCGCGTTTGGACAGGTACATGAAGCCGAGAATCGACTCTGAAGCCTCTGGTTCCATGGCGCGGGTCTCTCTGGATGTCAGCAGTTCTGCGTGGTAGCCCTGCATCTGGTAGTTGTGCACTCGGTCGCGCACCCAGTCCCATTGATCTTCAGTATGAATTCCCTGCAATCCGCCTGGAGCGTGAAACTCAATGTCATAGCCCATGTCCAACTGCAGGGTCTTAAAAATCTCGAAGCTGCCAGCGGTCAAGTAGGACTGCAAATCAGGGTTGTTCCCCCAGCCAAGACCACCAAGGCCGCCAGCGTTGACCCCGGAGGCTTCACTGGCTAACTCGCCCCGTTCCAGCACCGTGACCTGTTGGTCAAGTTGGGCCAAATGGAACGCGGTAGCAACGCCACAGATGCCGCCGCCAATGACTAGTACGTCGGATTCATTTGAGTTTACCAAGGAAATCTCAAACCTCTTTAAACCGTATTTTTACGAGTGAGCCAATCATAGGCTCGGCCATTCTGCGGGTCAATGGATTTAGCAATAGAAA
>JAPKDE010000221.1 GCA_028822675.1 Dehalococcoidia bacterium | reverse complement strand
TGCGGGAAAAGCAGAAGGCAAAGTACATATATGGCGTGATGGAAGGCCAATTCCGACGCTACATGACCACCGCGTTCAACACTCCGGGCGTACCAGGTATGAACCTGCTCCGTTCGCTGGAGCGACGCCTCGATAACGTAGTGTTCCAATTCGGGTTCGCTGATTCCAGAAAACAAGCCCGACAAAGCGTCATGCACGGCCACTTCCGGATTAATGGAGTGAAAACCGATGTACCGTCTTTCCAGGTGAAGCCCGGAGACGTGTTGTCCTGGAAAGAGTCCGTCAAAACAACCGATTTCTATGCCGGTCGGATTGACGGCATTCCCAAACGACCAATGCCCGCGTGGCTAAGCCTGGATGCAGGTGAAATGGTCGGAACCGTAGTGTCTTTGCCTGCGGACGAAGACTTGCAAGCGATTGTAGATTCAAGGCTAATAGTAGAGTTTTACTCGAGGTAGTTCGTCCATGCTGGACACCCTAATTCTAACTCCGGGTACGCCGGAGGCTGGTACAGAAACGATAAAGCCCGAAATTCGGGTACTAGAGTCAGAAGACACTTATGGGAAAGTGGCTGTAGAGCCACTACCCCGTGGGTTCGGTCTGACCATTGGCAATCCTCTACGGAGGATTTTGCTCAGTTCCACCAACGGAAGCGCAGTCACGTGGGTAAAGATTGACGATGTCGTCCACGAATATGCTGCTGTGCCCGGCGTCAAAGAAGAAGTGATGGAAATTCTTCTCAACGTCAAGCGGATTCGGATTCGGTCTCAATCAGACCGCGCCGGGAAGATGCGTTTGGACGTGACCGGTGAAGGCCGGGTCTGCGCCGGGGATATCTCAACATCAAGCGATTTTGAAATCGTTAACCCTGAGCTACACCTGGCAACGCTGGACTCTGACTCAGCGCACCTATCCATGGAATTCAACGTGGAACAGGGCGTGGGCTACCAAGTTGCTGCACAAGCAGACGGCACTTCCAATCCGCCCGTGGGCGTTCTGCCCGTGGATGCGGTGTTCAGCCCCGTGCGAAAGGTCAACTACAATGTTGAGCGCACCCGGGTGGGCCAGGTCACCGACTATGAACGGTTGATCATGGAAGTGTGGACTGATGGCACCATCAGGGCTGTTGAAGCGATTCAACAAGCCGCAGAGAATCTGGTGAACCATTTCTTCTTGTTTAGCAACATCAATAAAGTGGCTGAAGTAGGAACAGAACGGGTGCCTCTGGTGGTCTCTCCTGAGATCTACCAGACCCCAATTGAAAAACTGGAACTGTCTCCCCGCACACTCAACTGCTTAAAGCGGTCTCACATTTCCAAGGTGGGTGAAGTGCTGGAGATGTCCGACGATGAACTTCTAAAGATTCGAAACTTTGGCGAGAAATCTCTGGATGAATTGAAAGAGAAACTTGCCGAACACGGCGTGACTGATTTGTTAGACGGCGCCGGTGGTTCTGTACCCGACATCTCTCCCGAAGACTTGGGCGAGCTGATGGGTGACGACCAAGACGATTCCGACTCACCCGCTGAAGCTCCTGGGATGTCTATTGAAGACACCGAGGAAGAGTCAGACAGTGGTTCGGAAGACCAAGATACTGATGATGACCCGGAAGAGGACGAAGAGTAACAATGGCCTCCCACAGAATAGCCGGTAGAAAACTAGGTCGGTACCGAGACCAACGCGTCGCATTGCTGCGAGGCTTAGTAGCGGAACTAATTATTCACGAAAAAATCACCACCACCCTGGCCAAGGCCAAAGAGGCCCGCAGGATGGCGGAGAAGCTGATTACCCACGGTAAGAAGGGCAACCTTAACCATCGCCGCTTGGCCATGGCTCAGCTGCCGAACACCACAGTGGTCAAAAAGGTTTTTGACGACGTTGCCATCCGGTACGCCGACCGCGCCGGTGGCTACACCCGAGTATTGAAACTTGGACCTCGCAACGGTGATGCCGCAGAAATGGCAATCATCGAGCTGGTCTAACCAACAAGAGGTTTAACCTAGATAAAAGAAGGCAGAGTCCACAACTCAGAAGGCGAGTCAGATAACGGAATGGGCGAGCAGCTTAAACGGGCCGCCCTTCTGGTTGAATACCAGGGCACCAGCTACGCTGGGTTCCAACTCCAGGTCGGACCTCCGACGATCCAAGGGGAGCTGGAAAAAGCACTGGCCAGTTTCACGGGGCAGCCAGTAAGGATTAGAGGCGCAAGCCGCACCGACTCCGGTGCCCATTCCAAGGGGCAAGTGGTCGATTTCCTTACTGCTACCCAACACCAACTGGAGCGGTTCACCCCAGCGCTGAACTACCATCTCCCAGATGACATTAAGATCATTGAGGCCCACTGGGTGGATGAGGAGTTCAACTCAAGAAGAAGCGCACTGAGCAGGGTCTACCAATACAGCATATTAAACCGGCAAGCACCGTCACCGCTCAGGCGATTCACCCATACGTGGATCAGAGAACACCTGGACACGGAGAAAATGACGGAAGCAGCCCAACTTCTGGTGGGAGTCCATGACTTCCGAGCCCTTGCCGTAGGGCACCCTTTAGACCGCAGTGCGGTGAGGGAAGTGACGCGATGGGACGTAAAAAGATCAGAAGATAACGTAGTGATTGAGTGCGAAGCCAACGGCTTCTTGAAACAGCAGATCAGGAAAACAAACGGAATATTAACGGATATTGGACGGGGAAAATATCCGATAGAACGAGTAACAGAGGCACTGACAGGCAATGTTAGCGGAAGTCCGCTCCTACCAGCCCACGGGCTGTGCCTAATTAGTGTAAAATATCCAAGTTCCGTAAAAATCGGGCTCGTCTCTAAAGATTAACTCGTCTCAAAATGTTAAATAGAAGATCAGAGACCGGACAACATAGGATCGGAATAACAGAATATGAAACGAACCAGCACATACTTTGCCAAACCCGGCGAGACCCCTGAAAAGTGGCGGGTCATGGATGCCCAAGGACAAACCTTGGGTCGTCTGGCGCGAAACATCGCCATCGCCCTACAGGGCAAAGACAAACCCAACTATGCGCCCCACACTCTAACGGGCGACTTTGTAATCGTAACCAACGCCTCTGACCTTAAGGTTACAGGTAAGAAACTTGATCAAAAGATGTACTATCGCCACAGCGGTTACGTCGGTAACATCAAGACTTTCAGACTTAGAGAACTGTTGGAGTCCAAACCCGATCGGGTTTTGGAACTGGCCGTTAAAGGAATGCTTCCCAAGAACCACAACGGTCGACAGATGATGCGCCGCCTCAAGGTTTATAGCGGTCCGGATCATCCACATGAGGCACAGGTTGCCGGTTACTCAGGCGCGGACGCGTAAAGGACAGAGGATAAACTTAACTTGGTACAAGCTGAAACAACTCAAATCTATTACTACGGCACCGGAAAGCGCAAGACCTCCATTGCCAGAGTTCGCCTCTATCTAGATGACGGTGGCCCCATTTTGGTCAACGGCAAGCCTATGGATGAAATGTTCAACTGGGCTCCTTGGCAGAAGACCATCAACGAAGCGTTCCGGATTAGCGACACTGTGAACAAGTTCCGTGTTGTTGTTAAGGTTGCCGGTGGTGGAGTTAGCTCCCAAGCTGAAGCCATCCGACACGGTATCGCCCGAGCTCTGATTGTGTTTGACGCCGAGCTAAAACCTGCACTTCGCCGCGCTGGTCTAGTCACCCGCGACGCACGAATCAAAGAAAGCAAGAAATACGGTCTCAAGCGAGCCAGAAGAGCGCCTCAGTACACCAAGCGCTAAAGACCATCAATTAGTAAACAAACAAAAGGTCCGGTCCTTCGAAAGACCGGGCCTTTTGTTATTCTGACGCCGGGTATAAATGTCTCGTTGCCATTGGCAGATCATTTATTGAGTGCAAAGACCACAGGGTTTAATGAGAACCATTCTGCTGGTAATCAGTACTAGAACACGGAATCACGTCGATCTGCGTAGGGGCGGGTTTTTAACCCGCACTGGTGGTCGAAAATGACATTATATATGCCGCCAATGAATTTATGGCCGAGAACACCACTGCCACTGCGCGTTTGGTCGACGGCGAACACGGCCGGTTAAAAACCGGCACCTACGGGGTATGTACAGCCAGGATGACGATCCTGTTAAACCCCTAGGTACTCCATCGCCCCATCCAGCAGCCGGGTCACCATCTCGGGGGTGGCGGCCTCCGCGTAGATGCGCAGCAGAGGCTCTGTGCCGGAGAACCGCACTGCCAGCCAGCCGTCCTCCACTTGGAACCTCTTGCCATCTATCGAGTCGGTATCCAAGATTGGAACCCCTGCAATCTCCGTGAGGCCGCCGCTTTCCAACTTATCTAAGATTCGTTGTCTGTCTGACACTTGGAACCCG
>JAPKDE010000220.1 GCA_028822675.1 Dehalococcoidia bacterium | reverse complement strand
CTCCCCGCAGCACATCCTTCATGAAGAGGCCGTATTGGTAATAGGTAGGCTTGTCCAACCCCAACTCAACGCCCATCCGCTCCCATTGCTCTCGGGAAGCGTTCTCGTCGAGAAGCAGAACCCTGGGGTCTCCGGTTACACGCGCCATGATGAAGATAATCATCGATACGGCAATCAGGGTAACTATGATCATCAAGAACCGCCGCATCAGGAACCTTTGCATGTCAGCGCACCGCCATCAAATATCGAGTCCGCCTTGATATGGGCCTACCGCGTTCTGGTGATTATCTCCCTAGCAATTCCCAGAAATAGGACCGCCGCATTCGCCGCAAAGGTGGCCCCAAAGGCCGCGTAGGAAAAAATCCCGACCTCAGAGGTGGCGCAGCACTCAATCTCCCTGTTTGCTCCATACTCATATCCAGCCCAGGCACCACCTACGCCCATTAGAAGAGCCACCAGGGTGGTAAGTATGAGAATCGAACGCGCGTTGCCTTCAAGTTGCAACCAAGCCAGGCTCGCCCCAAGGCCGGCCCCTAGGCCCGCTCCGATAAAAAGCATGGCTTCCAGCGTGGTCTTAGAGACCGCTCCTGAGGCGACGTATACGAATACGCCTGCCCCCACCCCAACCATGCTGAACGCCAAGGAAAATAGGATTCCTAGTCCAGCGCGCCCAGCAATGATCAGGATAACTCCTCTCAAGCTAACTCCGCTGCTTGGAGCTAACGCGGTCTACTTTTGCCAGCCCCTCTATCTACTGTTGTTGGGCGCCCACTCGAAGGAGGTTAATTGCCGTGTTTCCGAGAAGTTCATATGCTCGAACCAGGGGGCCGTCCTGGCGCTCATAGGCCAAACCAGGTTTTGGGCGAAGAGCCCAACGGCCAGGGCGTTGTCGTACGTGAATCTAGCGGCCTCCACCTCCACTGCATACCGCTCGTCCTCGTCGACGATGCCCGCAGCTTTATCCATCAACTCTTCCAAGATCGGGTGGTCAACCCCAAAGTTCCATGCGTTTCCAGCTCGGAATGCGATTGCCCAACGGTCAAGGGGGTCGACTGCGACGTGTTGGTGGCTGTATACCTGATTGTAGGTGCGATTTACTATTTGCGGACGGATAGTAGCGTAGGTCATGACGTTCTGTTTGGCCGTGACGCCTATCAACTCCCACATCTGCGCGATGGCCTCACTCACCTCAGGATAGTTGTATCCGCTGACGGGCGTCATATCCAGGGTAAAGCCATCGGGATAGCCGGCCTCCGCCAGGAGTTCCCTGGCTTTGTCCGGGTTGAACTCCCACTGCCTCAGCTCAGGAGGAAGCTTGTTGACATTGGCGGCCCAAGCTAACACGGGGTCGGGCTGAGCCTCGCCTAGAAGGAGGGTGTCCACTATCAACTGGCGGTCGATGGCGATGGACAGGGCCGTGCGGACCTTGGCGGCTGTCTTCCACTCTTCGGATTCGGGGTCAGCGTTGCCGGATATCCAGGGCAGCGAAGGATCGTAGCCGGGGGCCCTCTCTTTGTGCTCCGGGGTGCCCAAACCCACATACCAGTTGCCATAGAAGCTAAGGGCTACCGCGGTGCCGCCCGGCACCCTCATCAGAGTGGCGCCTTCCGTCTGCTCGACTGCGGGTATGGAGTCCAAGTTCATCTCCATGGAGTCCAGCTGGCCCGTCTGGAAATTGGCTATCCGAGTGGACTCTTCGGGTATGTGGCGCCACAACATTTCGGCCCACTCGGGGGTCTTGCGCCAGTGGGGGTCCACCGCCGACCATCTGGTGGATACGCCGGCTTCGTGCTCTAAAAACGACCAAGGCCCTGTGGCCGCGATGTCTTTGGTCGCCACCTCTTCTCCCACATCCGCTATCTGCTTCTTGCTAAAGACACTTATGTGGGGGAAAGAGAGAGTACTCAACGTATCATACTGAGGTACATCGGTGTCCACCTCAATGGTGTAGTCATCAATGGCTTTGGTACGCCCCTCTGGGATACCCCAGATCCTCAGGATGTTCGACCTGTAGGCCACCTTGGAATTCTCACTTCCAATCCGCTCCATGCTCCAGATGACATCTTCGGCGGTCATCTCCCCGTAGCCTTTGTGGAATTGGACGCCCTCCTCGAGCTTGAACGTCCAAGTCACTCCATCGGCTGCGACGCTCCACTCTTTCATCAGCCTCGGTATGAGTATCCCTTCCGCGTTTCTGGACATGAGATTTTCACCGCCGGTGAATCCGTGGAAGAAATATCCAGCACCTTGTGTAAGGGTAGGGAAGACGTTGTAGGGAAACAGGTCTTTCCTGGAGTAATTAAAAGTGCCGCTGGGCCCTGATGGCGCTGTCACCACCGGTGCGGTTGTAGCCACCGCCGCGGCTTTGGGCACGGCCGTTGTACCCGGCGCTTTCGGCGCAGCTGCTTGAGGTGCCTCCGTTGCCGACGATCCGCACGCTACTAGAACCAGTAGCGATAGCATCAAGGATGAAAATAGAATGAAACCAGGCTTTTTGAACCGATCGAACATAATCTCCAAACCTCCGAACTTCAAAATGGCTAAGACCCTGTAGTCGCCCTTCGGCATCATGAACCAATTGTTAGTAATCGATTAGATTACCTGTTTACCGATGCGAAAAAGTTCCCGCTAAGATATTTACTTTATAGCAACATATCAATATTTGAATTGATTCTTCTGTGATTCGTATATGGTGATAGGGAATATAGTCTATCGCGTTTGGTGACGTCAACCATCGATTTTGACTTACCTGGCTAATCGATGCTGCTCGGCAAAGTTGCATTTGCCGATTTCCGATGAAATCTCATTCGCTCAACTACTGGAAAACCGTCGTGAAAAGTCGTGCACGACTTCACGGCAAGTCGTGAGAAGTGGTGAACTTCTGGATGGCGTATTTGTGGGAATCTGAAACGTAGACGCTACCGTTGGACCCTGCGGGGCTCTTCAGACGTTGACGCGGGAGATCATAATCCCCGAGACCAACCTTGTGGCCGCCATAGCCAAGAAGACTATCGGCCAGGGGCTGCCGGCCATGTCCAGCACGGCGGCGAAGATCAGGGCCTGGGCCCCAGCGTAGGCATACCCATGGGCGTCCAGTAGGCCCGAAGCGGTCCCGGACATATGCCGCCCCGCGATGTCCACAGCTATCGTGGTTATTAAGGACATGCCCATGGACAGTCCACCGATCAGCAGCAATATAGCGCCCAAAGTAACGTTTACCGGCGGGGCCAGGGCGATGGCCACCAGCACCAAGGCGCTGGCGATGCAGGAAAAGATAACCATGGGACGGCGGCGGCTGCCCAGATAACGGTCCGAGATGATTCCAGCGACCGGCCGGGCGATTAGGTAGCCAATGGGCAGCCAGATCGTTATCAGAATGGTGGACTCGATGGACAGTCCGCCCTCTTCGAAATAATAGATGGGCACCCAGGTGGTCAAACCATAGCGGACCACATTCTCCAGTCCTTTCACGTGGCTGGCCAGCAGGAACCTGGGGTTGGACAACAGTTCTTTATAGGGACCAAAGCCCTTGAAACGCTCTGGGTCCAAGGATTCAGGAGCGGCTGAGACCTCATCTTCTTCCACGTATTCGGGCAGGTCAACATCGGAGGGCCGGTCCCTGGCTAGGAAGTAGAAGGCGATACCAAGCACGACGATTATCAACGGGGGATAGCGGAAGGCCGCTCGCCAGCCCCACTCCGCCCCCACGTAGCCCGAGACCCACCACATCATCACCATGGCTCCCCCAGACGCCGTGCCCACGATGCCCATGGCCAAGCCCCGGTGCCGACGGGGCCACCACTGGGACACCATGCTGATTCCCGGGGCCCAACAGGCGGCGTTAACGAACCCAGCGATGCCCAACGGTATGGCCATGGTCACCGCCGAGGTGGCAAAGCTGGTGATAATGTTGAAAACGGTGGTGAGGATTGCGCCAACCAGCACCCACAGGCGCAGGCCGTAGGTCTCGGCCAGCCGGCCGTGGACCAAGTCGCCAAGGCCGAAACCCCAGAGGAGCAGGGCGTTTACCAGACCGATCTCAAAGTTGCTGAGAGCCAGGTCTTCCTTGACCAAGGGGGCCACGGGCCAGAAGTTGAAACGGCCCAGGTAGAGGAACAGGTAGAAGCCGGCGAAAGCAAGCAGTATCCGCCACTTGAATCTGTGGTAACTGCGGGGAAGGTCTTCGTAGCGTGCTGTGTTGGCGCTGCTCATTCGGATGCCACCGCAACGGTAGCCGGTTGGATGAACTGACCGTCGCCAGTGCCCTCCGTGCCCCATTTGCTAACGAACACACCTTCGGAGGTGAACTTCTGGATGCGGTGGTTGAACCAGTCTGAAACGTAAACGCTGCCGTCAGATGCCACCGCGACGGCAGCAGGACGGTTG
>JAPKDE010000219.1 GCA_028822675.1 Dehalococcoidia bacterium | reverse complement strand
GGCGCAACCTGGAAACAGTCAAAGGCCAAAACTTCCACTTCTTGACCTGCGATATCGGACAGCACGTGGATGGCCATCCCTTCGTCATTGATCTGAGGCAGGTGGCGATACTCTAGTCCGAACCGGATGTTTCCGGCTTCGATCTTATCTCCATCAACCAATTCGGGCATCATGTGGTGGACGGTGCGGCGGTCTCCTCGAACCATGTCACGGGCCTTGGCCTCAACCTCGTCCAGAATAGCCTCTTTGACCGGAGTCTTTTCCAAAGTGTCGGCCAGGGCTTCGTATCCGGACCGGCGAACCATGTCGGTCATGTTGTTACGCAGATTGTTGATGGTCCAACCAAGGGGGTTTCCCGCCGTGGTCTTGTCCAGGAACAAGCGGATATTGTGGTTTTCCGGCCCGTAGTGATAATGAGGGGCCTGGTCGAAGCAGTCGAACCGAAGAATCTCAGTGTCGGTGCCGTCAACCACGGAATAAACCTGCACGCACAGGCCTTGGTCGTCCATGATTTCCTTGCGATAGCTCATCGCAATTTCTACCGAACCAGCGTCAAAAGTTGTCTCGCCTTTATCCATCTTAATCCTCCCAAATTTCTCTATCTGAATCTCGTGAGACTTTGCTTTGCGTCTAAACCAACTAGTCACCGGGCCAGACGTAATTTGGAGAGATTATAGCACGCAGATTGCGCTCCGCATATCGGTAAGTTACTGTTGGCGCAGACTATTTTTGCCGGAAGAATCGCATAGCCTCTGCGGTACCATGATTCCTGGGTGACCCATTGAAACTTGGAGTGATTGATTGAGCGGCAATTTGCGATTATCGGCAGCGGCTTTTTTGTTGTCTTTAATGGCGTTGTCCGTTGGATGCTCAAGCACTCAGACAGACCGAACACTGGTCTTTCCCGCAGCGGATTCAACCTCCTCACAATTGACGCCAACCCTGGCACCAAACGTGACTGCCACGCCTACGTTGCAATCTGAACCAACCCCAACACCTGCTCAAGAAAGAACAATAGCAACCATAGAGACCTCTGAACCGACCGCCGAACCTGTCACGGCAACGCCGGAGCCGGACCCGACATCAGTCCCGTTGGCTACCGTCCCCCCAACTGCAATATCCACCATGACGCCCGAGCCGACTCCCACTCCGCTGCCCACCGCAACGGTCATTCCAACAGCGTCACCAACCCAATCGCCAACCCCGATCGCAATACTGACTCTTGTCCCGACACCGACTATTATCCCTACGCGCGCACCCCCATGGCCCCAGTTTCAACCCAGGCGCCAACGGCCACGCCCGCCGCTGTTGCTGCGAACGTGGTCATCCTGTGCGTGTTTTTCGACGGGCTGGTGAAGACTACGGAAGCTGATGAGTATGTCGTGGTGCTGAACCAAGGTTCGGCTGCGGCGCAATTGGAAGGGTGGCAGTTGATCGACCAGTCTGACGGTGCGCCTCAATTCGTGTTCCCCGTTTATTCACTACAACCACAGGCTACTGTGCGGGTCTATACCAACAAGGTGCATCCAGAGTCTGGCGGGTTTTCCTTCCAACGGGGAACTTCAATTTGGAACAACTCCAGTCCCGACACCGCCGCCCTGATCAACCCCAGCGGCGAGACCGTGTCCACCAACGACTACCCGCCCGGCTGCTAGCAAGTTTTGCCGAGGGGCGCACGACGGGTTTATACTCGCCTGCGGTCACTGCATAGCATTATCAAGCTAATTACCAACATAGACTGACGCATTTTGGGAGGCACCAATCATGGAAATAGGAATATCAATTCCCCGGATACCCGACGTTCCGGGTCTGAAACGATTTGTTGAGACGGCGGAGAACCTTGGCTTTGAATCCGTTTTGGCCGGAGACCACATCGTCCTGCCAACGGAGGGCACCAACCAGTACCCCTACACCGCCGACGGATCATTTTCCCGGCCGTCCAGCGAGCCGTTCTTGGAGACCATGACACTGCTGGGCTTCTTGGCCGCCTGTACCAACCGAATCAAGCTGGGCAGCACGGTGATTATCCTGCCGTACCGTAACCCGGTGGTGCAGGCCAAGATGTTTGCTTCGTTGGACGTTCTGTCCAATGGCCGGATAATCTGTGGCGTTGGCGTGGGTTGGCTGGAAAAAGAGTTCGAGATTTTAGGGCTGGACTACCACCAACGCGGCGCGATGACTGACGAGTTCTTGGGAATCATGCAGGCGCTTTGGAGTCAACCTAACCCGGAATTCCACGGCAAGTATTACGACATAGACGGCATCCAGTTTGAGCCGAAGCCGATCCAGCAGCCGGGCATCCCGGTCTGGGTGGGCGGCCACACCAAGGCGGCCCTGCGTCGGACGGCCAAATACGGCAGTTGCTGGCACACCACCCGGCAAACACCTGAGTTTGTGGCGGAAAACCTGCCCTACCTGCGGGAGCAGATTATAAAAGAGGGCCGTGACCTATCTGAAGTTACTGTGTCGCTAAAGCGCAGCCTACATTTCACGGACATGGGCATGGACGAGGGCGGTTATGTGCGCAGCGGCGGTTCATTGGTCGCCACTACTCAGGAGGTCATTGACGACCTACACGCCTGCCAGGAGGTTGGTATCGACCAACTAACCTACGACTTTCGCGTAGAAAGCCTTTCGGACTGCATCAAGGTCATGGAGCACCTGGCCGAGCACGTCCTACCGGTGGCAAGTCGCCTGGGCTAGCGGCAGGTTCAACTAAGCGTAAATAAAAAAAGCCCGGGTCTGATTAGACTCGGGCTTTTTGTTATTCCCTACTCGGACGTGAGGTCTACAGGCCGCTGTCCTTGAACGACTTGGCGCGCTTCACCAGTTCTTCATTGGTGTGGGCCATCTGGGCGATCTGTTTGTCGGTAACTTCGCGTTTCACCGACGCCGGCGCTCCGGTGACGAATGACCGGTCCGGTACCTGAGTCCCGCCTAGCACCACCGAGTTCGCAGCAACCAGGCAATTCTCGCCCAGGACCACGCCGTTCAAGATGGTGCAGTTGTTGCCCAGCAGCGAGCCCTTGCGCACTCGGTCGCAGTGAACCACTACCGAGTGCCCAACCGATACATGCTCTTCAATGGTGAGTCCATTGCCGTGGATCACTGACCCTTCTTGAATATTCACGTAGTCGCCAATGACGATAGTGTCCGGGCTATCGCCTCTGATAGTTACTCCAGGCCAAATGCTGGCAAACTCGCCTATCTCAACATTGCCGACAACGTAGGCAAACTCACTGACCCACGCGGTGTCGGCCACCTTGGGTGTAATTCCATCTAGGGTTCGAATCAAATTAGTCCTCCAGTTCTAGTACGTATCTTCGGCCAACTAACATGGGGGCGCTGGCCGCAACAGTCACGGATTTATAACGCATAATTCCAAGTTGGAAGGCATGCGCCAGCGGTAGATTATAGCTCAATAGGACATTACAGGTCAGTGCAGGAGAACGAATTGGAGATAACGAAACGAAACGGAACGGAACGAAGTTCCTATTCCCTGAGGGAACCGACCGACCGCCTGGCCTCGCGGTCCATGTCGCGGTCTCTGATAGCGTGGCGCTTATCAAACTGGCGTTTGCCCCTGGCCATACCTAGTTCCACCTTGGCCACGTGGCGTTTGATGTACATCCGCAGGGCAACTATCGTAAGCCCTTTCTCGGCGGCGGTAGAGGCCATCTTTTGAATCTCCGCCCGGTGCAGCAGAAGTTTGCGGTTGCGCTTGGGGTCGTGATTGTATTGGCTGGCCGGGTCATACGGTGCGATGTAGGCATTGTTCAGCCACATTTCCCCGTTGGTGGACCGAGCGTAGGCGTCACTGAGGTCGACCTTTCCGGCCCTGATGGACTTGATCTCAGTGCCCGTCAGCTGGATACCGGCTTCGTATCGTTCTAGAATCTCGAAATTGAAAAAGGCCCGGCGGTTGGACGCCACAGGTTGATAAGTTTTCTCAGGCGGCCCTTTTTGAGTCGCCTTGTTATCCGTTGGAGTTGTGGGGATCGATTTCTTTTTCTTAGCCATTGCCGGTCACTGTTTGGTTAAAACCTAGGTACTTATTAAAACCTAAATCCCGTTAAAGCCTAAATCCCGAGTAAAGCTTAAGCCCCGAGGCCGAGTTGTTCCTTTAATATTTCAATTGCCTGTTCAAGATGCACGTCTTCGTCTTCATCTGCATCTACTGGGTCAAGTATGACATCAGGGGTGATGCCTTCGCCTTCAATCAACAAGCCGTTTGGAGTGAACCAACGGGCGGTGGTGAAGTTCACCCCGGAGCCATCAACCAAAGGCCACAGGTTGGTGACGCTGCCCTTGCCAAACGTTGTTGTGCCGATGACCGTAGCCCGGTCATTATCAATGATAGCTCCCGTGAATACCTCACTGGCGCTGGCGCTAAATTCGTTCACTA
>JAPKDE010000218.1 GCA_028822675.1 Dehalococcoidia bacterium | reverse complement strand
TCCAGGATTACATCGACAAGGCCTGCCAGTCGCTAAAGACTCTCCCCGACTGCGAACCAAAACAGTCGCTACTAGAACTGGCCGACTACCTAACCGCCCGCCGCCGCTAGCCGCCCGAATAGCGGGGTTTTGTTTGGAGTGGTGTTTTTGCTTTGGTGGGATGGGTTTTTTGGCGGTGGTGTAAATCCCCCTTAGTCCCCCTTTACGAAAGGGGGAATTTGTTACTTGTTTCAATTAGAGGTCGAGCATCATGGCCCCCTTTCGTAAAGGGGGGTTCGGGGATTTCTCCCACCAACCAAACTCCCCTGACATCTAAAAGCTTTATCTTCCTTCCCAGACTACTTTGCCGCCTATGATGGTCATTTTTACTTTGATGTCTTTCAGGCCTTCAGAGTCGATGGTCAGCGGGTTGGCGTCTACCAGAACTAGGTCGGCTAATTTGCCGGCTGTGATTGAACCCTTGTCTGCTTGCGTGCCTTCAGACTGCGCGCCGGATAGTGTGTGCATGCGGATGGTCCACTCGGCTCTGATACCCACTTGGCCGCCTGATTTGGGAAAATGCTCGCCTTCTCGGTCTTTGCGAGTGACTGCGCTGTAGATTGCGGGCCATGGGTTGGGGTTGATTACCGGGGCGTCGGAGCCGAAAGCAACGTTGACCCCGGCAGCGTCCAACGGACCGATGGGATAAAGATGGGGCTGCAGCGACTCGGCTACGTTCTTGCGGTAGCTAGGCCCGTTCCAATGGATGAAACCTGGCTGGGTCACCACATCGGCACCGCTCTGTTGCACAGCGTTCACCAACTCGGGTGGGCATTCTGAGCAGTGCTCAATCCGGTGATTCGGCACGCCGACTGGTAGCGGTGGCAACTCAGAGATGACCTTGGCGGCAGCGGCCACAGCCTCCTGTTCCACACAATGTATCGCCACCGGGAACCCGGACTTCGCGGCCTCCGTGGCCATCTGCTGCAGTTCATCCAGGCTGGGGTGCAGTGCGCCGGTGGTCATCGTCAGCATAATTTTGACGTGACCCAGTCGTAGTTGATGGTCTCCGGAATCCCATGCAAGCCCGGCACCCAAAAGATCAGCGAGCTGTTCGGCTCCAGCCATCATGGTGACTCGGGATTGTAGAGTCTCAGCGTCAACCAAATCTCGGAAAGACTGCCAGCGATCCAACCCATTGTGATGCCCGGCGTCCTGCAGCGACGTGATGCCGTAGCTCAGTAGTAGCCGGTTGGCCAAGGTCACACCCTGCTGGCGTTTGTTCCGGCTGCGGCCAAAATCAGCCCTGGCTGCCAGGAACCCAGACATATCAAACAGCACTCCGGTCGGCTCACCGTTGGTATCTCGCTCGATCACACCGCCGACCGGGTCAACAGTCTCAGCATTAATCCCAGCCATCTGAAGTCCCAGGGAGTTCAGCACAATGGCATGGCCGGAGCGGTGGTCGAGGCGCACCGGGTGCTTTGGTGATATCTCGTCCAGGTCGTGGCGATTTGGATGCCTTTGTTCTTCCAGAGCCAGGTCATCGTAGCCGAAGCAGCGCACCCACTCTCCCGGGGGGACGATGCGGGCCCACTCGAAGACCCGGAAGGCGATCGAGGCCACGGTCGGCGCTTTGTCGGCCCGGCAATCGAGTTCTTGGGTGGTGCGGGCCAGCGACAGCAGATGGATGTGGGAGTCGATTAAACCTGGCAGCAGCGTCAGTCCCTGCCCGTCGATAGTCTGAGTGTCGGGTCCGGCCAGTCCCTGAATTTCTTCATGAGTGCCCACTGCTAGGATGCGGTCTTGGGACACGGCCACCGCGTTGGCGTTGGGCTGCGCGGCGTCCATGGTCAGCACGTCGGCATTCGTAATAATCAAGTCTGGCTTTTGAGGCATGTTTTGAAAATTCTCCGGGAGTGTTTTGACGACAAAAAGGGGACGACCAATTGGTCGTCCCCTCTACTTTACCTGTAGTCGTCAATGGTAGTGGCCGGGAAAGTGTTAGCTAAAGAAGTGTCAGCTAATAATTAGCCGTTGGACTCAACCAGGCGAGCCTTGTCCATCTCTTCTCGCAACGCCGGCACCGGATTGGGGTCGGCGAAAACGTTTACATTGGAGTAATCGGGGGCCTTCCCGGTGGGGTTGTGAATCCAGACGGAAGCTTCCAGAGCAATGCCGCTGAAGTCTTGGAAGTAAATCGAGTGGATGAATTTGTGGTCAACCACCGTGGTAACTTCCTGACCAGCTGCTTCCAGTTGCGCCTGCAACTCCAGCAATTCCTCCTCAGTCTCAACGTCGAAGGAAACGTGGTCGAATTGAACCTGGCCAGCGGCTTCCAAGCCTGCCGGCTTGTGGAAGTCCTCGGCGCCCTCCCACTCAAAGAATGCGATGGTCGAGTTGGGGCCAGTCTCAAAGAAATAGTGCCTTGCTCGGAGGCCGTTGGGGTTGCCGCCAATGGCGCCAACTAGAGGGAATCCCATAACGTCGCGATAGAATCGGACGGTTTTTTCCATGTCGTTGGTGACCATTGCCAAGTGATTGATTCCGCGTGTCTTCATATTGCCTCCAGGCTTCGAGAGCGTTGTGTGTAAGTATAGCATCGGGCCGTGAAATCGACCCTTTACCCTACCTGCGAAGCAATCGTTAGTTGCTTATACAAATATTGTACCTACAACTATATGCAAATAAAGTTGCAATGTCAACTACTTTGTTATCCACTTCCCATGATAACTAAAATGCCCGGAAAATTAATGATGTAAAATCTGACCAACCGGATAGGAGCGACTGAATTGACCTTGCCAAGTTTCGGAGACATGCAATTAAAAGCAGTGGTGTTCGACTGGGATTTGACCCTGTGGAACAGTTGGGACATCCACATGAGTCTGATGAACCAGACTGCTGAGGTACTGGGCTACCCACGTCCTGCCCCAAAGGATCTGGGCAAGGAGTATTCTCGCCCATTTATGCAACATCTGGAGTGGTTCTTCCCCGGAGACCAAGAAAAGGTGGTGGAGACCTACATGGGTTTCTACTACGCTGCCGTTTGGCAGGAACGCCGCCTCTATCCCGGAGTGTTGGAACTGCTCCAACAGCTCAAGCAAGGCGGCTACCGCACGGCAATCCTGTCTGATAAACGACAGATTTTTGGGGTGCCGGAGTTTGAATATTCAAACCTGAGTGTCGCGGTCGACCACGCCCAATTCTTTGCGGAGGGAATGGATCCCAAACCGGACCCTGGTGGTCTGCAAGATGTCATGCGGTCGTTGGGGGTGCAGCCCAGTGAATGCCTCTTTGTGGGCGATAGCCACCGGGACATAGAGTGCGCCCAGCGCGCCGGAGCCTGGAGTGGCGCTGCGTTGTGGGCATCAGTGGAGCGCGAGCGTGTGCTGGCCCTGAACCCGGAGTTCCGCTGGGAAAGGGTCAATGATATTGGGCTAACTCTTAAGTTGAACGGAGCTGGTTAGCATGACGTTGCGAAGCTAGACCCGCAACTGTGGCATCTATATAATTCGCTAGCGTATATTTTACGAGAATGAGAACAAACCTAGGAGTAATGAATGTCCACCGACACCGCAAATCAGACTGAAGCAACGTTGAACCACCATATGGAAAGCATTAGCACCAAGGATTTGGATGCCATAATGGAGGACTATTCTGATGATTCAATTCTTGTTACTCCGGATGTCTCAATAGAAGGCTTGGATGGAATTCGCGGTTTCTTCGAGACGTTTCTACCGGGGTTAACTCCAGAGATTATGGCTAATGTTTCCTTGGACCGCGCAGCGATTCACGACGAATTGGCCTATATTATTTGGAACGCAGGCGATGTCATCCCCCTTGGTACCGATACGTTTATTGTTCGGAATGGCAAGATTAAATTCCAGACATTCGCCGTCTATATGAGTAGCTAAACCCCCTACTAACTGACAAAAAAGAAGGCTCCTGATTTAATCAGGAGCCTTCTTTTTCTTTTGTGAATCTTGCCGTGTGAATTAGATTGGCAGGCCAATAGCGGCATCGTGTTGTTCATCAGCGTGGTATGAACTGCGTACCAACGGGCCCGACGCCACATGCTTGAACCCCATGGCCTCCCCGGCCTTGCGGAGTTCCTCAAATTCTTCCGGATGGTAGAAACGGTCCATGGCGATATGGCGGATTGAAGGCCGCAGGTACTGGCCAATGGTCAACAAATCGCAGTCCACTTTCCGCAGGTCTGCCATCGTCTCTAGCACTTCGTCCACGGTCTCACCCATGCCAACTATGATGCCAGACTTGGTAACAGTGGCCGGGTTTATGTCCTTGCACTTGGCCAATAGTTCCAGTGACAGCTCGTAATTACCCTTGGCCCGCACCTTGGGAAATATGCGGACGGTTGATTCAATGTTGTGGTTCAGCACTGCAGGCCCGGAGTCGATGACCCGTTTCA
>JAPKDE010000217.1 GCA_028822675.1 Dehalococcoidia bacterium | reverse complement strand
GGAAATCGGGACTGTAACCGTTACTCTCCAGAAACGCTTTGGCCGAGTGTGCGGTATCCTCGGAGACCATCTGGTCGTGCCTGCCCTGGGCGATGAAGATGGGCTGGGTGCGTTCTTCCGGCAGTCCGGCAGCCAATTCGTCCTGCTCGGGGAGGGTGGCGCTCAAGGCAACTAGACCGGCGAACTTGTCGGCTCTATTCAGTCCGCATCGGTAGGTCATTCCCCCGCCCTGGGAGAAGCCCAACAGCAGCGCGTTTCTAGGCGTCACGTTGAATTCTTCGAAGATAGCATCGAAAAAATCGCCCACCAGTTTTACTGAGTTGGCAGTCTCCTCTGAGGTGCCGCCGCCGCGAGGTGTCATCCACCCGAACCCATTTTGCCCTGGCCCAAGCTGAAAGGGGATTGGTGCGTTGGGGCAGGCGTAGACATAACCAGTGTCGTTAATCACCGGAGCCAGGCCTGCCAAATCCTGCATATTGGCACCAAACCCATGAAGCATGATCACCAGAGGGTATGAAGAACCTGAGGTGTACTCGTCCGGTACCATTGTTACGTACTGAAGTCCGGTTCCTTCGTGTATCTCGCCACGCATACTGGAAGACCTCCCCGTTTGTTTGCGGGTACCATCCTAACACCGCCGGTTCTGCGGTACAATTTTCCACGTAAGTTTGCGACTGACCGCCTATAACTCAGGTAACCCAGGGAGTATTATCAATGGCTTTGATCTTTCACCTGACCTACAAAGACGCTTGGGAGACTGCCAAGCCCACCGGCGAGTATGCCCCGCCGAGCTTGGCGGAAGAGGGGTTCATTCACTGTTCCAAGGATATTCCCCAGTTGCTAAAGGTCTCCGCGCGACTTTATCCCGGTGACAAAAACCTCCTGGTGCTGGATGTGGACCTGGATAAGCTGACTTCGCCACTTAAAGAAGAACCAAGCCGGTCCGGGGAGATTTACCCCCATATCTATGGAATGTTGAACGCTGACGCAGTGGTCCGAGAGAGGATATTGCAGGTGGATGCCGACGGCGGGCATTTTCTGGAAGACTGATGCCACTGGATTATTCACCTGAAGAAGTGGCGGTCATTCGTCGCGCCATCGCACCTTCACCGCCAAAGCCGCCCGAGGAAGTGATTGACGCCATGCGGCCGTCGCCGGGCATGCCCGTTCCAGAGCATATGCCGCCCTTCTGGAAGTTATTTGACTTGGAGATGCCGCTGTTTCTGCGTCTTACTGCCGACCCAACGGTGAAGGCGCTCTCCCGTTATGCGTTTTTCCCTGAGGTGTTCGATCGGCTGCGGTCCGGAGCGGACCTACCAGAGTTGGCATTTTCCGGCCGCGCCAGAGGGATGGTGGTGACACTGACCTTTGCCGACCGGGCAATTGTTATCAAGCCGTTACAGAGCGCCAAGGAAGACCAGCTAGCTCTAGTTGCCGGGCAGATCGGCGTTGGGCCGGTCCAGTTGGAGACGTTGCCGGGTTACTTGACTGAAGAATTTGTTTCCGGGACATTTTTCACCGAATTACCCGAAGACCGGCAGACGGACAACAATTTGGCCGATATTGGCTTTCAAGTGGGCGAAATGCTCCGCCAATTGCATCAGGCTGACATTTACTACAACGATGTGACCTTTTCCGACCCCAGAGGTCGCTCGCATCTTTTAGTCGCCTTAAATGGCGGCTGTCGTTTGATTGATTTTGGCATCTCACTGAATCTGGACCAACACCCTGAATTGACCCGAGATGAGGTGAATAACTTTGTCCGGACGCTGCCGATGTACCGAGTTTTTAGAAGCATGGCTGAAGACGAGTCACATGTGGATCGGTTCTTGTTGGAGTATGCCGAAAAACTGGGCGCGTCATCCAAATCGGAGATTACATCACGGGATCTGCTCTTTGCGCAACAAGGACTCAAGATGGCAGCTAAGCATATGGGCGAAAGGATAATTGAGCCAGTCAAAGACGGGTTCATGAAAGGATATGCCGGCTAGTCGGATACAGCCCGATGCACATCGAAATAAATAGTACCCGGTAAATCAAAAGACCCTCTTGGTTCACAGGAGGGTCTTTTTGTTTACTTGATTAAGTGTGGACTTAACAGGTTTATCTGACTATGAAGTCTCCAAACATGGTGAAGTTATGTCCTGGGAAGGTACAGACAAACTGATAGGTACCTGGGGCTGGTGCTGTGAAGGTCACATCACCGGATGTTCCCGGAGCCAACAACGCCGTGTTAGCAACCACTCTAGCATCGCCCGGTGCTACCCAGTCGTTGGCGGGACCGGCGGCGGTGCCGTCTGTGGCAACTGCGTCTTTGGTTCCGTCTTGGACAATAACCAGGTTGTGCTGGTTATTGGATGAAGGATTATCGAAAGTAATCGTTACTTCAGAACCCGATGTCGCGGTAATGCTAGTTTCGCTGAAGGCGAGTGTCTCGCCTTCTGCGCCAACAGCCAGTGCCACAGGTCCGGCGGCTACCGGTGTATCGGAGCCAGCGTCCGCATCTTCATGACCCTCTGCGGCTTCCGACGCTTCATGGCCTTCGTAAGGGACGGCGTTGGCTATCGCATATTCCCGAGGCTCGCCGTCAAAACTGATAAAGAGCGCGAGCAATGCTCCACCAACTAAAAATGACAGTACCAGACCAGATACGAAGACGGTCCCGAAAAGCCGGTGGTCAAACTTCAAGTGCATGTAATACATGATTACGATGGCGAACTTAATCGCCGAGAGACCAATCAATATGGGAATTACGGCGGCACCCAAATCGTCTTCGATACCAATCTTATCCCAGATAATTCCGAATTCGACAATAGTAATCGCAAACAGAATTATCGCGATAACTACATATTGATTGAATGATGGGTGGTTAGATGTATGTTCGGTTTCGTGGGCCATATTACTTCTTAAGGACTCCTGATGCAGTCCGGTACGAGATGGGTTTTATCCGCCTGGTAACGACGCTGGGCCAGCATCGAACCCGCCGATGAGGTACAGCAGCGTGAAAATTACAATCCAAACGATGTCTACAAAGTGCCAGTACAGGCCTAGCAATTCAACATCTAGAGCTGTGTTGGGACCCAAGCGACCCTTGGATCCGATGTAAGCCATGGCCAACAGCCAGATGATTCCCAGGGTCACGTGAGCGCCGTGGAAGCCAGTGAGTGTAAAGAATGTGGCACCGAATAGGTTTCCGCCTAGGGTCAGGCCCTCATTTTTGAATGCGTTGAATTCGTAAATCTGAAACCCAATGAAGATCACCCCGAGCCCCGCTGTAACCAGCAGCCACGTAACGAGTGCCTTCTTATTATCAGCCTGCGTTGCCGCTAACGCTTGCACCATGGCAAAGCTACTCATCAATAACACAAAGGTGCTGACGGTTGTTAGCGGGACATCAATGATGTCAACTGGATAGGGTCCGACCAAACTCTGGCCGCGATAGACCATGTAGGTGGCAATTAGGGCGCCGAAGAAAAGACAGTCCGACCCCAAAAACACCCACATGAGCATTTTCCGGTGACTTAAACCAGTGGTTGTGTATTCGTGTTCTGCTGCGTGGGCCACGTTCTCAGTCTCCTAGTGGTGCTCGCTGGGTGCGGCTGCGGGCTCATTGCTCCAAGCGACTATACCAATCATGGCTATGGCTCCGCCAACAAAGCTGAGGGCGTAGTGGGACAGAAGCCCACCGCCGATCAGTGCCACGCCAACCGCCGTGAATATCGGCCAGTAAGACGGGCTGGGCATATGGATAGTGCTTTCGTCAACGAGGGCTTCCGGTCCCGTAATCGGGGTTCCGGCGGCCTCGGCATTTTCTTTCACAATCCAGTAATGGTCTCGTCCCTCAATCTGAGGTAGTTCAGCAAAGTTATACGGCGGGGGCGGTGAAGAGATGCTCCACTCAACACCCGGGGCGTCCCACGGATCATGGCCAACCTTGCGTGAGTTGCGGGTCTGCCAGACGTTAAAGAGGAAGGCCAAGAAGCCCACAAACAGAACGACGTAGCCGATGCTAGCTACCTGGTTTAGGTTCTCCCAGCCGAATTCTGCAGAGTAGGTGTATATCCTGCGGGGCATGCCATTCAGACCGAGGAAGTGCATTGGGAAGAACGTTAGGTTCATTCCGATGAATGTCAGCCAGAAGTGCAGCCGACCTGTTGTTTCATTGAGCATCTTGCCGGTTATCTTCGGCCACCAGTAATAGATGCCAGCGAAGATACCGAAGATTGATCCGCCAAACAGTACATAGTGGATATGGGCGACAATGTAATAAGTGTCTTGCTGCTGGAAGTCTGATGGCGACACAGCATGGGATATGCCACTCAGTCCACCAACGATGAACAGGGCTACGAATCCAAGGGCAAACATCATAGATGTTGAGAACTCGATGGAGCCCCTCCACAGCGTTCCAATCCAGTT
>JAPKDE010000216.1 GCA_028822675.1 Dehalococcoidia bacterium | reverse complement strand
GTTGCCACTGACGTGTCCGGTTGTTAGCATGATTGCACTCTAAGCCTGGAGGCGGATATGGACCTGGGACTTAAAGATAAAGTTGCGATAGTCGGCGGCGGAAGCAAGGGATTGGGTCGTGCTTGCGCTGATTCGCTGGCCCAAGAAGGCGCCAAGATAGTCATTTGCAGTCGGAACGGACAGGAATTGGACCAGGCTGCCGGGGAAATCAGCGCTGCAACCGGAGTTGAGGTCTTGGCGGTGCCGTCTGACCTGTCCAAGCTGGAAGACATCCAGACGCTGGTGAAAAGGACTGTGGACCATTTTGGCCGCTTAGATATATTGGTCAACAATTCTGGCGGGCCGCCGGCCGGAAGGGCAGCAGACACCACTGAAGAAGTCTGGCACCAGTCTGTTGAGATGGCCCTCATGTTTTTCATACGTATGAGTCGTGAAGCCGTGCCCCACATGAAGAGTGGCGGTTGGGGAAGGATCGTCAATGTGCTGGCCAGTTCTGTCTATCAGCCGATAGAAAATCTAGTTACATCCGGCGTTACCCGCATGGGAGCGGTAGCCTTTGCTAAGAGCCTGGCCGACGAAGTTGGTCGGGACAACATTCTGGTGAATAACGTGGCCCCTGGCTATCTCTTGACCGACCGTATGATGCACATCTTTGAGGTACGGTCTGAAAACACCGGCGCAAATGTGGAAGACCTGCTACAGGCCCATTCTGACACCATTCCGGTGGGACGATTGGGACGCCCGGAGGAGTTGGGTGACCTGGTGACCTTCCTGGCATCAGAGAAGAATAGCTACACCACCGGCGCAACTATTTTGGTGGATGGTGGGGTGGTCCGCTCCGTAATGTAGAGTGGCAGCGGTGAAGAAATTCCCGATCTAGAGGTACTGGAAATCTTTGTAGGCAGAGATGATCCAAAAATTGCTCTGCCTGCCAGGTGCGGGCGGCTTTGGTCGGTTCTCGGCTGGCGGTGTCACGCTATCCGCCAAGTAACCACCTGGGTGTCATTTCAATCGCGTTATCAACGGCGCTCCATCCCAGTGAGCGATCATCTTTGACGACTCGTCGAAGGTGCAACAGGGATATTACTTGGCCAGTTGGATCGCAAAAATCACGGGGCGCAGCTTACTACGGCCAGGCAACCGGCTAATCTTCGGTGGTTTCAAGAAAGCCAAGCAATCCTCAAATTTGGATTCCGTGCAAAAAGGTCAATCTACCGAAGTTGGCAAATTAACCTTTTTAACCCGAATTTATTGCCCGAATTTATTGAAAGTGCGAGTCTGCGATTACTTGAGGTATTATCGAACCAAGCAATCGACTTACTCCATGCGTCTGCTGCTGCGTCCGGGCGGTAGCTGTCTCTGGTTTCACAGTGGAAACCGTGACCAGCACCGGCGTAGTGATGGAATTCGTGAACCTTGCCGTGTCTGGTTAGTGTTGATGCTATTTTCCCCACATCCTCCGGGGAAGGGTTGCTATCCTCTACGCCAAACAACCCCAATATTGGGCATCCGATATTGGCAGTTTGGTCCAAGGGAAAAGGTCCATCTCCCCGTGGGGTATCAATTCCTCCGCCGTAGAAAACCACCGAAGCCGGTAGGTCTGAAATGTTACAGGCGGCCAGGTAGGACACTCGGCCACCATAGCAATAGCCGATGATTCCAATCTTGTCGCCACGGACGAATGACTGGGCTTTGATGTAGTTCACCGATGCTGATACGTCGAGCAATATGTCGGCATCCGTGGATGCGATTCATGCGGGAAATGGCAAGATCAAGCTCCTCGTGAAGCCCGATGGTCATGGGCCCTTCTCGGTGGAACATTGAGGGCGCCAAGCCTACGTATCCGTGGGCTGGCAGCCGATCGACAATCGATTGTATGTGGGAATTGACTCCCCACATCTCTTGGATCACCACAACTGCCGGATGCCGACCTTCAGCATTGGGCTGGGTTAAATAACCCTCAATGGTGCTCTTATCAGTACTTTTATCGATATTTATATCGATCCAGCGTGCAGGCAAATCATCCCCTTGTTACATTGGTCCAGCTAGCCGACTGGAAAACAGACGAATCATCAGCAAACCAGTTTTTAGCGGCCTCCGACTGATTTGAGATAAAGATAAATCGAGATAGCAAGTATTACTGAATCGGTTTATGGAGCAGGCAGAGTTGAACGGAACGTTCTGGAGTAGTCAACGCGTGTTTGTCTCTACTCGTCCTTCTATAGCGAATATCGTCTTTAATTAATATTAGATACATAAACTTTGATATAGCGACTCCTATGTATTTATCATTAATAATTTAGCATTACTGATTTAGATACATCCAATAACATGGCTATCTGACAGTTAATGCTTTCCAGCATTCCAATATCGGCGTACTTTTTGTATGATGGATAAGGCACCGTCGGAGAGAGGCACGGGGCGTTCTAGTGGATTGACCCGCTCTCGGTATTACGCTGGAGGCCGCCTTTGCGCAACCTGGCCAATTTTTTAGTCCACCTTTTTAATCGTGATGGTGAACCTGACCGTACCTATCTGTCGGTGATCCATGACCGCTGTTTGTTCTGTGAAGAGCCAATCAGTGACTCCCCTTCCTACCTCACCTATCGTGTCTGTCCTTTTTGCCGGTTCCATTACACCGTTACCGCAAGACAGCGCATAGAGTTGTTGGCGGATAAAGGGACCTTTAAAGAGTCCTACAAATACATAAGCTCCATGGATCCTCTTTCGTTCTCGCGTCGGTCTCGTTATAAGAATTTATTCACTCAAGACCAGACTCGCACAGGGCTCACCGAAGCAGCAGTCACGGGTGTGTGTACGATTGGCGACACCGAAGCGATGCTCATCGTGTTGGACTTTGGCTTCATGGGCGGAACCATGGGCAGCGTAGTGGGTGAAAAGATATCCATGGCTTTTGAGAACGCCGCCCGCCGTGGTATTCCTGCCGTGGCTGTGGTCTCAGGCGGCGGTGTTCGTATCCAGGAAGGGGTTCTTTCCTTGATGCAGATGGCTAAGACTGTGACCGCTGCCAACCGCCTGCGTGACGAGGAAGTGCCCTTTGTAGTGGTGTTGGCCAACCCGTCCACCGGGCAAGCTTACGCCAGCTTTGCCAACTTGGCTGATGTTATTTTGGCAGAGCCGGGCTCATTGATTGGCCTATCACCGCTTAGAACTCTGCGTGAAGTTTCCAAGATGCCCTTGCCGCTGGACGCCCACACTGCGGAAGCACACGTTGGCCATGGGCTATTGGACAACGTGGTGGACCGGGAGAATCTGCAACCCAGAATCGCATCATTGTTGGAAATTCTCACGGCCCACAAACATGGAAAGTCTAATCACAAGAACCTGATCAAGTCAGAACCCATCGAGTGTGAAGCGGTGGAGCCGTGGGAAGCGGTTACCGCTGCCAGAAACTCGGAGCGCCCACAGGCCATCGCCTATTTCAGGTCCATGATGGACCCATTCATCGAACTGCGGGGTGACCGGCTAAACAGCGATGACCGCTCCATTGTGGCTGGCCTGGGCTTCATGGACGGACAACCAATGGCCGTCATCGGCCAGCAACGACGGCCTCTGGTGGAAGGCGAAAGGTATCACGTGTTCCCTGATGGCCTACGAAAGGCCCAGAGGGTGATTGACCTGGCCAGCCGGTTCAAGCTGCCGTTAGTGACCCTGATCGACACCCAGGGCGCTGATCCAGGTCTGGAAGCAGAAGAGCAGGGCATCGGGAACGCCATCGCCAAAACACTGTCATCAATGCTGACTGTTCCAACGCCTATGGTCTCCGTGGTTATCGGTGAAGGTGGTAGTGAGGGCGCGTTGGCGCTGAGTTTGTCTGATCGTATTTTAATCCAGCAATATGCTGTCTACTCACCCATGTCTGTGAACCATACACTGGGAGCCGCTCACCATGACTACAGGCTGGACCGTGAAGCAGCCGAGGCTCTGATGCTGACCGCCCACGATTGCCTAGAGTTAGGAATCGCTGACGAGATTGTGCCGGAGCCAGAGGGCGGGGCCCACGTAGACCCGCGTGAGGCAGCATCAGTGCTGCAAACAGCCATCCTCACCAACCTAGTCCAGTTGGCCAAGATGTCTCAGGGCAAGCTGTTGAAGAAGCGGTATCATAAGTTCCGCAGAATGGGCGAGGGCAGCGAGCATTCTCAGGAAGCCATGAGCCGGGAAGTGAATCTGCTAATGAGCATCACCTCCGGAGACAAGCCAACAGAACCACCGTCTCGGGGTAAAAAAAGAAAGGGCCGCAAGGAAGAACCCGCTGAGGCTCAAATCACCACAGACGACTAGGTCTGCACCGATGATTGACTAGAAAAGATTGATTAGCAAAAAATAAGCCCGCCGGTAAATCCGGCGGGCTTATTTTTTGTTTATTCGCAGAGTTACTAGACTGCTTCTGAACCAAATTCC
>JAPKDE010000215.1 GCA_028822675.1 Dehalococcoidia bacterium | reverse complement strand
GACACCGCCCTCTCAAGGCGGAGATCAGGGGTTCAAATCCCCTACGCCCTACCAACCACACTGCAGCAAACAAAAAGCCCCCGGAACAATCCGGGGGCTTTTTGCGTCTGTGGAAATGTGGTTTGCTACAGCATCAATCATCGACTGGCCGGTCCACGTATTTATTCTGGAATAATTAGGCGCAGACGCCAGTAGGATAAATATACGAATCTGTGGCGGTGTAGGCTTGAAATGTTGTACTACTATATTTATAATTGTTGTACAATATGAGTTTTGAGGTCAGAATAACACTCACTGCAGCTAATATGATTCGGAAGATCGGTGACAAGCGAATCCAACGCTTGATAATCGACCGAGCGGAGCGGTTGGCTGAAGAGCCTGAAAAACAGGGAACTGCTCTCATAGCAGAATTTTCCGAGTACCGGGATGTGAGAGCGGTCGCACAACGCTATCGGATTATTTACCGGATTGATGATGAGAACACGATTGTCATTGTGGCAGCGGTGGGAATTAGACGCGACGGATCTAGGAGCGATATATACAGCTTGGCGCGTAGACTCTTAAGGCAGGGTCTGCTAGATTAGCGACCCGCATAGAGGCGAGTAATGACAACAGAAAGAAACAATGAAATAGAAAATGGTATGTCTATCTCCGAGGCTCGGAAGAATTTGTCCGGGCTTCTTTCGGACTTCGCCGACAACCCCAGATGCATTTCTTTAACACGTTACGGAGAGCCGGTAATGGCCCTTATGCCATGGGAGTTATTCGAGTCCATGAGACTAACCATGGAGATAATGTCTGACCCTGGATTGGTGGAAGAACTTAGGGAGTCCATCATGGAAATAAAAGAAGGACGAACCCGGTCTTTGGCCGAATTTAAGGCTGAGTTGGACCTCTAGCAGTTCAAATCCCCTACGCCTTACCTACCACACCGCAAGAAACAACAAGCCCCCGGAATAACCCGGGGGCTTGTTGTTTCGCAATCTACATGCCCTTAATCCACCGCAGCAGTAATTACATCCCCTGCTGTAATGACCCCACCACTTAGGATCTCGCAGCTTATTCCTCCGTTTTCCCAGAGCTCGTTGTATAGGCCTGGTTGGTTTAGGAGGTTTTCTAGGTAGAGGCAAGGGCGGGTTAGGCGGTGGGCTTTTAGGCGGACTGGTCCGACGAAGAATTCAGTTCCGATTAGGTCGTTGATTTCTATGCCCTTGGTCAGGATGTTCCGGCGGGACTCGTCGGGCTTTACGGTGATATCGAACTTGGTCTTGAGCGATTCCAGTATTTCACTTTGGATCAGGGTTACCTGGCGATCGGGTTTTGGCTTTTTTGAGTACGTTCCTGTGCCCAGAAAATAACGGTCGCCTTCTAAGCCCTTGCCGGCTATCGCGTTGATTTGCTCGACCTGTTGCATGGGAGCCTCCATGCGGTCGACGGTAAAGATCGCTATGACACTGCCTGTTGCAACCATGAATCTACCCCTCAAACAAGTTTTTTAAACAACTTGGGTTTCTTTGGAATTTTGTGACTCAAAAAAGTATTCAGGTTTCAAATTATAGACCGGTACGGGATATTTTTGCTACGAACAACTTTTGTGCCATTGAGTACCCCCGTCACTAAGCACAGGGCCCCGAGGGTATACCCGCAGTCTAAAAACCAATAGAATGCCGACTGAAACTATTGGCTTAGGAGGCTGTATGGCAGTGGACGATATGGTGAAGGAAATCACCGGCAAACTGGGCGAAGAAATCGATTTGAGTGACTGGCTAGAGGTTGATCAGACGATGATCAACGCATTTGCCGGGGCCACTCAGGACCACCAATGGATTCACGTTGACGTGGACCGGGCCGCCAAGGAATCCCCCTTTGGACAAACCGTGGCCCACGGATTTCTCACTCTATCCCTGATTCCCGGTCTGAGCGGAAACGTGGACGCAACTGCGCCTCCCTACCCCGGCCTGAAGCTGTCGGTCAACTACGGCCTCAACCGAGTTCGTTTTCCGAATCCGGTGGTTGCTGGCTCCAAAGTTCGCTGCCGTAGCAAATTGGTCGGCGTCGAAAAAATAAGCGATGAGTGCTTCCAGGTAGTAAAGGGCGTCACCATCGAGATCGACGGACAAGATAAACCAGCCTGTGCCGCCGAGACAGTATCCCGGTATTATTTCTAGAGTTACCGGAAATCGGCCGTAGTACCAAACTGACGAACAAGCCTCCGGAGCAATCCGGAGGCATTTGTTTTGCCGTTTACCTGACCCTACACTGTGAACGCCCGACTCACCGGTTAGGCGACATAACGAACCCAAAAGCAAATGCGGAGAGCAATGACCAACGCGATAGACACCGTTATTTTTGACCTGGACGGAACCCTGGCAGACAGCCAACCGGCGGCGCTGGGCGCAACCATCCAGGCATTGTCCCACTTCGACGTAAAGGTTACGGAGACCGATCTAAGAGAGGTCTTCGGCGGCGGCGCCCGGAAGCTGCTGTACCATTTTCTGGAGCGCGACCTAGGCGCGGACAAGGCCGACCAACTGCTGGAACAGGCGGTCAAATTACGTAGCAGTCTGCAACTTGAGTTGAACAGCCAGGTGGTCCTGCTGCCCCAAGTGAAAGAACTTCTGGCTATGTTGAAAGACAAAAACTATCGCGTTGCCCTGGCCACCATGAGCAGCCGCGTGGTAGCTGAAAGTGTGCTGGCCCATCAAGGGATCGAGGGCTATTTCGATTCCGTACTAGCCATCGATGATGTAACCCAAGGCAAGCCAGACCCAGAGATACTGGTCAAGACTGTGGAACGCATGGGCGGGCAGGTGAATCAGTCCGTGTACGTCGGCGATTCCAGCCACGACCTAGAAGCCTCGGTAAACCTGGGGATGCCGTTCTTGTTGTTGGACTCGGGTATCTACGTCAGGGGCGAAGCCAGGCAGAAGCTGCGCGAACAAGCCGAGCAGAACGGGTTCCCCATCGTCGGATTCGACGACCTGCTGACTATCGTCGATGCCGTCCGGAACTACGCCACCTAATCCCAGTGCGCTTGCATGAGCCGCACCCAGGTCTTTTGCGAAATGTCCAAACGCCGGTTTCTCAGAGGAGATTCCTGCTGTCTCAGCTCGTCGTCAACGCTGGTCTGTTGGCTGCTAGTGACCCGCGTTTCTTCCCAGTGGGTTGGGCTGTGGTAGCCGGTCAGCAGCAGTATTTCCATGGGCTGGGTCACTGCAACGGTGGCCCACAACCCCAAGATGCAGGCACCCTGTGATTCTATCCGAGGCCAAATGCCGTTCTGGGAACTGTTTACAAAGTCCGGTAGGTCGGTCGGGTTAATCAAGAACCGCCGACAGCCGTACACCGCCCGCTGGTCTTCCTTGGGCACTTGTGCCTTGGGTCTAGAGGCAATTGATTTCAGAAGACGGACCGACTCGCTGGCAACCAGGTCATGGGGCGAAGGCGAGACGCTGTTCTGAGCCGCTGCCCAAGCTTGGGCGTCCTCGAATTCAATGACTTGCAGGTACTGGTTGGGAGGGTCTCCGATGAGGCCGCTCAGCAGGCAAAGGGGTTGGCCGCCTTCCGACTTCAGTTTGGGCCACAGCTCCGTGTGGCAGTATTGCAGGTAGTCTGCCGCTGATTTTGCGTGGGCTAGCGTTCGACGCTCTTCATATATCATCCTGTCGTCTCCTGCCTCCTACTCTTGTGGACATTCATCGCATCAGACCTGGCGTCGGGTAATTGAGACCCCTGACGTCCACCTACCATATGCTAATATTGAAGCGATGCGAATAGCGCATCATTTTGCGGACTAAGACAGATATGTTTCCCTGGCTCCATTTCAGATGGGACTTCTCAGCCTTCGTCTATTAATACCATTGGCTCGTCTGCGATTTGGCACCGACACCAATGCAGCAAAATTGCTTTCTTTAATAGCGACCTGAACACTAGAATAACCTGAGCACTAGAATAATAATAAGAAGAAACCCCGATCCCAGAGACAATATTTAAGCGCAAATTCACTAAATTCGAATAACCCGAAAATCCAATTGAAGAGACCCTTGGTAGATTCTACGGTCACATCATTTTGTGTGACCGCCCTTTATTGAATAACTGACATCCGGGCGAATCGGCCTTGTATTAGACAGGCTGCTGGCCCGGCTATCTGATTTCCCTCAACTAAGGACCGTGAACCAAGTCAGGCCAAGTCAGGACGGGTTGACCCCGTTCCGGCGTGCTTTACGAGCGACCTAGTACAGACCCCCCAAGGGATTTTGTTTTGAAGCGTCGTGCTGACGAACAGCAGCGTCTTTGGCTGACCCAGATCACGGAGACCACCTCTTCTGCGGGCAATTTCCATCGCATCTATTCTTGGCATTGGCAATGGCGGACTATTAATGTTTAACGTCGCGCGTCTGACACAGATTCGCATCGAATCCCTAGCTGGACTC
>JAPKDE010000214.1 GCA_028822675.1 Dehalococcoidia bacterium | reverse complement strand
AATGGAAGCAAATCAAAACGTAATCTCAAAGCTCCGCGCCAGCGGTGTGAAACTAGAACAAGAACCCAGGCAGGTCAGCGCCGAGGGTCTACCTCTGGTCGGTCTGACGTTTGTCGTCACCGGGACTCTGGCCGGGTACTCCAGAAGCGAAGCCCAATCCAGGATCAAAGACCTAGGAGGGAAGATAACCTCATCGGTCACCAAGGACACAAATTACCTGGTGGTCGGAGAGTCGCCTGGATCAAAATTAGCCGCAGCCGAGCGTTTGGGCACCGAAGTATTAGACGAAGAAAAGTTCGTCAAATTCCTGGCCAACCTACAGTTGGTCACCAGTGAGACTGAGGAATCCAGCAGTTGAACACCTCTTTCGCTGGGAATGAACAGGTCGACCTGACACCCTGGCAGGGTTGTTCGATGTGGACACGGTCACCCTCACACCTGCATACATATGGGAAACTGAGTAATACGGTGAAATGGTGCGGGCAACGCCATGGACAGCTGATGCAGGCGGCCCGTATATAGTTGAATTAGCCCGGTTAATACCCTATTTCTAGATGGCGCTGGGCGGAAAGGCTCAGGAACTAAGCAAATCGGTGGTGGGAAAAACGTTGACTGGAAACTCTAGAGAGCAGTGGTTGGATTTTTTGCAGATTCTTCAAGACAGTGCGCTTTCTTCTTTGGCTAACACAACGGACAATGATCTAGTCATTTTCATCAGACAGGTATTGGACTAAAGATGCTCATCGTCGTCGGACTGGGAAACCCTGGAACAAAATACACTGCCAGCAGGCACAACGTGGGGTTCAGATTCATTGATTTACTGTCCAAAAAATCAGAGATAAAGATGAACGACCGCCGGGCCAAAGCGGTCATTGGGCAAGGACGAATAGCAGGCCATGATGTTGTATTAGCCAAACCACGCACATTTATGAATAACAGTGGTGAAGGTGTTGAATATCTGTTGGCCCGTTTTGGTGGTCGTCCAACCGAACTGTTGATTGTTTACGATGAGATGGCCTTGCCCGCTGGGCGCATCAGACTCCGGGCCGCAGGCAGCCATGCCGGCCACAATGGCATCCGATCAATCATCTCCAGCGTACAATCTGAACAATTCCCCAGATTGAGAATTGGGGTTGGTCAGCCGCCACAGAACGGCGATTCCATTCCCCATGTCTTGGGTCGGTTCACCAAGGAAGAAGAACCGCTTATAGCACAGGCGGTCCACGACTCCGTGGCGGCAGTTGAATGTATCTTGGAAGAAAACATAGACATCGCCATGAATAGATTCAACGTGATTGGATCTTAAGTAGGCCCGTCTAATCCGAAAGTCAGACTGGGCACAAAAAATCGGTCTGAACCTTATCTTATATTGCACAACCCATGAAGAAACTCTTTTCAATAGGACTGCCATTATTGATTGCAGGCCTGATCGCCTGTAATGGTTCAACTGACGTTGAAACCCAGGTGCCCGTCGCAACTCCTGGCCTGACTGAAACTGCCACTTCCCAGCCCTCTAGTAGAATCACCCGCACAACCGAGCCTCCAGTCAAGGTGCCGCAGACTCCTCTAGATGCCACAATCGTCACCCAGTTCACCGATGCGCCCGACCGGGACCTATTCCGATTGACCAAAGAACTAGTGCCGGGCAGTGGCGACATCTCCAGGTTTGTCGCTGGAAAACTCACTGAATATGCGGTGGGCCGGACCGACACCTTCTGGTTAGTTGATTTGAGCGATCCGGAGACTTACCAAAGCGAGTTTGAGCTGGTCCTGGTCACTCCCCATGCTTATTGGTATATGGAAAACGGACTTGACCTAGACCTCACGCAACTTGAGCGTTCAGCCTCGGTGTTTGAGGAAGAAATATATCCAGTGGTGACCAATGCTTTTGGCAGCGAGTGGAACCCTGGTGTGGACAACGACTCGCATCTGAATATCCTCAATGCCAACCTCAGTGGTTTGGCCGGATACTTTAGTTCAACCGACGAATATCCAATTGCTATTCGGCCCCGAAGCAACCAGCGAGAGATAATCTACATCAACGCACAGAGTGTAGTCCCCGGTAGCGCCACCTACGAACAGGTGTTGGCCCACGAGTTGCAACACGCCATCCACTGGTACGCCGATGACTCAGAAGACACCTGGGTGAATGAGGGTCTGGCAGAGTTGTCTTCCAGCATCGCTTTGGACTCCACGAGCTCAATCCATCAATTTCTTAGGGCCTCGCCCACATCGTTGATCAACTGGCCCACCTCGTCCGTGGGGGGTATAGCTAATTACGGCGCGGCCTCTCTGTTCATGCACTATTTAACTGAGCACTACGGCGGACAGGACAGCCTATCGGCCTTGTTAACCGAGGCGGGTGACAGTATCGCTGGGGTTGACGCTCACTTAGAACAGATGGGGTACGAATCACGGTTCGCCGACGTGTTTCGTGAATGGGCAGCGGCCAACGTCTTGGACGGTGAGGGTATCTTGGGTTATGACAACCTAGACGTTAGCGCACGAATTACTGGAAGCATCAGAGGGTTCAACCAGACCCAGTCAGAGATTCCACAGTACGCCATTAAATACACCGAACTTAAGCCCACTGACGAACCATTCGTTCTGGGGTTCCAGGGGCCAACTACAAGCCCACTACTGCCGGTGGATATTGGGCCAAAAGGCTGTTGGTGGGGCAATTCAGGAGACTCGATAGACTCCACTCTGTCCCACAGGGTACAACTGCCCAAAGGCGCGGTTGCCTCGTTGGAGTATGAGGTCTGGTTCGAGATTGAAAAGGACTGGGACTACGTTTACGTAGAAGTGTCAGAGAATTACGGAAAGTCCTGGCAAATCATCAAGACCTCGTTAAGTTCTCCAGAGAACCCAATCGGCAGTGGCTTTGGTCCCGGTTATACCGGCAGCAGCCAGGGTTGGGTGCAAGAATCCATAGACCTTTCTACCTACGCTGGGGAAGAAATCTGGGTCAGATTTCAATACGTCACCGACGACGCAGTGAACGCCGCAGGGGCCTGCTTCCGGAATATCAGCATCCCGGCAGCCGGGATATTTGCAGATGACCAAGATTGGGAGGCGAGTGGGTTTGTCTTTACCAACAACCTGGTTCGTCAGGAATTTCAGGTGCAGTTGATTACCACCGGTGCTGAACCGCAGGTGCGTCAAGTTTTGTTGGACGTGCACAATACTGGTGAAATAACAGTCCAACCGCCGGAAGAAGGCCAGAAACTGATAGTGGCAGTAGGTTCATTAGCCGAAAAAACCCGTGAGCCAGTAACCTACACCCTCACTGTATCTCCAGCCAACTGAACCTGGAACCAGACCCAAATGCTAGAGAATTGGCAGATACCGAGAAGTCTCATAATCTGTCACTGTGGCCCGGTACTCGTTCCACTCCATGGACTTGTTCTGAATAACGCTGTTCAGAATGTGCTCACCAAGTGATTCCTGGAGTAGTTCACTTCCTTCAGCCAGAGCCAATGCCTCGCCAAGACTGCCTGGCATCGCCTTGATTCCCTTGCTCTGCCGCTCTTCAGGTGACATGTTGAATACGTTGCCTTCAACAGCCGGTGGCACGGGGTATTCGTTTTCAATCCCCTTGAACCCAGCGGCCAGCATCACACTGAAAGCAAGGTAAGGGTTGCAAGCCGGATCTGGCGCACGGTATTCCACCCGCATGGAGCTCTCATAACCCGGTTTGTGTGCCGGAACCCTAATCAGGTCTGAGCGACTCGTGTGCGCCCACGAAATGAATGCAGGGGCTTCAAATCCTGGCACCAAGCGCTTATAAGAGTTCACCCACTGGTTGGTAATCAGCGTTATCTCAGGGGCATGGTGGAGTAGGCCGGCGATGAAACGCTTACCGGTGATTGACAGTTGGTGTTCATCGTCAGAGTCAAAGAACGTGTTCTTATCCCCTTGGAACAACGACTGGTGGATATGCATGCCTGAACCGTTCTGTCCAGAGATCGGCTTGGGCATGAAAGTGGCATAGACGGACGCCTGTTGGGCCAACTCTTTGATGAGCAACTTGGCGGTCATAACATTGTCTGCCATTGTCAGTGCGTCGGTGTATTGCAGGTCAATCTCATGTTGGCTGGGTGCACCTTCATGGTGGGAGTATTTGACCGGTATCCCCATATCTGCCAGGGTCAAGACCGTATCTCGACGAAGGTCCGCAGAGGGATAGCTTGAGATTTGGTCGTAATATCCCTGCTGGTCCAGCGGTTCCGCTGACTTGGAGTCCTTCAGGTAGAAGAACTCAAGCTCGGGTCCGACGTAGTAGGTGTAACCACTACTAGCCAGCCGCTCTAGGTTGCGCTTGAGAGCGTAACGGGGATCACCGATGAACGGGTCTCCCTGTGGGGTTCTAATATCGCAAAACATCCGGGCTACGGCGTTCTGACGCGGACGCCAGGGCAGCAGAGTAAATGTGG
>JAPKDE010000213.1 GCA_028822675.1 Dehalococcoidia bacterium | reverse complement strand
CGTGATGGTCCCATCTTCGACGTGGGGAAGAATCACGTCCTGCTGGGCCTTGTTGAAGCGATGTATCTCATCCACGAACAAGATAGTGGACTGCCGGTGCATGCCTTTTCGGTCCTTGGCTTCGGCGACGATACGGCGCAGGTCGGCCACTCCGGAAGTAACGGCGCTGACCGGTTGGAAATCAGCCTGTGTGGAGGTTGCCACCAACCGGGCCAGAGTGGTCTTGCCGGTGCCTGGTGGCCCCCAGAGGATGATGGACGGCAAGCGCCCTGCAGCGATGGATTTCAGCAGCACCCTGTCCGGGTCAACGATCTGGTCCTGACCCACAAAATCAGCAAAAATGAGTGGACGCATCCGCTCTGCAAGAGGGGCGTCGCTCTCCGCTTGTACCTTGCGGTCGTAATCGAACAATGACTCTGAGCTCATGGGCGTTCACCTAACAGTCCACTTAATAATTCATCTAACTTCGGGCGACGAATTACTGGAATCTGGGCATGACATCTTTGGCGAATAGGCGCATAGAACTCTCCACCTCGGCGTGGGGCAACATGCCGCCGATGTTGAACCAGCACATGAATTCATCAGGCCCATACATTTCTTTGAACCTCTCAAGCTTGGCGGAAACCTGATCCGGAGTACCAACGGCGGCAAACTCGTCGATCACAATTTGAGAGGTCAGGCTGACCGCGCGGCTGGCACCCTGGCTGGCACCCCGAGCACGGCCAATCTCCCGCAGCGTAGCCAGGTAGTTGTCGATGGTCTTCTCGAATCCCTTTACCGCTTCTTCCTCGGTGGCCGCCACGTGCATCGGCACATTGATGTTGACCTTCAGCTTGGCAGAATCATGGCCGTTGGCTGCCAACTCTTTCCGGTATGATTCCAAGCCGGTCAGAGCGCCCTGGGTGGTGACAATGGTCGGTGCCACCAGTATGTTGTGGCCCAAAGAACCGACGATGCCAAAAGTATCAGCGCTGTTGGCCGCCACGTAGACCGGGGGATGGGGCTGCTGTATTGGCAGTGGCGTGATGCTTTGTCCGTGGCTCTGGTAGTACTTGCCCTGGTAGGTGAAATCTTCGTCTGCCCACAAGCCCAGCACGACTTCGAGCCCTTCCAGAAATCTTTGCCGCCCCTCTTCCTGATTGATGCCATAGCCCTGGTAATGGGTGGGCATGGAGCCGCGGCCGACACCAAAGATGGCGCGTCCGTTAGACAACACATCCAGTGTCGCCACATCTTCCGCCAGCCGCACTGGTTGGTGTAGGGGCAGCAGATTAATGGCGTTGCCGATGCGGATACGCTTGGTAGCCTGAGCGATGGCTGCCGCTATCATCAACGGAGCGGACATCACCGAAAAACGCGGGTTGAAGTGCAGTTCTGCCAGCCAGGCAGCGTCATAACCAAGTTCATCGGCCAATCGGCATTGGGCAATGGTGTCCTGGATGCGGGCGGCGGGAGTTTGGTCTACCGCGCACGGGAGCTGGTAGAAAACGCCGAACTCCATGAAAGTCTCCTATAGGTAAAACGAGGTTGAATCACCGCAGCCCAACGGGCAACGGCCCGGCTATTCTAATACAAACTTCGCAGTTTGGGGTTGGGCGTTAGTCAGTTGGGCAATTTTCAGACGATTGGTCTGGCTAACGCCGTTCACCAAATGTCACCCCGAGCGTAGGGAAGGGTCTGCCAAAATTGGGCTTGGAAGATCCTTCGTCGTACCTCCTCAGGATGACAGGGCAAGCGAGAAGGGGTTTGTTGATAGGGGAGATTAAAGCGGAATGTTTCCGTGCTTCTTAGCGGGTAGACTTTCGCGCTTATTTTGCAGCATCTCCAAGGCTTTGATGATGCGAACACGAGTGTCTGCTGGGTCGATTACATCATCCAGGAACCCACGGCTGGCGGCGATGTACGGAGTGGTGAACTGTTCCTGATATTCCTTGATGAGTTCCTGCCGCCGCTTGTCCTGGTCCTCGGCCTCAGAAATCTCGCGGCGGTAGATTATATTCACCGCACCTTCTGCACCCATCACGGCAATCTCTGCCGATGGCCAGGCCAAGTTAATGTCTGACCGCAGGTGCTTGCTGCTCATCACTATGTAGGCACCGCCATAGGACTTGCGTATAACCACCGCAACCTTGGGCACCGTAGCCTCGGCATAGGCGAAGATCAGCTTGGCACCGTGGCGAATGATGCCGCCGTATTCTTGTTCGATTCCGGGCATGAACCCTGGAACATCCACCAGCGTCACGATGGGTATGTTGAAACAGTCACAGAACCGGATAAACCGCGCCGCCTTGGCCGAGGCGTCAATGTCCAAGACGCCAGCAAGAAACTCCGGCTGGTTCCCGACGATTCCGACGGACCGCCCGTTCATCCGGGCAAACCCCACCACCACGTTCCGGGCAAAGTTCTGGTGGACCTCCATGAACTCTTCATTATCAATGACCTTGTAGATGATCTCCCGCATGTCGTAGGGACGGTTAGCGTCGTCCGGGACCAAGTAACGGAGGTCTGGTTCGCGTCGGCTGGCCGGGTCGTCGGTCGGCTCCTGGGGTGCGTCCTCCACGTTGTTACTGGGCAAAAAGCTCAGCAGGTGGCGCACCTCATTGATGCATTCCTCTTCGGTCTCATAAACAAATTGGGCCACTCCACTAAGAGTGGCGTGGGTTGCCGCACCGCCCAGGTCTTCGTGGGTCACCTCTTCGCCGGTAACCGCCTTGATTACGTCGGGTCCGGTGATATACATCTGCCCGGTGCCCTTGACCATAAATACAAAGTCGGTGATCGCCGGTGAGTAAACTGCTCCGCCAGCGGAGGGACCAACAATCACGGATATCTGGGGTATGACCCCGGAATACATGGTGTTGCGCAGGAATATGTCTCCGTACGCGCCCAAGCTGGTTACACCCTCTTGGATGCGCGCGCCGCCCGAGTCGTTCAGCCCGACCACGGGGCAACCCGACTTAACTGCCAGATCCAACATCTTGCAGATCTTGAGGCTGACGGCTTCTGACAATGAGCCGCCCATCACTGTGAAGTCTTGGGCAAAGGCAAAGACCTGCCGACCCTCCACCTTGCCGTACCCGGTGACCACGGCATCGCCCAGCACCTTATTGTCTGCCAGACCAAAGTCGGTGGCGCGGTGGGTGACGAACGGGTCCAGTTCTTCAAAAGTCCCTTCGTCCATCAGCAGGTTCAACCGCTCCCGGGCGGTCAGCTTGCCCCTGCTGTGTTGCTGGTCTATCCGAGTCTGGCCGCCACCCAACTGCGACTCTTGCCGCATGGCGTCCAGTAGTTCTATCTTCTCGTCGATCTGCCGTTTTTCTGCGGTCACAGCCCCTCCCGCCAAGTGTCAAAGTAGACCGATACAGGTCCTTTTGTTATCCGTTATCAGGCGGCCAATCTGGGGAGATTTAGCCGCATATTATGTCTTCTAGAATCAGGTCAATCGTAGCAGACGCCCCAAACGAGGAGCAAGGAGTCTGGGCACGCGCCAGAGTGATAAAATGGGGCTGTCTTAGACTATTGATTCCCTTGCACACGCACCGGAGTTTCCAATTTATGCCCCAGGTACAAACACCACTCACCAGGCTGACCGTGGCCAACGGCGAAACCCTAACTTGGGGCGTACGTACCTATGTGATGGGCATAATCAACCTGACGCCAGACTCGTTCTCCGGAGACGGACTTGGCGGCGATGTTGCCTCGGCTGTGGAGCAAGCCCTTCGTTTTCAGGAAGACGGCGCAGACATACTAGACATTGGCGCCGAGTCCACCAGGCCCGGCTTTGAGCAGGTATCAGCGGAAGAAGAACTCAAGCGGCTGATGCCGGCCCTTGAAGCCATTGCCAGCAGGGTGAAGCTGCCGGTTAGCGTGGACACCTACAAGGCAGCGGTGGCCATACAAGCCGTTGACGCCGGGGCCGTGATTATCAACGACATATGGGGGCTAAAAGCCGAACTGGAGCTGGCCCAGGTCGCCGCCGACACCGGGGCGGGACTAGTCCTGATGCACAACCAAAAGGGCACTGAGTACGCGAATTTGCTGCCTGACCTGGTTTCAAGTCTGACCGCCAGTGTTGGTATCGCGCTCCAAGCCGGTGTGCCCAAAGAAAGTATAATCGTGGATCCTGGGTTCGGCTTTGGAAAGAACCCGGACCAAAACCTCGAAGTCCTTAATCGGCTGAAGCTACTTCAAGAAATCGGCTGTCCTATTTTGACTGGCACTTCCCGCAAATCCACTTTGGGGTTGCTTTTGGGCCTGCCTGCCGACCAGCGGGTTGAGGGGACGGCAGCCACGGTTGCATTGTCTATCGCCGGTGGCGCAGACATCGTCCGGGTGCACGACGTTAGAGAGATGGTCCGGGTCTGCCGGGTCACCGACGCCGTGGTGCGCGGCTGGCGACCCGACGGCTGGAACTCCAGCAAAGGGACCACATCTTGAGCCCGATGGCGGGTTATCTGGGGTTTGGCACCAACCTGGGAGACCGAA